>JASGTU010000148.1 GCA_030058085.1 Chloroflexota bacterium
GCGCATATAGCGCTACACCCATTGCGGAGCTACTCCGCGCCCAACCCGTGCTACTTCACAAGTCAGGAGGACTGCATGAGTAATTTTGTCTATACCGGCGCCAAGACCAGCCAGATCAGCTTTCCGCTGGGCGGGATCGGCAGCGGCAGCATCGGGCTGGCAGGCAATGGCCGCCTGATCGACTGGGAGATCTTCAACCGGCCCAACAAGGGCAGCGTCAACGGCTTCTCGCACTTCGCCATCCGCGCCGAGAACGACCATGAGGTCGTGGCGGCGCGCATCCTCAACTCGGACCTGCTGCCTCCGTACCAGGGCGAGCTCAACGGGCCTGCGTTCAACTCGTACGGCTGGGGGCCGCGCCGCGAATACCTGACCGGCCTGCCTCACTTCGTCAGCGCCGCGTTCACCGGCGAATTCCCCATCGCCAGACTGGATTTCGAGGATGATTCCTTCCCAGGGCGGGCGGCGCTGCAAGCCTTCAACCCCTTCATCCCGACCAACGACAAGGACTCCAGCATCCCCGCGGCCTTCTTCGACCTGGAAGTGACGAACACGACCGCCGAGCCGCTGACCTATACCTTCGCCGGCGTGCTGGGCAACCCGCTTCCCGCCAATCATCTGCACACCGTCGAGGAGACGCCGTGGGGGCACGCGCTGCATCTGCGCAGCGACAGCGTCGGCCCGCATGAACTGCGCTACGGCGACATGACGCTTGCCACCGACGCCGGCCTGGAAGACGACGTGCAGGTGAGCTGGCAGCAGTTCTGGTTCAAGGGCGCCTGGTTCGACAACCTGGAAGTCTACTGGCACGACCTGAACACGCCCGGACCGTTCAAGAACCGCACCTACCCGCCGGAGCAGGCCGCCACGCGCAACGAAGGCCTCTTGGCCGTGCATGTTCCGGTTGCGCCGGGAGCCACCCGCCACGTGCGTTTTGTGATCACGTGGAACTTCCCCAATTGCGAGAACTATTGGAAGGCCGGCGCCGAGGGCACGTGGCGCAACTACTACGCCACCGTCTGGCCCGACTCCCTCTCCAGCGCGCAGTACGCGCTGGAGAATTGGCCGCGCCTCTACGCCCAGACGCGCCGCTTCAAGGATGCGCTCTTTGCGTCCTCACTGCCTGACGCGGCGTTGGATGCCGTTTCCGCCAACATCTCGATCCTCAAATCGCCCACGGTGCTGCGCCTAGAGGACGGCACGTTCTACGGCTGGGAAGGCTGTCACCCGACCGCGGGCTGCTGCGAAGGAAGCTGCACGCATGTGTGGAACTACCAGCAAGCGCTGCCCTTCCTCTTCCCCAACCTGGAACGCTCCATGCGCGATGCCGACTATGCGTACAACCTGCGCCCGGACGGCGGCATGCCTTTCCGCCTCCAACTTCCCATCGGCTCTGCGCCGTGGGAATTCCGCCCTTGCGCCGACGGGCAGTTCGGCGGCATCCTCAAACTCTACCGCGACTGGAAGATCAGCGGCGACAGCGAATGGCTGCGCAATCTCTGGTCCGCCGCCAAGAAGTCCCTCGAGTTCGCCTGGAGCCCGCGCAACATCGACCGCTGGGACCCCGACAAGACGGGCGTGCTGTGGGGCCGCCAGCACCACACGCTGGACATGGAGCTGTTTGGGCCGAATTCCTGGCTCACGGGCATGTACCTGGCCGCGCTCAAGGCCGGCGCAGAGATCGCCGAGCACCTGGGCGAAACCGAATCGGCCGCGGAGTACCGCCAGATCTTCGCCCGCGGCAAAGCCTGGGCCGACGAAAACCTCTTCAACGGCGAGTACTACTACCAGGACATCGACCTGGGCGACAAGAGCATCGTGGATGCCTACGCCGACGACCTCGTGATCCAGGGCGGCTCTGCGCAGAAGGCCTACTGGACCGAGGAGCACGGCGAGATCAAGTACCAGATTGGGGCGGGCAGCAGCATCGACCAGGTGTTGGGCCAATGGCACGCCAGCCTCTACGGCCTGGGCGAAATCTTCGACCCCGAAAAGGTGAAGATGGCCAGCGCGGCCATCTTCAAGTACAACTACAAGCCGCTGATGCGCAATGCCTACAACCCGGACCGCATCTACTGCCTGAACGACGAAGGCGGCCTGGTCATCTGCGCCTGGCCCGAAGGCGAGCGCCAGCCGGTGATCCCCGCGCCCTATTCGCAGGAGACGATGAACGGATTCGAGTATTCCGCAGCCACCCACATGATCATGAACGGGCTGGTCGAGGAGGGCATGACCTGCGTCGCGGCGGTGCGTAGACGCTATGACGGCGAGCGCCGCAACCCGTGGAACGAGTTCGAGTGCGGCAGCAACTACGCCCGCTCGATGGCCTCGTACGCGCTGCTCAACGCCTTCTCCGGCTTCCAGTTCGACATGGTGCAGCGCACGCTGAGCTTCGAGCCGGTGCAGGCCGAGGACGGGCGTTTCCGCTGCTTCTGGTCGCTCGATTCCGGCTGGGGCGAATTCGAGATGGGGCCGGGTATGGCTGAGGTGCGCGTGCTCTACGGCGACCTTGAGCTGAACAGCCTGCGCCTGCCCTTCCTCGCCGGCCAGTCTGTGCGCGAGGTGCGCGTGGACGAGCGCCCGGTCAAGTTCCAGCAGGAAGACGGCGTGATCCGCTTTGTCGACGGCGCGTCGATCCGGCAGGACAGCATCCTGGCGATCAATTTGTAGGCGGGCCGCTGCGACACAGCCAATCAACTTGCCAACAGAATCGGGGGAAAGGAACGCTCCTGTCCCCCGGCGCTTTTCCGGCTGTGCAAGCGACTATTGGCCGCTTGCGGTTTCGACCGCGCTGTGGCATCGTCATGGCCTGCTATCCATGCTAAACGAGGTGTACGATGATCGACCCGCAATTGACCGGCAAGACCGTCCTCATCACCGGCGCCAACCACGGCATCGGCGCGGCTACGGCGCGCGCCTTCGCCGCACAGGGCGCAAAGGTCTTTATCACCTACTATCGGGAGCCGTCCACGACGCCCGAAGAGGAACTGGCTGCGGCGCGCCGTATCGGCGCCGGCGGGCCGCGCTATTACGAAGCCATGCAGCAGCAGCCCGCCGAGCATGTGCTCACCCAGATCGCGGCTGCGGGCGGCGTCGCCGCAGCTCAGGAGGCGGACCTATCCGACCCGGCCAACATCCCGCTGCTCTTCGACCGCTGTGAGGCGGAATTGGGGCCGGTCGCCGTACTCGTCAACAACCACACCTACTGCGTGCTGGAAACTTTTGACCCGGCGCTAGAGCGGGAGGAGGGCTTCCCGCTGCATATGGTTGCGCCTGGCGTGATCGATGCGCATTTCGCCATCAACGCGCGCGGGGTGGCCTTGCTCATGGCGGAGTACGTGCGGCGCTACCTGGCGCGCGGCGCGTCTGCTGGGCGCATCATCAACCTCAGCACCGACGCCGCGCATGCGCACCCGGAGAACGTCAGCTACGCGGCGAGCAAGCACGCCATCGAATCGTACAGCCGCTCCGCCGCGGTCGAGTTGGGCAAATATGGCATCACCGTCAACGTGGTAGCGCCCGGGCCGGTCCAGACCGGCTACATCACGCCGGAGGACGAAGCAGCGATCGCGGCGGGGACGCCGCTGGGACGCGTGGGCAAGCCGGAGGACATCGCCGGCGTGATCGTGTTCCTCGCCTCGGAGCAGGCGCATTGGCTGACGGGGCAACAACTCTATGTGGGCGGCGGCTGGCGCATTCCGCAGTAGGCGCTTCTTTCGTTGCGCATGAGCCGCATCCGGCGGCAAGGATGCCGCCGCTACAGCGCGTCGCGTCGGTTCCGGGGCGGCGTTGCGTGGCAGCGCATCCGCCTAGGCGCGCCCTGTTCGTTCACTTACTCGATGGAAATCGTATAGCTCGCGTCGCAGCCGGCGGCGCTGCCCGCGGCGGGCGTGACGCGCACGAAGTACGTCCCTTCGTCCTGCGGCGTCCACGTCAAGGCGAGGGGCTGGCCTGTTGCGCCGCTGTCCGCGGCCAGGCGCGTCAAGCCGTCCAGCCCATAGATCTCGGCGGTGAGGCGCACGCCCGCGGCGATGTCGTCGATGCGCACGCTGCGCGTTTCTCCTGCCGATGCGTCAAAGCGCACCCAGTCCTCGTCATCCTGCGAATCGAGCAGCCGGCGCTGCGGCGCATCGTCGCGGCCGATATAGGCGGCGGCATAGTAGCTGTCGTCTGGCTCCAGCGTGTCGGCGGGGCAGCGCAGCGGCGCTTGCAGGTCGAAGTGACCGAGTTGGTTGGCCTCGGCGGTGACGGTGCGGGTGCGCTCGTCTACCGAAGTAGGCAGGGGCAGCCATGTCTGCGAGGCTTCGTCCCAGCGTTGCACGATGGCGCGCGTCATGTCCAGGCGGCGCGTGTCTGCGTCGGCGTAGTCTAGAGCCAGCGCCAGCGGTCGCGCCGTCATCGCCTGGTCCAATTGGGCGGCTAATGCGTCTGTGCCGGTCTGCGCGCCGGGCGCGTACCAGTCGAGCACGCGCAGCCAGAAGGCGCGGCCGAGGCTGCGCTGTGCGTCTTGCGGCAAGCCCGCGGGGGAGCCTGGGGCCAGTTCCAGGCGCACCTGCCCGCTAAGGGCGCCGGGCGGCAGAGTCACGGCGATGGCGCCGGCGAGGTCGGCGAGCGTCGCGCCCTGGCTGCCGAAGACGAACATTTCCACGTTGGGGCGGTGCAGCCAGAGCCAGCGGCTTGCGGCGCCGTCTTCGGACTGCGCCCAGGGGTCCGGCTGAACGCCGGTCCAGCCGAACGGGTCCACCGGCTTGTCCTGTTCGCCGCCGTCCCAGCGCCCGTTGCCGTCGTCGCGGTGTACGGCGAAGTGCAGGTGCGCGCCGTAGCTGTTGCCGGTGCTGCCCATGACGCCGATCACGTCGCCAGGGCCTACCTGTGCAGGCAGGGTTGCGCCTGGCCCGCCGCCGATATGGGCTAGGTGCGCATAGCGCGTGAAATAGCCGTTGCCGTGATCCAGGATTACCTCGTTGCCATAGCCGCCGTTGCACCAGCGGTCGCCGGCGACGCAATGGCTGAGCGTGGCTGCTACCCTGCCGGCCGCGGCCGGGTAGATCTCTACCGGCTCGAACACGTCCGGCGTGGCGGGGTTGGGGTCGCGGTAAGGGAAGTCGATGCCGTCGTGCCCGTCATAACAGCGCCGCTCGTAGCAGCCCAGGACGGTGTTGTAGCGTGCTGCGCTGCGTGGGCGCCCATCCCAGAGCAGCACGGCGTCGTTTTTGGCATAGGTGGGCGAGTCGTGATCGAACCAGGCATCGACCAACCCGCCCTCGTCGGTGTCGCGCAGCGCTTGCCACAGCGCGGCGGGCGATGAGCGGCCACCTAGGGGCAGGCCGAGAAAGGCTTGTGAGGGCCCGCCGTCCGAACGGGCGACAAAATCGACGCCGGCGATGTCCGCAACCACGCTCAGGGTGCGGCGCTGGGGGGAAAAGCTGTAGCCTTGGCGCTCGGCGGTCAGCGTGTAGGTGCCGCCGGTGATGTGCGTGAACGCAAACCTGCCGTCGCTGCCGGTCGTGGCGCTGTGCGGCCCAGCCCTCACCACGACGCCCTCCAGCGGACGGTTAGCGGTGTCCACGATGCGCCCGGCTAGCGTGTAGGCGGGCAGGTCGGCGCGCTCGTGGATGAAGACGTCAGCCACGCCGTTGTCGTCTCCTGTCGCCAGGTTAGCGGCGGCGGAGACGAAGGCGACAAAGCGGCCATCGGCGGCAAGCGCGGACGGACCGTATGAGTCAGCGTCCGCTTCGACGCCTGTCCAGGCAGCGGTCACTGCCAGCGAAGCTCGGCTTGTGTGGCGCGCCAGCCGGTCATGGACGAAGATGTCGACGGCCCCATTGGCGTCGCCGTTGACCAGATTGCTCGCCGCGGACGCATACGCCACGTAGCGACCACCGGCGGAGAGGGCAGGCGTGAGCGCGTCGCGGTTGGCTGGAATGCCCGCGGACGAGACCGAGACCCGCTCCAGCGTATTGCGCTGCCGGTCATATACGAAGATATGCGCCGCGCCGTTGGCGTCGCCCGGCACAAGGTTCGTGGCGTAGGAGGAGAAGGCCACAAAACGGCCGCCGGCGGAAATGGCTGTGTCGCCCGAAGCCGCGTCACCCGCCAGACCGTCGATGCCAAACGAAATCAGGTCGGTGCGCCCCAATTCGCGGTCATGCACGTAGACCTGGCTGATCCCGTCAGGATTGGGCCGGGCCAGGTCGAGGTTCTTGGCGCGCGACTCGAAGGCGATCACGCGCCCGTCGCCCGACAGTGCGGGCCGCACGGAGTCGTCGCTGCCCTGCGCGCCCTGCGTAGAGACGGAAACGCGCGCGGTCTCGCCCGTCAGCCGGTCGCGCACGAACACGTCGGCGGCGCGGTTCGTGTCGCCCTCGACGAGGTTCGATGCCTGGGAATGGAAAGCAACCACGCGCCCGTCGGCGGAAATGGCCGGGCGCGTGCCGAGTCGCCCGTCGCCGGACCGCCCGTTGGCCTGCGCGCCGCGCGTCGAGATCGAGACGCGCTCGTTCGTGCCGTACTGCCTGTCGTGGACGAAGACATCCTGCACCGCGTTGCTGTCGTCCGACGTCAGGTCGCTCGCCCACGAGTAATAGGCGATGTAACGCCCGCCCGCGGAGAGGGCCGGCCCGCTCGACCAGCCGTCGCCGGGCGCGCCGTCGACCGCGGCGGAGACCAGAGAGACTTCGCCGGTCTGCACGTCGACGAGGAAGACGTTCTCGTAGCCGTCATGGTCGGGGTTGCGAGCGCCTGCGATCAGGTTGTTCGCGGCGGAGGTGAAGGCGACGTAGCGCCCATCGGCGGAGAGGGCGACGTCGAGCGCCGGCGCGTTGAGCGCAGTTCCGTCCGCGCGGAGGGAAACCAGCCGCGTCGCCACCAGTTCGCGGCTAACGACGGCGCCGGGCGAACTGGGCGAATCTGGCGCGTCGAGGGACGGGTTCTCTGATGCAAGCAGCGGGAATGAATCCGGCTCTGGCGAGGGCAGAGGAAGCGTGACAAGGGGAGTAGGCGCCTGGCGCGAAATAAGCGCGGGCGGCGGCTCGATTGCTGCCGGCCCGCTTGCGCCAATGAGCACGAGCAGGCTCCAGCCCGCAGCCAGCGCAAGTTTCGCCCAACGAGGCAGTTTGGCTCTGTGTGACCGCTGGTGCGCCATCTAGCCGCCCCTAAGCTTCTGGCGCCGGCGACACCGCGATCATGTCGCCCACAACCCGCCATCATCCGCAGCGGCCTGGGCGATGGCGACCAGAGCCTGCGGCCCTTCCAACGCAGCCACCAGCGGCAGGCTGCCCTCCACGCCATGCACCGTCTGCCAGACGCCCCTGGCGGCGTCGCTCTGCCATAGCGTCAGCAGGAACTCGCGCAATTGCGCCTGCGCGGCTGTCGCGGCGTCGGCGTCAAGCTGCGGAAAGCCTGCGCCGTCGCCATCTTCGGCGGGAGGCGCGGCGTCGCCGCTTTCAGCAATGCCCGGAATGCTAGCCAGCAGCGAGGCCACCTTGCGCACATGCACCGTGTGCTTGTCGCCCGAACTGTTTGCCAGCGCCTCGCTTACCCCCTGCGGTAGCAGGGCCAAGGCCTGTTCGACCAAGCCCGCAGCCAGCAGCGGTCGCAACATCCCCTCCACATAGAAGGTGATCAGCGCTTCCCTGTCGAGCAGCCGCGGGATCCACTGGCTAAGCTGGTCGTACAGCCGTTGCAGGTCCTTTGTCCACGCCGGGTCTTTCATCAAGAAAGCGCGGAGGCGCAGACGGTCATCGCGCAGTCGGTCGTCGGTCACCACGGTGCGCACCATGCCGCGCAGCCGCTCGCCAAAACTGGGCTGGACCTGGCGTTGATCCAGCAGATACAGCGCCATGTCCGGATCGCCGTGGTCGAGATAGACCTCGGCCAATCCCCAGATGGTGGCGCGTTCGGGGTTGCGCTTCTCATAGGACTTGATCCAGGCGAGCGCTTTGTCGACCTGCTCACGCGCCAGCTTGTCGTCGCCGAGGTCGAGCAGAGCGCGCACCAGCGAGATCACGCCTTCGCTACGCGTCGGGTCGTTGGGCGGGATCGAGTCCACGGCTTCCACGGCGTACTTGAGCGCACCCAGGCCGACGAGCGTCGAGGCGGCCCCGGCTGCGGTCCAGCCGTCGGACTGCCCGGCCAATGCCGCCACGCGGTCGGCCAGATCGATGCGCTGCTCGCGCGAGATATGACGCACGGGCATGGCGCGGATCGCCTCTTGCAGGGTATAGACCTGGAAGTCCACATCGGGGTTGGCATTGGGCCGTGTCACCTGGCGCAAGAAATTCGGGTCGCCGGTCAGGGTCGCCAGGCCGCTTTCGCGGCGCGCCTCCTGCACGTTCGCCATGGTGACCAACTGCTCCAGCACATCTGCCGCCATGCCGCCGCGGCCGAAGGCGATGGCTGCCAGCCGCCGGCTGGTGAGTGTGGCGAGCGTGGCGAACTGGAACGTCTCGATACAGCGCAGTTGGAGGCGAGCGGCGCGCCGCGGCAGTTCCTGCCCGTCCGTCTCGGCGATAGCCGTCAGGATTTCGTGTAGGAATTGCGCGCCTGCATCCTCGTAGCGCCGGATCGACGCGGTGATCAGATAGCTGGTGAGCGGGGACAGCCCGACGCGGCTGATGGTCTGCGCCAGCAGGCTGCGCCACTCGCCATTGGCGAGCGCCTTGCCCCAGACGCGCGGCAATTGGTCCAGCCTTTCCAGGCAGGCTAAAGCGGCGGGATCGTCCCCGATCGAGGCCGCGGCGGCCGCGGAGTAGAGCAACCGCTCGGTCTGCCGCTCCTGATCCGACACGACAAGCGGGCTAAAGAGCTTGACGGAAAGCCGGTCTAGTTCCTGTGCCGCCAGTTGCTTAAGCGCAGGGAAACGCTCCGCCTGTCTCGCCACACGGTACAGCGCCTGGGCGGGCGCGAGCGGGTGGCGCAATTCCAGGAGCGCGGCGACAGCCATCGCCTCGTCGCCGGCCCCCAGATCGGCCAATGCCTGCCAACAGCGCTGCATCAACCAGAAGTCCGGCTGCCAGATATTGCGCTCTTCGACCGTTGCATCCGGGTCGTCGGGCGTAACGCCGGCCGCGGCGTGCAGCAGGTCGATGGCGGCCTGCGCCAGAGAAACGGCGCGCGTCGCCGGTTGATCGGCGCGGGTCTGCGCCTTGCGCACCAAGATAGGCACGAATGAGTCCTTATCCCATAAGCTGCCACATGAGTGACAGCGCCAAGATTGCCAAACCGGCCAAGCCCAGCGCCACGCCGATCAGCGCCAACCTGCCGGCGTTCAGCGCTATGCGCCCGTGGGCGTGATGCGCCGCATCGCCCCGCTCCAGCAAAGCCGGGTCTTCATGCGCGACGCCTTTCACCTGCGCAAGCCACCATGCCCGGTTACAGTAGGTCCAGGAACCGAGATCGCTTGCGCGCACCAGTGAACGATCTTTCGCCACCGCTATCGACCCTGTCGCTAATCAGCCTCGTCGTCGGATTCTTCGCTGAACGCCAAGCCGGCCGCGTCTTCAGGGCCGGCGGACACGCCCAGATCGTGCGCCAGCCTGGCCTCGAAGATCTGCAGCGCCTGGCGCATCTGGTCCTGGCGGATGCCCATGGTCAGGTCGCCGCGCGTCCGCTCCAGCACATTGCGCAGCACGTCCGTGTTGCGGCGTAACCCATCGGTGATCGAATCCGGGAAATCGACGGTCGTGAGCAGGCTGTAGACCTCGTCCATGCTGTCGAGGTATGGCTCCGCCTCAGCCACGCGCCCGCGGCGCATCAGGTCGAGCACGAAGCGGCGCATCTCGGTGGCGGCCTCACTCATGCCGCGCAGATAGGTCGCGCCAGTGACGTGCAGGGATGCCGGCTCCGGCATGTCATCCCCGCGCACGAAGGCTAGCACGAGGTGCGCCTCGACCAGTTCTTTCAGCGCGTCTTGGGTGTAGCCGGCGTGGTAGAGCATAGGATAGCCGGCAAGCGGCTCCACCATCTCGACGGCGGCGGCGCGCGCTTCAGCCAGCAGTTGCTCCGCGCTCTCCAGTTCATGGCGGTGGATGGCGCGAATGCCGGCGGCGCATGAGCGGATCAGCGCACGGCTGCGGTTGAGCGTTTCATCGCGAATCTTACTGATCGTGGTGAAATCCTCGCGGATTCCTTCTACGATCTCGGTTAACGTTCTGGGCGAGGTGGGTCCCGCTCCGTGCATGGCGTGTCCGTTTCGGTGCGAATGTCAATACGTTTGTTCTGCGCTTCCCGGTGTGATTGTCCGGCGCCGGCGAATGATGATAGGGCGCAGGTCATCGCCCCGATTATAGCCCATGCGGGGAGGCCGGACAATCGGCGGGACCGGCAGATTCGAGTCCGCGGCGCGCCTGCACGAATGCGCAGGCGTTCATCGGCCATCGGCAAGATTGATTGCCAAGAAGTATAATTCGACATACAAATTGGCGGAACCAATTTCGGACGACCCCCTTGACAGCGCCGATTTCCTATACTATTATCGACCACCATTAAGACTTTGACCGGCCGGCTCTGGCCGACCAGCTCTGATCGACAAGGAATAGATCGCCGCATGATGTTTACCCTCGCCTCCAGCGTAACACGCCAATCCTGTTGTTGTTGTTCGGCCCATATATGCCGGGATGTCGTGTTGCGCGAAACATGAGGGTTCTGTTTCTCTGGTAACAACCGCCCCGGCAATGCCGGGGTTTTTTGTTGGCGCGATCTGCGCCGCAACGCCTCGGCAGTATAGCCGGGGCGATGTTATTTTGTCGGAGTTCCGAGTTTCTTGCCGTCCTGTGTATCACAGACCACGTTCTTGGAAAGGGAACCGTATCGATGAATAGCCACAAACCTCAGTTGCTCGTTATCGTCGCCGCACTCATCACGCTGTTGATCACAACGGGCTGCGTCAATGTGCAGCCCGTTGCTGCCGAATCGCCCGCGGGCGCCCAGGCGAATGCCGCACCCGCCGCCGATCCCGTCGACGCGCCGGAGGTGAATGCCGTGACGGAAGCAAGCCCCGTGGGGTTTGAGAACGTCGTGGTCAGCACGGAATGGTTGGCCGAAAACCTGGACAACCCGGCTGTACGGGTGATCGAGGTGAGCGTCATTCCCGGCGTCTATGAGCGCGGGCACATCCCCGGCGCAGTCAACTTCGTCTGGCATACGGACTTCGTGGACACTATTTCGCGCGATATCGTCTCGGCGACGCGTCTCCAGGAACTGGCGCGAGATGCCGGCATCAACGACGACTCGACCGTCGTCCTCTACGGCGATAACAACAACTGGTTTGCCGCATGGGGCGCCTGGGTCTTCAAGCTTTATGGAGCCCCGGATGTCCGCATCTTGGATGGCGGGCGCGCCAAATGGGAGGCTGAGGGCCGCGAGTTGGCCGTAGCTGCGCCTACTGTCGAGCCGGGCGACTTCACCGCCTCCGGCGCCAACGCCAATCTGCGCGCTCACCTGGCCGATGTGCGCCAGATCGTCGAGGGCGATGTCGACGCAGCCTTGATCGACATTCGTTCGCCCGCCGAGTTTGAGGGGACCATCTTCGCCCCCGAAGGTTTCCAGGAATTGGCCGTGCGCGCCGGTCACATCCCCACGGCGGTTAACGTGCCCTGGGCGCAGGCCGTGAACGAAGACGGCTCCTTCAAGTCGGTCGAGGAACTGCGTGAGCTCTATGCCTCGGTTGGCGTAGACGGCAGCCGCCCCGTCGTCGTCTATTGCCGCATCGGCGAGCGCGCCAGCCACACCTGGTTCGTGTTGAGCCAGATCTTGGGCTACGACGCCAAGCTGTACGACGGCTCGTGGACCGAATGGGGCAACACCGTGGGCGTTCCCATCGAAAATCCGGCCGGCACGATCTGGGGAGCGCAGTAGTCGTATGGCGCAACATGTCGAGGGCAGCCGCCCCCAAGCGGCTGCCTTCCTCCACTCAAAACAGGGGGTGCGCACCGGCATAGCGGTCGCCGTTCTGATCGCGCTGGCGGCTGGGGCCTATCTGCTCCATCAGACGCCGGGACGGGGCGCGCCCGCCTCCTTCTCGCTGCTGACCGGCGTCGTCCTCGGCCTGCTCTTCGAGCGCGGGCGCTTCTGCTTTTTCTGCATCTTCAACGATCTGATCGAGCAGCGCAACAGCGGCCCATTCTATGCGGTTCTGGCCGCGCTCGCCGCCGGCGGCGCCGGCTATGCCATTGTCTTCGGCGCGTTCATGCCCAATGCCGGCGCGGGTCGTCTGCCGCCGGCGGCGCACATCGGGCCGGTCAGTTGGGCGTTGGTCGCGGCGGGGATCGCCTTCGGCTTGGGCATGGCCCTTTCCGGCGCGTGCATTAGCGGTCATCTCTACCGTCTCGGCGAGGGCTATAGCCGGGCGCCGATTGCGCTTTTCGGCTCGCTGCTCGGCTTCGGCGTCGGTTTCTACACGTGGAACACGCTCTATCTTGGCGTTATTGCCGGCGCGCCAACGCCCTGGCTGCCCGCCTGGCTTGGTTATAGCGGAGCGCTGGCTGTCCATCTCATCGTCCTGGCGGCCTTGGCCTTGGTCCTCCTGCGGCGCATCCCCGAGCAAGCCGCCCGGCCCGCTCAGCGCATCACGCCGGCGCATGTGCGGGACGCCGTTCTGAAGGAGCGCTGGCCCCCTCTCATAACAGGCGGACTGGTCGGCTTGACAGGGACCTTCGCCTACCTGCGCGTCGAGCCGCTGGGCGTCACCGCGCAACTTGGCAGCATCTCGCGAACGGCCCTCGACCACACGGGCTGGCTGCCGGAGCGACTGAACGGTCTTGACACGTTGGCCGGTTGCGCCACGGCAGTGGTGCAGACGATTACCAACAACGGCTGGCTGGTCAGCGGTCTGATCTTGGCCTCCTTTGCCGCCGCCCTGCTTTCCGACCGCTTTTCGCCCTCGCCGCTGACGGCGCGCAACAGCGCAACCGCCCTGCTCGGCGGGGTGTTGATGGGGTGGGGCGGCATGACCGCGCTCGGCTGCACGGTCGGAACGCTTCTGTCCGGCATTTCCGCCTTTGCGCTTTCCGGCTGGGTGTTCGCATTGGCTGTCTTTGCCGGCGTATGGCTTGGCATACGGCTGCGACTGCACGCCCTATGACCGGCTGCTCGACAAACCGGCGGCGCGCCGCATCCGCCGGCTGGTGTCCAGCAGGGATGCGGTATGTCGCTTGTCAGGGATGATCCATTACCGACGGTTGCGTTGCGCTCGCTAGGGGCGCTGGCCGGTCGCCAACTCCAGCCAGGCGATCTCCTCCGGCGTGAGGCGCAGCGCACTGGCCTCCAGGTTGGCCTGGAACTCCTGTGGCGTGCGGCTGCCGATCAGGGCGAAGATGTTCATGGGCGCGCTCATCACGTAGGCCATGGCGATCTGGGGAATGGTCAGCCCCTTTTCCGCGGCCAGTTGTTCGGCGCGATCGAGCCGCTCGAAGTTGTCGTCGCTGCAATAGCTCTCGACGGCCAACTTGTCGAGGTATTCCACCTGCTGCGCCATGTTCTCGCGGCGGATGCGCCCGCTGAAGAAGCCGCCCGCCAGGCTCGACCAGGTGAAGATCGGCATCTGCGTCTGCTCATAAAAGGCGCGGTCGCCCTGGCCTTGCGGGCCGCTGATGCTGACGCAGTTGGGCCACGGCTCCTTAACCTGCACAGCCAGGCTGAAGTTGGGGCTGCTGGCGCTGAAGCCCTCCAGGCCGTGCGCGGCGGCATAGGCATTGGCCTCCTGCACGCGCGCAGCGCTCCAGTTGGAGCCGCCGAAAGCGTTGATCTTGCCCGCGCGCTTGTGCTCGTTGAGGACCTCCACAATCGGCCCGACCGGCTGGCTGGGGTCGTCGCGGTGCAGCAGATAGAGGTCGATGTAGTCGAACTTGAAACGCGCCAGCGAGTCGTGCAGATCGGACGTAATGTCGTAGGGCGTGACGCGCTGCCGGTCCTGGTTGTGGTGCGCGCCCTTGCCGATGATCACCACCTTGTCGCGTACGCCGGCCTCGCGCACCCAGCGCCCCACGGTGCGCTCGTTGTCGCCGCCGCCATAGCCGTGCGCCGTGTCGAAGGTGGTGCAACCCATCTCCACCGCGGCGTCCAGCAGCCGGCAACTCTCCTCATACCGATCAGACTTCACCATAACCGTGCCTTGGACCAGCCGGGAGATGGGCTTGTCGATGCCGGACACGCTGCCGTATTTCATAAGTTCCTCCGATGGTATATGAATGGCCGGGCGCGTCACGCGACGCTTGCCATGATCTGCCGCTCTTGTCGATTATGCTTGAACGTCCGCCGCCTGCCAAACCCAGAGGATGCCGCGTGCGGTGTGTGCGGCTTCGGGCGTCAGGTCCACCGTACGCCCGGCGAGTTCGGCCAACTCGGCCTCCAGTGCGAAGAAGCGGGCCAAGTCCGGCTCGCGGTCGAAGCGGGCGACGATGGCGGCGATTGCGGCGGGCGACTCCGCCAGGCCGAGGGCGCTCAGTTGATAGCGGCTAGCCAGGCGCGGGCCATGCTCGGCCAACAGGCGGCGCAGGTCCGCGGCTGCGTGCGCCGCGACTGTGTGCGCTGCGTTGGGGTCCGCCACGACATAGTAGGCGCCGCGGCCCGCGCCGTGACGCGCCAGGCGGCCTGCCTCCGCCAGCGCAGCCAGCCGCCGCGTGGCGGTCGCCTTGCTGACGCCGGTAGCGGTCATCAGCGCGCGCGTCGTGATGGCTCCCTGGTCGCGCGCCAGGTCGAGGATCTCCTGGTCATCGGGCGCGGCATGGCGGGCAAACTGACCTGTGTCATCTTGCCCGTCGTCGTTAGCCGCGCTCGCGGCGCTCGCCGCTGTATCGCTCGCGACATCGCGCAGCGCGGGCAGGTCCGCTTGCAATTCGCGGAAACCTTCGGCCTCTTCATCCAGCCCGGCCTCCAGGCTGCGCTGGTAACCCGCCTGCCAATGGCCGCGCGCGTCGTCCGTCTCGCCCAAGGCGGCGCAGACTTCAGCCAGGCTGAAGCGGGCGCGCACTTCGATGCGAGGCAGGTCGAGCTCCTGGCAGAGGGCAAGGCTCTGGCGGTACGTGCCGGCGGCCGCGGCCGGCTGTCCATCCTGGTGTTGGGCTGCGCCGATGTTGAGCAGCGTTCCCGCCATGAGTTCCTGGTTGCCCAGCTTTTCGTAGGCGTCGACGGCCGCGCGATAGGCAGCGACGGCGTGCTGCGGATCGCCCATGTCGTCGTAGATCAGGCCCAGGTTGTTGAGCGCTCTGGCAGCGCGCAGCAGGTCGCCTGCCTCTTCGCGCTGGGCGAGGGCCATGCGTGCATAGCGGATCGCCTGGGCGAACTGGCGTTTGTGGCGGTAGAGCAGCGCCAGGGCGTCGTACACTTCGGCGCGTATGTCAGCGCTCACCTCAGCCGGCTGCTGCGCTATATGAACCAGGGCTGCAGACAGGTCGGCCTCGGCTTCGGTCCATTCCCGGCGCGCGAGGCGCAGCAAGGCGCGATCCTTGAGCAGGCGTATCCGCTCCGGGTCGTCGCCGCGCAGCAATTCGATGGCCTGCCGGTACTCTTCCAGCGCTTGCTGCGGGTCGCCGGCTTCGTGGAGCTTGCCCATGCGGCGGAAGATGCGCGCCTGGTCAGCCGGCTCCGTGACGACCTCCAGGGCTTGATCGAGGGCGACGAGCGCGTCGTGGCGGCGTCCCGTCTCGGCAAGCAGGTCGCCGAGCAAGAGTCGCGTATCGCGCCACACGTCCGGAGGCAGTGGATCGGGCGGGAAGGCTGCGAGTGCGTGGCACAGGTCATCCACCTGCATCTCGTCGATCAGCTCTTGGGCAGCGTCAAGCAGCAGAGTGGCGGCCATCGTCCACTGGCGGGCGTGCAGGAAATGCTGCGCCGCGGGCAACGGTTCGCCGTTGGTCAGGAAATGCGAGGCAGCCCTGGCGTGGCGCAGCGACAGACGGTCACGCGGCTGCCGGCGATAGAGGCGGTCTTGCAGCACGGGCGAAAGCCACAAGTTGCGGCCGCGCTCGCCCGCCAAAAGCAAGCGATGGGCTGTCAGATAGTCGAGCAGCTCCACAGGTTCGGCCAGACGTTCGGCCGCGGCCATTTGCAGCAGAAGCGCACGCGGGAAGACGCCGTTGAAGGTGGCGGCGATGCCCAGCAGTTCGGCAGCGTCAGGCCGGTCGTTCAGCGGCAGGCAGGCCGCGTCCACTGCGATCTGCTGGAGTTCGGGGTCCGGCTCGGCGGCAAGCAGCCGGCGTCGAAGCCGCTGCGCGACCTCGCGCATGGCGCGACTGCGCTCGTCGAAGAAAGTGTCGACGCTGGGGATGCCCGTCAGAGCCAGCAGGGTTTCGGCCAGGCGCCCGCCGTCCACGTACTCCTCAGGGCGCAGTGGCTCGACATAACAATGGCGCAGGATGTTATAACGCCAGTAACGGGGCTCGCGCCAGGTCGGGTCATCGGGCGGGCGGTAGACGCCGAGGGGGAAGCGCATGCGGCCCGGCGCCAGTTGGTCGACAGTCGCGGCCAGCGTGAGGCGCAGCGCTTGACCGCGCTCCTGTGCCGTGGGAGAGAGATCGTCCAGCACGAGAAGCGGCGCGACCAGAGCGGAATGGGCCAGGGGCGAGCGCGCCAAGGCCAGCAAGCTGTGATAGCTTCTGAGGGCGTCGTTGACCAGCCGGGTCAACTCCGCTTCCGACCACGGCGCTGGGCCGGGGTTCGGGCTGTGTACATTCATGAGCCGGGTACGCTCCCGCCAACTTCCCTGAGCCGTTCTGAGCCGATTATACCCGGCGGAGGGCGGCCAGGGAAAACCGCGGCGGGCGACAAAATCACGCGATTCCGCCGCCTGTTTGCGGTGTAGTATACTGTTGCCCACAATATGGCGGCCCCTTGTGGGCGCGCATCCCGCGCCGGTTTCCGCCGGCGCTTGTTGAAGGAGAGAGTTCACGATGAACAAGAGGGAACGCGTACGTGCAGCGGTTGCCGGCGCTGCGGTCGATCGCGTGCCTGCAGGCTTCTGGCTGCACTTCCCCCCTGCCGAACAGACCGGCTCCGCCGCCGTGCAAGCACACCTTCGCTTCTATCGCGAGACGGATGTGGACATCCTTAAGGTGATGAACGAGCATCTGTACCAGGCGGACATCACCGTGCGCAACCCGGCGGACTGGCGGCAGATACGCGCTGCACCCGTTACGGCGTCCTTCTACCAGCAGCAACTGGACGAGATCAAGCAGGTCTGCGACGCGGTCGGTGACGAGGCGATGGTGATCGCCACGGTGCATGGCGTCTTTGCCTCGGCTTTCCACGCGTCGCGTTCTCCCGAGGACACTTTTGCCCGCGGCAACCCTGTCTCCGACCACCTGCGCGCCGACCCGGAGCCGGTGCTGGCTGCGCTGGATGCTGTGGCGGACAGCCTTGCCGCTTTCAGCCTCGCCTGCCTCGACGCGGGCGCGGCGGGCATCTACTACGCGGCCCTCGGCGGCGAGTCCTATCGCTTCTCGCAAGAGGAGTTCGAGCGGTACATCAAGCCCTACGACCTGCGCGTTCTGCGCGCCATCGAAGGCGCGGGCGAATTGAACATCCTGCACATCTGCAAGGACAACGTGCGCCTGAAGCCCTACGCCGACTACCCGGCCCACGTGGTCAACTGGGGCGAGAACGAGGACAATCCCCCGCTGGAGGAGGGGCGAGCGCTGTTCGGACGCCCCATCCTGGGCGGCGTGCACTTCCGCGGGCCGGTCGTCAACGGGCCGGAATCGGCCATCCGCGACGAGGTGCACGGCGCGCTGGATCGCTTGGGTGCGCAGGGGCTGCTGCTCGGCGCGGACTGCACGCTGCCGACGAGCACGCCCTACGCCAACATCCGCGCCGCGGTTCACGCCGCGGCGACGTGGCCCGGCAACTGAGCGTAGTCTTGCCAATCATTGACAACTGCCTGCGCAGCCTCGGCTGCAACGGAAAGAACATAACCTTCCAGTACAGTAAGGAGAGACTTATGACACCCAGAAGATGGCTTTTTACAAGTCTAGTGCTGCTGGCGGCGCTGGCATTGGCCGCATGCGCTGCGCCTGCAGCCGTAGCGCCGGAGGCCGCCCCCGCCGAAGAGGGCGCGCCGGCCTTCCCGCCGGGTAAGATGGTCGTGTTCGACTACGGCCAACCGCAATACTGGCAGCAGTTCTTCGAGAACTACCTCGAGGACAACCCCGATGTGGCGCCCGGCGTCACGGTGGAGATGGTGCAGACCGAAGGCGAGGCCGACGCCCGCCAGAAGGTGATACTGTCCTATACCGCTGGCGCGTATGACGAACTGCCCGACGCGGTCGCCTCGGCGCCCGTCTCTATGAAGGCTATGGCCGAGGGCGGCATCCTCATGGACGTGACTGAATACGTCGAGTCCTTCGAGGATCGCTTCGTGGACGGCGCGCTGGATCAGCTCTATTACAAGGGCAGCATCTGGTGCCTGCCCAAGGACCTGCGCCCGCAGCTTCTCTTCTATAACAACGATATCTTCGAGCAGTACGGCATCGACCCCGCCGAGATGTCCACTTTCGAAGGCTACGTCGAGGTCGGTCGCAAGCTGAAGGAAGCCAGCAACGGCGAGGTCTTCCTTTCCTACATCGACCCGGGCGCGTACACCTGGCGCTACTGGGGCCGCCGCGGCCTCATGCCCCAGGCCGAAGCGCGCATCTGGGATGACGAGGGCAATGTCGTGATCGACACCGACCCGGGCACGCAATTGGCGCTGGGCACGCTAGAGTCGCTCTATAGCGAAGGGCTGCTCTACAGCACGACCATGTTCCAGCCGCCGCTCTACGACGCCACGCGCGAAGGCAAGATCGCCACGTACTACATCGGCGCTTTCTGGGACGAGTTCCTACGCCAGAACGTGCCGGACATGGAAGGCAAGTGGCGTGTGATGTCCGCGCCCGTGTTCGAGGAGATCGGCCTCGGCGGCGCGCCGGTCGTCGGCATGCAGTGCCTGATCGACAAGCCGAACCCCGTCTACGCCGACCTCTACAAGCTGATCTGGGAGGATTACCACTTCAACGCCGCCGCGCGCGAGAAGTGGACCAACCAGATGGTGGAGCAGAACGCGCCGTACTCCAACCCCATTGCCCGCGAGCTGCTGGAAGATGAGTTCTGGAAAGAGCCGGAACCCTTCTACGGAGGCCAGTCCTTCCGCGAGATGGAGGGCAAGGGGCTAGAGAACCCGTCGCAGAACCTGCGCGTCACCGAGAAAGACGCCGAGGCTGACCAGATCATCTCGGCGGAAATCGAGAAATGGGTGGCGGGCAGCCAGACGATGGACGAAGCCATCGCCAACATGGGCCAGCAGTTGCGCGACCGAATCGGTCAAGCCCCGACTGAATAGCGGCGGCTTGCCCATTCGGGCTAAGATTGACACATAGACTGCGGGGGCGGGCGTCCGGCGTCCGTCCCCGCATCTGTCCAAGCATTGATCACAGACTACGCCGGCATCTCACGTTCCAGAGGTGAAACCAGTGCCTAGCTCCGGTCTCCTGCAGCGCATCTGGCGCGCGCGTACGATCTATCTCTTCATCTCGCCCTTCTTTATCCTGTTCGCCATCTTCCAGTTCTTTCCGCTCGTCTGGTCCTTCTACATGAGCTTCCACGAGTGGAACGGGCTGGGGCCGATGGAGCCTATAGGGCTGCAGAACTACCGCTTCCTGCTGCGCGACGAGGTGTTCCACACGGCGTTGGGCAACACGGTCATCTACTGGCTGGCGAACGGCCTGCTCATCCTGCCGTTGGCGCTGCTGCTCGCCAACTTCCTGGCGATGCCGCACCTGGCCGGTCGCCGCCTGATGCGTTCGGTCATGTTCCTGCCCTATGTGACGGCGACCGTCGCCGTCGGCTTGATCTTCAACATGATCTTCGACTTCAACAGCGGCCTAGTTAACTCCCTGCTCAATGCCGTAGGGCTGCCGAGCGTCCCCTGGCTCACCAGCGTGGAGATCTCGAAGCTGCCGGTCATCTTTCTCAACGTCTGGCGTCTCACCCCGTGGTACACGCTGATCCTGCTTTCGGGCTTGCAGGGCATGAACCCGGAACTGCACGAGGCCGCCACGGTGGACGGGGCCGGGCCGGTGCAGCGCTTCTTCTCGATCACGATCCCCGTACTCATGCCCATCCTGTTTTTCTGCTTCATTACGCTCACGATTGATTCGTTCCGCATCTTCACCGAGCCGTACATCCTGACGCAGGGCGGGCCAGGCAACTCGTCGCTCTCCATTGTGCAGTATCTGTACCTCAACGGCTTCCGCATCTTCAAGCTGGGGCTGGCATCCGCCATCGGCTATGCGCTGACGTTCATCCTGCTGATCGTGTCGGCGGCGCAGATCGTGCTGCTGCTGCGGCAAAGCGGCCTGACGGAGGTGAACTGAGATGGCGCGGCGAAACTTTACCCCAGGCCGCTTGGCGGCCTATATCGTGCTGATCGTCTGGTGCATCCTGGCGATCTTCCCCATCTTCTGGATGGCAAGCACCTCGTTCAAGCCGGTCACCGAGGGCTTTGGCGGCCTGGGCAGTCTCCTGCCCCAAAACCCTACCCTCAACAATTACGTGGCGGTGTCGCGGCTGCTGCCGCTGGCGCGCAACATCCTCAATTCGGTCACCGTGGCGACGGTGGGCACGATCCTCACCGTGTTTCTCTGCTCGCTGGCGGGCATGGCCTTTGCCAAGTACGAATTCCCCGGCAAGAACGCGCTCTTCTTCCTGTTGCTGGCGACGATGATGGTGCCGCCGGAAGCGGGCGTCGTGCCGGTCTTCGCCATCATGCGCGCCCTGGGGTGGATCAATAACCTGCTCTCGCTGATCATCCCCACCGCGGCCACGGCCATCGGCATCTTCTACATGCGCCAGTACATTTCCGGCTTCCCCAACGAGGTGATGGAGCAGGCGCGTCTAGACGGGTGCGGCGAGTTCCGCATCTACTGGCAGATCGTCGTGCCGGTTGTGGCGCCGGCGCTGGCGGCGTGGGCGTCCATTGCCTTCATCGCCCGCTGGAACGACTTCTTCTGGCCGTTGATCTTCATGCGCTCTAAGGAGATGTTCACGCTGATGGTGGCTATCTCTACGCTACCGGTGAGCGAAGGCCTTTCCACGCCGTGGCCGGTGATCATGGCGGGGACGACAATCTCGGTGCTGCCGCTCTTCGTCATCTACTTCCTGCTGCAAGGCTACCAGAAAGAAGGGCTGGCCTTGGGCGCGGTGCGCGGCTAGGACCGCAATCGCAACGAACGGGGCGGGAGCGATACGCCGCCGCCTTTCCGGCCCCTAGAATTGAAGTTTCGGCATTTCATGACGCTTGCGCGCGTACTTTCCGGCTTCCGGTCGGACCCGCAGTTTATGGCGAACGTCGCCGCGTGGCAGACGGTCCACGGGCAGCCGGCAGCCTATGTACCCCTGCCGGAGCGGCTGCATCCTAGCATCCGGGCCGCACTGCGCAGCCGCGGCATCGAGCAGCTCTACCTGCACCAGGGCATAGCGGTAGAAGCTGCGCTGGACGGCCGGAACCCCGTCGTGGTGACGCCGACGGCCAGCGGCAAGACGCTTTGCTACAACCTGCCGATTCTGCATGCGTCGTTGCTAGAGCCCGAGGCGCGCACGCTCTACCTCTTCCCGACCAAGGCGCTCGCCCAAGACCAACTAGCGGAGCTGCATGCCTGGCGGTCTGCGCTGGCGGAGCAGGGCGCGGGCATAAGCGTGGCGACCTATGACGGCGACACCCCCAGCGCACAGCGCGCCCGCATTCGCCAAGAGGCGCGGCTCCTGCTCACCAACCCCGACATGCTGCACATGGGCATTCTGCCCTACCACACCAACTGGGAGCCGTTCTTCGCACGGCTGCGCTACGTCGTGCTCGACGAGTTGCACAGCTACCGCGGCGTCTTCGGCAGCCACGTCGCCAACGTGCTGCGCCGCTTGCAGCGCGTCTGCGCCTTCTACGGCAGCCGGCCCCAGTTCATCTGCACCAGCGCCACCATCGCCAACCCCGCCGAGTTGGCCGGGCGGCTGATCGAGCAGCCCGTCACGCTCATCGACGAGAACGGCGCGCCGCGCGGCGAAAAGCACATCATCCTCTACAGCCCGCCCATCTATGACGCCGAGCGCGGGCTGCGCCAGAGCAGCGTCCTGGCGGCGCAAGACCTGGCTGCACGCTGCGTGCTCGGCGGCGTGCAGACCATCGTCTTCGGGCGCTCGCGCCTCGTCACCGAGTTGCTGCTCACCTATTTGCGCGAGCGCGTGGGCCGCGCCGCAGACCGGACCGAGCTTGGCGGCGACGCACGCATGCCCGTGGCGCAGATGATCCGCGGCTATCGCGGCGGCTACCTGCCAGGCGAACGGCGCAGCATCGAGGCGGGCTTGCGCAGCGGCGCGGTGCGCGGCGTGGTCGCCACCAACGCGCTGGAGTTGGGCATCGATATCGGCCAGCTTCAGGCCGCGGTGCTCTGCGGCTACCCCGGCAGCATCGCCAGCGCCTGGCAGCAGATGGGCCGCGCCGGTCGCACGCGCGAGGCGTCGCTCGCCATCCTCGTCGCCACCGCCGGCGCACTCGACCAGTACGTCATCCGCCACCCGGAGTTCCTCTTCGAGCGCTCGCCCGAACACGCCCTGATCAACCCGGACAACCTCATGCTGCTGGTCGACCACATGCGCTGCGCCGCCTTCGAGGCGCCCTTTGAGCGCGGCGAACCCTTCGGCCACAGCCCGTACGCCGCAGACGTGCTCTCTCTGCTCGCCGAGCAGGGCGATGTACAAGAGCAGAACGGACGCCGCTTCTGGATCGGCGCAGCCTATCCGGCGCGTGACGTGGGTCTGCGCAGCAGCGGCGACACGGTCGCCATCCAGGCCGAAACGGGCGAAGGGCAGACCGTCATCGGCGTGATCGACGCGGCCAGCGCGCCCCTGCTCGTCCACGCCGGCGCGCTCTATTTGCACGAGGGCCAGAGCTACAACGTGCAGGAGCTTGATCTGGAGAACGGCCTAGCGCACGTCGCGCCTATCGAGGCGGACTATTACACCAATGTCGTGGCCGAAACGCAGGTCGAAACGCTGGCCGAACGCCAGATCCGCGCAGCCGGCGGCGCGATTGCGGCCCACGGCGATCTGCGCGTCAGCGTGCAGGCCCTCGGCTACCGCCGCATCAAGCGCTTTACACATGAGACGCTGGGCGTCTTCCCGCTGGACTACCCGCCGCGGCTCTTGGAGACTTCGGGCTACTGGATCAGCGTGCCGCCCGAAACGCAGGCGGCGCTGGAGCAGGCCGGTTCGTGGCGCGACTCGGTCAACGACTACGGCCCCAACTGGGAGGAGCAGCGGCAGCGCGTGCGCACCCGAGACGGCTATCGCTGCACCCAGTGCGGCGCGCCTGAGCCGCCGGGTCGCCAGCACGACGTTCATCACCTGGTTCCCTTCCGCGTGTTCGGCTATGTCCCCGGCGTCAACGAGGCCTATCGCGATGCCAACCGGCTGAGCAATCTCGTGCTGGTCTGTCGCACCTGTCACCAGCGGCTAGAGGCGGCGGTGCGCGTGCGCGGCGGGCTGGACGGCCTAGCCTACGCCGTGAGCAATCTCGCCCCGCTCTATCTGATGTGCGATCCGAGCGATTTGGGCGTGCATGTGCGCCGCGCCGAGCAGGCTGCCGCACAGCGCAACACGGCGGAAAGCCTCCAGCCGCCTGCCGTGTTCATCTACGAGCGCGCGGTGGCTGGCCTCGGCTTCAGCGCCCGGCTCTTCGAGTTGCACGACACGCTGTTGGCCGCAGCGGAGGAGATGGTCGCGTCTTGCCCGTGTCCCTACGGCTGCCCGGCCTGCGTGGGGCCGGTGCTAGAAAACGAGCACGCTTTCCTAGAGACGAAGTCGCTTACGCTGGCTCTGCTGCGCGCGCTGCGCAAGGGCGCGTAGATTCACTCGATAACCGCTGCACCCAGATAAGGAGTTCCCATGAGCCTGGAGTCCCATTCTTCCGAGGCAACGCCCGCCGGCATCGCCGATCTGCCGCCGGACATCCAACTGGTCTGGCATGGCGTGAACGACGCCATTAACCTGCGCCAATTCCTCGCTTCCGACGTCGCCTGGTGCGAGCTGGACGTCAACCCGGACCCGGAGGGCCGCGAGTTGATCTTGCGCCACGACTCTTTTGCGGAGAGGCCGCTCCAGCCCGGCGAAGCCCTGCTCACGCTGCGCGAGACGTTGCCGCGACTGCTGGACCGCGGCAAGTCGATCAAGCTCGACTTCAAGGCGGGCGACTCGTGGATTGACGCGGGGCTGGCGCTGGTCGACCGGCATCACATCCCCACTGACCGGCTCTGGCTCAACGGCGATCTGGACCTGCTGGGCGAGACGACGATCCGGCGCATGGCCGCACGTTATCCAGGGGCCATCGTCCAGGTTCCGTTGACTTCGCTGCCCGTGCAGCCGGAGCGCGGCGAGGAGTTCGCCGCGCAGCTAGCCTCGCTGCGTGGCTGGGGCATCAACCGCTTCTCCGTAGGCTGGCCCTATCACAAGGCGCCCGGACTGATCGACTGGCTGAAACAAGAGGGCCATGCTTTCAACCTCTACGGCGTGCGCACGCTGGAGGAATTCCTGCAGGCCGTGGCGCTGCATCCCGCGGCCGTGACCGCGGACTTCAACTTTCCGCAGTGGGGCTACTATGGCCGCGGCTCCGGCCATAACGGGACGTATTACGCCTATGCGCCGGCGTAGCCGTGGGTGGGGTCGGTAGAGACGGCAACATTCCGCCCGCCTCTGCAGCGGTTTGGCGATCCCCTCCTGTGTGCTATACTGCCCTCGGCTGCGATCGCCGGCTGCAATTGCGTTGACGCCGGTCCGACAGCCGCCTAGATTATCCGCCGATCGCGCGATGCTCGCGCCAACACGCCGGTCGCCGCGCCGGTCACTTGGACTGCCATGGACGACACCCGCAAGCCGCTACTCTACATCCTCGGCCCTGTTCTCGGAGCGATCCTTCTGCTCTGGACGATCAATCTCGGCGTGAATCAGTTACGTCACACCCAGGAAGAAATTAAGCAGGCCGCCCGCCAAGAGCAGCTGCTACAAGCGCAGCAGCCCGCGGACGAAGCCGAGCCAGCGGAGCCCGCAGCAGAAGCCGTCACCGCGACCGAACCGGTCACGGGCACAGAAACGTTGACTGCAAGCGAGGAAATCATAAGCGCCGAACCGGTTACCGCCACAGAGAGCGTCACCGCCGAAACCGGCCTAACCGAAACCGCCGCGATCACCGAGACCGGCGCCCTCACCGAGGCGGAACCGGCGGCAACGGAACCCTAATCACGTTAGGACACCAAGTACGCGCCAGGCGAGACAGCTTACAAAGGCTGTCTCGCCTTTTTGATCTTCGCAGTTGGCTGTCTTTCTCATTACGCTCCATATTTGACAGCTTGCCTGGTTCGCGATATACTCCCCCCTAGTATATACACAGATTGATAGGAGCGTTGATTATGCCGCTATATGAATTCGTCTGTGATGAGTGCGAGACCGGCTTCGAGCTGCTCGTGGGCTTCTCCCAGGCTGACCAGCCGCAGACCTGCCCGACGTGCGGCGGCCTTCACACCCATCGCAAAGTCTCGACGTTCGCCATGGGCGGCGGCGCCGTGCGCAACACTGCAGGACCGGTGGCGCGCCCGGCCTCCAGCCCCTTCACCTGAGCGGGTTCTTGCTAAGCAAACGGTTCGTTTGCTCAAGGAGAATGTTCGCATGAAGCTCGAATCCGACGCCGCTAAAGAGGCGCTCAAGGTGCGTCTCCGTCGCATCGAGGGCCAGGTGCGCGGCGTGCAGAAGATGGTCGACGATGACCGCGACTGTCGCGAGATATTGCAGCAGCTAACTGCCATCCGCGCCGCGGTGCAAAACGCCTCGGAAGTGTTTCTGCGCACTTACGCCAAGGAATGCCTGGCGCGCGCAGATCATAGCGACGGCCCGGACCGCGACGCGCTGATCGACGACGTTATGAAAATGCTGGTCAAGGTGCGGTAAATTTCCGAAGGAGTACTGAATGCCTGCTGAAAAGACCGCCAAAGTTGAATGGAAGGGCGTTGATCGCAGTTTCCACGCGACTTTGGGTTCGGGGTACGAATTTTCGATGAACGGCCCGGCTACGCCTGAAGGCGGCAGCCCGGTCGAGTTCCTGATCGCCGGCGCCATCGGCTGCTCGGCGATGGACGTGATCCACATCCTGCAGCGCCGCCGCCTGAACGTGACCGGCCTGAGCGTAGAAGTCAAAGCCGTACAGGCCGAAGAGGCGCCCAACGTCTTCACCGACGCCACCTTCATCTACACGGTGAGCGGCGAGGACATCCCTCCGGCTGACGTGGAGCGGGCGATTGACCTGTCGCTGACCAAGTACTGCTCGGCGAGCATCATGCTCAAGCGCGCCGGCATGAACGTCGCCACCGAGTATCACATTGTGGAGACGGCGCCGGCCTAGCCGCGGCCATCCCCCGACGCAACGCACTCAAGCGGTCCGCAGACAAACCTGCGGGCCGCTTCTTTTCACCTCACTCCTTAAGCTTCAAGCGGATCTCGAAAAGCTTGGGCCACAGCTTGCCCGTCACAAACAGCCGCTCGGATTCCGCGTCATAGGCGATGCCGTTGAGCACGCTGTCCGGCCCGCGACGTTCTTCGCGCGCAATCAGGCCGGTCAGGTCGATCCAGCCGGTGACCGCGCCCGTCTCCGCATCGATGCGGGCGATGCGGTCCGTGTGCCACACGTTCGCCCACACTTCGCCGTCGACATACTCCAGCTCGTTGAGCGCCGCCACCGGCCCGCGATTGTCGCGCACCTCCACGCGCCGCGTTTCGGCTAGCGTCTCCGCATCGCGCCAATAGAGCGTGGGCGAGCCGTCGCTCATGATCAGTTCTTGGCCGTCGTGCGTCAGCCCCCATCCCTGTGTCGGATACTGGAATGAATCCAATCTTTCGAAGCTCTCCGCATCGTAAATAAAGCCCGTGCGCGACTGCCACGTCAACTGGTAGATCTTGCCGTCGAAGAGCGTGATGCCCTCGCCGAAATACTGCGCGGGCAGGTCGACCTGCTGCAGCGTCTCGCCGCTTTCCAGGTCCACGCGGCGCAACGACGAACGGCCATACAGTCCCGTGCCCTCATACAGCACACCGTCTACATAGATCAAACCCTGGGTAAAGGCCTGCGGGTCATGCGGGTGCGCGGCGACGATCTCATAGGTGTAGACCGGCAGCGGGGCCGCCGTCGCCGTAGCCAGCGGGCTGACGAGGGCATCGCCCGGCGACGCCAGCGGGCTTTCCCCGGCCAACTGCGCCGTTGACGGAACCGGAGACGCAGTGGGCGACGGAAGGGGCGTCGGGGCAATCTGCTCTGCCGGTGCGTCCGTATCCGGCGCGCCTATCGCCGGCGCTTCGGCGGCGGGTGCAACAGGCGTCGCACGCGGCAACGGCCCGCCCACCGGCGTGAGCAGCCAACTTGCCGCGCCGATCAGCAGCGCGACGCCCGCCACAACCAGCCACTTCCTCGGTATCATGATGATTGCCCGCCCCTTTCGCCGTTTCCGTTGACTTCGCCCGTCCCCTCCCCTATACTGCAAGTATAGTATAGGCCTGCGCATTTCTA
>JASGTU010000149.1 GCA_030058085.1 Chloroflexota bacterium
GCGCGGGCTGCTCTACCACCGTTATGCGGTGGACGAGGACGGGACGATCCTCAGCGCCCGCATTGTGCCGCCGACTGCCCAAAACCAGAAAACCGTCGAACGCGACCTCTGGAACTTCATTCCATCGCGCCTCGATCTGCCCAAGGACGAACTGACCTGGCAGTGCGAGCAGGCGATCCGCAATTACGACCCGTGTATTTCGTGCTCGGCGCACTTCTTGCGCCTGGAACTTAGGAAGTCATGACTCGTGACGGATGACTCGTGACGCCTGACTAATGAGAATGAACACATTCCGTACCGCCCCAACCCTCATCATCGGCGTGGGCAATCGCTGGCGGCGCGACGACGGCGCCGGGCCGGCCGCGGCGGAGGCGTTGGCCGCGCTCGGCCTGGAGGAGGTGCGCGTGCTGGAGACGGGCGGGGAAGGGGCTGACTTGCTCGACCTCTGGCAAGGAGCGGAACGCGTTATTCTGATCGACGCCGCCAGCGGGCCGCCCGCCGGCACGATTCACCGCTTCGATGCGCGGCAACAACATCTGCCAGCCGATCTGTTCGGCGCTTCGTCGCATGCCTTCGGCGTGGCGCAGGCGGTGGAGTTGGGGCGCGCACTGGGTTGCCTGCCCCCTTGCCTGACGGTCTATGCGCTGGCGGGATGCGACTTCGCCCACGGCCAGGGGCTGTCCCCGGAGGCGGCGACGGCCGCGCTGGCGCTGGTCGCGGAGATCGTGCTAGAGCTAGGCGCATAGACCAGGCGAAAACAACCGAAAGGCCTAGCGGCCCGTGAAGGTCAGCCCTCACGGGCCGCTTTTGGTAGCCGGGCAGGTGGGGCGGGCGCAACGAGTTTCTCGCTCATTCGTGCCATAATGGAGGGGACGCGCCGCCGCAGGCCTCATTGCGGGCGACTCTACGGTCACAGCCAGCCGCCCCGTCTGCTGCATCTCGGCGCACAATCAGCCATCTGAGGGATTCCCCATTTCATCATCCAGTATCCACGGTTGAAGGGAGTGTTCGCATGGTCTTATCGCTTCTTCTCAGCGCCGCTACCGGCGCGCCGGCGGCCAAGCGTAAAGCGAAGGCGCAAACACAAGCGCAAACACAAGCGCAGACGCAGGGCGGCCGCGGCCGGTGGACGGTCATCGTCGGCGCGGTGATGGTCCAGGTCATCCTGGGTACGATCTACGCCTTCAGCGTTTTTGTCGCTCCGCTGGAGGGAGAGTTCGGCTGGAGCCGGCTGACGACGCAGTGGGCCTATTCGCTGGCGCTGGTCATGTTTGCCGTGACGATGATCCCCGCCGGGCGTTTGCAGGATCAGATCGGGCCGCGCAAGGTCGCCATGATTGGCGGCGCGTTGCTGGGCTTGTCCTTCCTGCTCGCCGCCGTGCTGGTCGACGCCAACCGGCCGTGGGCGTTTTACCTGACTTACGGCGTACTCGGCGGCGCGGGCATCGGTTTCGGCTATGTCTGCCCCATCTCGGCCGCAGTCAAGTGGTTCCCCGACAAGAAAGGGCTGATCACCGGCATTGCCGTGGCGGGCTTCGGCGCGGGTACGCTCTTCTTCGCAGGGCCGGCTTCGGCGCTGCTGTTGCCGCCTGCAGATGCCGGCGAGAGTCTGAGCCTCTACCAGATTATCCTGATCGGGTTGGGCGTGATGGAGGGCAAGGGCAGCGGCATCGGCTGGCGCGCCTTCTTCGTGCTGCACGGCATTGTCTGCGCAACGATCGTCATCCTGGGCGCCATGTTGTTGCGCAACCCGCCTGCCGGGTGGAAGCCCGCCGGCTGGAATCCGTCGTCGGTCAAGCAGAAGACAATGGCCGAACTGGACTGGCGCGAGATGCTCAATACGCCGCTGGCGACGATGCTGTGGATGACCTTTATCTTCGGCGCTACGTCGGGCCTGATGGCAATCGGCCAGTGGACGCCGATGATGCGCGATATCTTGGGCGATTCGTCGTTGGCGCCGGCGGGGCTGGGGGCTCTGGCGCGCTTCCTGGAGCCGGTGGCGATTTTGGCGATCTTCAACGCCTTCGGCCGCATCTTCTGGGGCAAGATCAGCGACATGATCGACCGCCCGCGCGCCATGATGATGATGTTCTTGGCGCAGGGCATGGCGTTTATGATCCTTGCCAGCGTGCGCTCTCCGCTGGGAATTGTGGCGGCTTCGGCGTGGGTGGGCCTGAACTTCGGCGGCATCTTCACGCTCTTCCCGTCGGCCACATCGGACTACTTCGGCATGAAGAATTTCGGCGTCAACTACGGCTGGATCTACAGCGGCTACGGCTTAGCGGGCATCATGGGGCCGATCGTCGGCGGCGTGCTGTTCGACATGACGGGGAGCTATCTGTTGGCCTTCCTGTTTGCGGGTACGCTGTGCTTCGTGGCGGCGGGCAGCGCGGTCGTGGTGTGGGGCATGGCGCGCGCCGAGGAGCAGACCAGGGCCGCAGCTGCACGGTGATCGCGGCAACCTGCCCGCACGGGTTGGAGATAATAAACGGAGCAACGTGCGCATCCGGCGGCAGCATTGTCGCCGGATGCGTTATGCAGAAGATAAGGCGCCGTTAGAAATCGCGCCTACACGGCATTGTCCTAACTCTGCGGTACAATAGGGCTGGTGCGACGCGGCAGCGCCGGCAACGAAAACGCCGGTGTTGCGGATGCCCGGCGCACCGGCTGAGTCGATTCGATCAAAGCCAGCACAGGTATTTGTGTCCGAAACCAATAAACGCCCATCTTCTAGAAAGCGGCAGCTAAGATAAACGACTTTCTTTCCATCCTCAATGGCAAGCGTTGCACGCACGTCAAGGATATCGATAATACGTCGTCTTGTCTCAAAATCATCGTCGGCTTTCTCGAGTCCTTCAGCGACTTTGGCAGTAAAGTTAAGCATACTCTCCAACTGGTACCCCGCCAGACTGTGTCTGGTTAGCTGAGCAATTGTAGTGGACCCCTAGGGCTGGACACACCCCATAGTGAAGGGTAGACTCCAGCAAAGGGGATATGGCATGACAAAGCGACGAACATTTTCACCGGAATTCAAG
>JASGTU010000150.1 GCA_030058085.1 Chloroflexota bacterium
TGCTGGCGCGCGTACACGCCGATGTGCGCCGCGTGCATGACGCGCTGCACACGGGCCAACTTGCCGCGCCGGACGCCACGCCCGCCTTCATCGCCGGGCTGTCCGCCTGGCTGGATGCCGCCCTACGTTGGGATGCGGAGAGTTTCGAGCGTGACGCCGCCGCCTTCTGCAGCATCTATAAGCCGATCTCCATCCTGCCGCCGGACCAATACCTAGCCGTCGTGCTGCAGGCAACCGAAGGCTGTTCGTACAACCAATGCAGCTTCTGCACCTTCTATCGGGACAGGCCCTTCCGCATCAAGCGCCCCGCGCAATTCGCCGAGCACATTGCCCAGGTACGCGCCTTTCTCGGCTCAGGCATGGCGATGCGCAAGTCCGTTTTCCTCGCCGACGCCAACGCCGTCGTGATCGCGCAGCGCCAACTGCGGCCTTTGCTCCAGATCGTCAACCAGCACTTCTCCTTTGAGCAGCCTGAAGAAGTCGTCCTGCCTGGTACAGATCAGTCGATCCGCTGGATGCCGGAGGGCATCAACGCCTTCATCAGCGCGCCGGACGCGCTGCGCAAAAGCCCGCAAAACTTCGCAGAGATGGCCGAATTGCATGTGCGTCGCCTCTACGTAGGGCTGGAGACCGGGCACGACGCGCTGCGCCGCTTCCTGCGCAAACCGGGAACCGCCGAAGACGTACTGGCCGCGCTGCACGCCATCAAGCAGGGCGGGCTGCATGTCGGCCTGATCTTCATGGCCGGCATCGGCGGCGAAGACTTCCGCGCCGCACATTTCGAGGACACGGTCGATTTGATCCAAGCCGCACCGCTGGGGCCAGGCGACCTCATCTACACCTCGCCCTTTGTCGCCTCAGCTGATTCGCCCTATTTGGATGACATGCGTTCGGCAGGGTATTCTTCCCTGGACGACGTGACGCAGCGCCAGGAGGAAGAGCGTTTTCGCGCGGCGTTGTCGTCCTGGGCGCGGCGGCGCGGCGTACGCGTCTCACGCTACGACGTGCGCGAGTTCATCTACTGAGAATTCCTGCGCTGCGCTGACCAGCGTCCCGGAGTGATTGGCCGCACTTGCAACCCAAAGAGGGAGCCTCGTTATGGAGTCTGCCGATACCATTGTCCCCGGATTCGACGCCGCAGGCATCGCCGCCCATATCAAGAAGTCCGGCGATCCCGACCTGGCGCTGATCGCCAGCCGCGTGCCTTGCCGTGCCGCAGCCGTGTTCACGCGCAATGCGTTTCCGGCCGCGCCTGTGCTCTATGACCGCAGGCTGCTCGCCTTCAACCCCGAGAGCGTTCACGGCGTGATCATCAACAGCGGCTGCGCCAACGCCTGCACCGGCGTGCAAGGCGACGCCAACGCACGGGCCACCGCAGAGGCCGTCGAACTAGCAATAGGCGCGAGCGACCACTCCGTTTTTGTGATGAGCACCGGCGTCATCGGCGTGCAACTGCCGATGGACAAACTGCTGGCGGCGATCCCTGCGGTCACGGCGGCGCTGTGTCCGGACGGCTGGGCGGACGCTGCCCGTGCCATCATGACCACCGATACGCGGCCCAAGCTCTTCACGCACATAGCCTCCGTCGCCGGGCAGGAGGTGCGCTTCACAGGCATCGCCAAAGGCTCCGGCATGATCCACCCAGACATGGCGACATTGCTCAGCGTGCTCGTCACCGACGCAGCTGTCAGTCAGCCGCTTCTCCAGGCCGCGCTGACGCAGGCGGTCAACCGCAGTTTCAATCGCATCAGCATCGACGGCGACACCAGCACCAACGACACCGTGCTGCTCCTCGCCAACGGGCTAGCGGGCAACGCAGAGATACCGGACGAAGCCGGCGAAGACTATGCGGAGTTCGTCGCCGCGCTTTCCGCCATCTGCACTGACTTAGCCCAGGCCATCGTGCGCGACGGCGAAGGCGCCACCAAGTTCGTCACCATTCATGTAAACGGGGCCGCGAACGACGAGCAGGCGCACCGTGCCGCCAACACCGTCGCCACCAGCCCGCTGGTGAAGACCGCGTTCTACGGCGGCGACGCCAACTGGGGCCGCCTGCTGATGGCGGTCGGCCGCGCCGGCATCCAGGTCGACCCGGAGCGCTGCTCCCTCTTTGTGGCTGGCGGGCCGGCAGGGAGCGAGCACTTGCCGGAGTTACAGTTGGTCGACGCCGGGCAGCCGCTCGCCTACGCCGAAGCGGACGCCGCCGAGCGCTTCGCACAGGTCGAAATCGACGTGCGCATCGAACTCGGCCTGGGGCCGGGCAGCGCCACTGTCTGGACATCTGACCTCAGCCACGACTATGTGACGATCAACGGGGCGTACCGCACCTAGACAACAGCAGAATACTGCACGGCTTCCGCGTAGTATCCCCTTACCAGCCCGCCGCGAACTCGATCCGTAGCGGGCTGTCCATTTGGGTCGCCTATTATCACATGGTGAAAATCGGCGAGCGACCTGCGTCATTTTGCCGATGACACGACGCACCACTCGCGCAAAAGTAATAGACAATCCGGCTGCGTGCGGATGCGTGCGTGCGAATGCGCCAGCCGGTAATGGGAGTATGGTTTTTGCCTTGAGCCTATCGCATTTGCGTGCCGAGCCATCGATCAGCAGAGGGGATAGGACATCGAGCGCTAGAGAGGAGACAGCCATGCTCACGTCACGTGACCAGCTGCGCGCCGCGGTCCCGATTTTAGCGGCGGGTCTCACCGGGCTGGTCTGCCTTGTGTTGTCGCTGCTAATGACAGCCGCAGACTGTCCTTAATCCGGGCATTGCGCAGGCAGTCGAGGCTGCCATGCGGCGCCGGTCAAGCCTACATCAATGCGCGAACGATCTCCACGAGGCTTTCTTCCGTGCCGTGGTTGCCGGCCTTGAGTACAACAACGCGAGCAAATCCGCCCGCATCATCCCCCGTTACCAGAGGCATTCCCGGCTGAATTTCACCGCGCACTTCGAGCCGGGCTACGCCTAAACGAGCCAAAACCTGCATCGCCGTGTCGCCGCCAACCAGAACCAGGCGGTTCGCTCCGGAACCATGCAGCGCTTCGACGACGCATTGCGCCAGCCGGTCAGCCATCGCCCGCGCCTCCGGTCCCTCGAACTGCGTAGAATCATTCGGCCTCGGCAGGTGGAAAAGCAACACCCGCGCGTCGAGTGAGGCGGCGGAGTCTACCACCGATGCCGTGCCGCCGGCTTCGACCGCAACGCAGCCGTGAACGTTGCGCAGGCGCGCGATCTGCGCGTGCGCCATGACGCTGCCGCTGCCAACCGCAACAACCACGGGTCCGCGCTTTGGCGGAATCGCCAGGCCGGGATCGCCATCCCGCCGCAACTCGCCTTCCTGCGCCATATCCCGCGCCAAAACGGAGACAAGGCCGGCGCTGCCGCAGAAGAGCACATCGTTTAGCCCTAAGGTCGCGGCCGCACAGATCGCCGCTAAGTCCTCGTCGGTCAGGGCGTCGACAGCCAGCATCTGCGCCCCGTCCTGCCGCAGCCGGCGCATGTGCGCGGCGAGCGCATCCGGCTGCCCGCGCACCATCTGTAGCCCGACGTACGTCGCCGGGCGGCGGCTCTGTTGCTGCAAGAGCGTGGGCAGATGCACGGTGCGCGGCGCCGTCCCTGCGTGGACCAGATAGCCGTCCTCCACTCCTCGCCGCTGCGCCGGGAAGGCCGGGCTAACCACCGCGGTCAGTGCGCGGCCGCTTTCCGCCAGACTGTCGAGCATGGCATCCAACTCGGCCCCGATATTGCCGCGCAAGGTGGAGTCGATCTTCTTGTACCAGCGTACGCCCTGCGCTCCAGCCAGGCGCGCCATGATCGCCGTGACGCGACCCCCGGCCGCCGCAGCCGAAAGATGGCGCGAATCAGCGGAGATACACGTGGCGCCGCTGCCCAGCGTATCGGGCAATGCATCCGCCTCGACGAGCACTATCTGCGCGGGCAGTCCCGCGGCAAAGCAGCGCGCGGCGCAATCGGCCGCGCCTGTCAGGTCGTCGGCTAGGACGAGCAGCCGGTCTGGCTTGCGCCGTTCCATCATGTGCGCTGCCTATCCCTGCGCGGCGACCATCTGCACCGCCACGTCGATCGCGGCTAACAGGCTTGTCTCGCGCGCTTGGCCTGTGCCGGCGATGTCAAAGGCCGTGCCGTGGTCCACCGATGTGCGGATGATGGGCAGGCCGATGCTCACGTTGACGCCGCTGTCGAAGGCCAAGAGCTTCATGGGGATATGTCCCTGGTCATGATACATGGCCACTACGATGTCATA
>JASGTU010000151.1 GCA_030058085.1 Chloroflexota bacterium
AAGTTGACCGGCCATGTGTATTGGCTTGGGGCGGATCGGCTGGGGCGCGATGTACTTAGCCGCTTGATCTTTGGCACGCGCGTGTCGATCCTTGTCGCGTTCATGGGCGCCGGGATCAGCTTCCTGATCGGCGTCACGTATGGTCTTATCTCCGGCTACAGTTCGGCCCGCGTGGACAACATCATGATGCGGATCGTAGACGTGGTGTATGCCTACCCCACGTTGATCCTGATCATCCTCTTGCAGGTCTTCCTGACAGCCATGGCGCAGCGCGATGCGAGCGATCTGGCCGCGTGGCAGCGGGCAATCGTCGAACTGGACCGTAATTCCGGCGGGCTGTTCTTCGTGTTCGTGGCGATTGGCGCCGTCAACTGGCTGAACATGGCGCGGCTGATGCGCGGCCAGGTGATGCACTACCGGCAACAGGAGTTCGTGCAGGCAGCGAGAGCGGTCGGCGCGCCGCACAGACGCATCATGGTGCGCCATCTGCTGCCGAACGCCATCGGGCCATGCATTGTGGCGGAGACGCTCGCCATCCCCTCGTATATCTATACGGAAGCGTTCCTGAGCTTCATCGGTCTTGGGGTGCAGCCGCCCGTTCCAAGTTGGGGCAGCATGATCAGCGACGGGTATACAGCGTTGCGCTCCGCCCCTCACATCATCTTCTTTCCTGCGCTTGCCCTTTCGCTGACGATGTTTGCCTTCAACTTCTTGGGGGATTCGCTACGCGACGCGCTCGACCCGAACCTGCGTGGATGAGTGATTGGGTATCGCCCCCCATAACGGTTGTGCCTCCAGTTAGCCTATGCAACAGTTGTGCGGCAGTTTGGGCAAAGGTGCTGCAAACGTTTGCGAAGCAGTGGCGCAATTGCCTAGACAGTGGTACAATTACGTCATCGCTGATACCCTCTACCGCAGCCTATTTCGTCTCGTAATTACGCCTAGCGTCTTCGTCTGGTGCAATGATCGAGCGCTCTGTCCGTTCTTATCCGACGCCATTTCTCCTGCTTACGAAGCTGCAGCGGCCGCGACCTGCAGCGATGGAAGTGTCACGCCCGCGCTTACTCGAAAGCCTGTCCGCCGGTCTGACCTGCCCGCTGGTCTTGGTGTCCGCATCGGCCGGATACGGCAAGACAACGGCCGTCAACCAATGGCTTAGTTCGCTTGACCAACCGATTGCCTGGATCTCGCTCGACGAACGCGACGGTGATCTGGCAAACTTCCTCGGCTACTTCCTTGCTGCCCTTCGCACCGTCTATCCAGAGGCCGGCGAGACCACTCGCTTGATGGTCAAAGGGCCTGTGCTGCCGTCGCCTAGCCGGCTGGCGGATGCGCTACTCCATGATCTGTCCGAACTGCCAGGCCCTCTTGTACTGGCGCTAGACGACTACCACGCGATTCATACCCTGGACGTGCACACGGTGATGGCGAGGCTGGCGCAGTATCTTCCCGCCGGCTCCCATCTCGTCGTGGTGACGCGGGTAGACCCGCCGTGGCCGTTGGAGCGGCTACGCAGCCGACAGAAAATCGTCGAACTGCGCAGCGTAGACTTGCGCTTTACGATGGAGGAAGCGACCGAACTGCTCATGCGGATGCTGGGGTCCGAGGTCGCCTCTGAAACGGCCGCGCTGCTGGAGGAAGGCACGGAGGGGTGGGCGGCAGGCCTGCAACTGGCTGCCCTTTCGCTGCGCGGCCAGGGCGATCCTGTATCGGCCATCAGGCGGCTCAGCCAGAGCAACAGCCAACTGGTGATAGATTACCTGGTCGCCGAGGTACTGCATGGACTGCCTGATGACCAGCAAGCGTTTCTGCTCCAGACATCGCTGCTGGATCGGTTCTGCGCTCCCTTGTGCGATGCGATCCGGGCCACAAGCGATCCAGCGTGGGCGGGCGACGAGATGCTGCAGGCGGTTCGCCGCTCGAACCTTTTTCTTGTACCGTTCGGTGAAGAAGGCGTTTGGTACCGCTACCATCCGCTATTCCGCAATCTGTTGCGCATGAGGCTGCCGCAGGCGTATAGGGAAGCGGACATACGCGCCATGCACGTGCGCGCTAGCGCCTGGTTTGCCGGACAGGGGCTGCTGGATGAAGCAATTGGCCACTCTCTACAAGCTGGGGACGTCGAGGGCGCGGCGGCGCTCGTCGAAGACCACGTGCACCAGACGTTGGACCGGGAAACCTGGAGGCTGCTAGAGCGATGGATTAGGTTGCTCCCCCCGGAAATGCTTCACCGCCCACGTCTACTGGTGGCACAGGCATGGCTCAACTTCATTCGATACCAACCTGCCTCAATCGGTGGATTGATCGACGCCGCTGAGGAGGCCATAGCCGGGGAGGCCGCGACCAGTGGCGCCAAGACCGAGACGTTGCGCGGCGAGATCGCGGCGCTGCGCTCGGGAATTGCGTATACCGTCAATGACGTGGAGCACGTGCTCAGCTGGGCGAAAGAGGCGCTGCCGCGCCTGCAGCCTGACATGCAGTACGTCATGGGCTTGGCGCAGTTCTACTATATCAGCGGGCTTCATACAACCGGGCATTCCGCTGAGGCGGTAGAGTTTGCACATAGGCAGCTTGGCCTTCAGCGAGAGCGACCGGCAGTGATGCTGCGCGTGCTGCTGGCGCTATGCAACGTGCACTACGAAAACGCCAATGTCCCGCCTTTGCACGCGGCAGCCGCTACCTTCATACACGTGGCGCGCGAAGCGGGGTTGGGCCTCAGCATCGCTTAGGCGCAATACGCGCTGGGTTGGCCCCAGTACCAGCGTAATGACCTGGCCGACGCGGAGGCGTCTTTTCGCAATCTCGCTGCCATCGCACCGGTAGCGCATGGCCGGGCGCTGATCGACGGCTACACCGGGCTTGCGCGCACGTTATCGGCGCAGGGACGGCCAGACGAGGCGCTGGCTGCGGTCGCTGAGCTGCGCCAGCACGTGATCGAGCGAGGCATGTTTGCGCTGACGCCCGTCGTCGATTCGCTGCATCAGCATATCCTGCTAGAGAACGATCCCCAGGCCGCGTTGGCTGCGCATTTCCAGGCTCCGGAGGTTCCGGTGTCCATTGAGTTCTGGGAGCAGCCGGCGCTGACAGATGTGCGTACTATGTTGACCCGCGGCGTTTCAGGCGAGCTGTCGCTGGCAGAAAGAGAGCTCGCCGGCTGCCGGGCGAATGCATCGGCGCGTCATTCCTTGCGAGCCCTGATCGAAGTGGAGACTCTGCAGGCGCTGGTCTACGCTGCCCAAGGCGACGAAGTATTGGCGCTGGCTTCGCTGCGCCGAGCAGTCGAGCCGGCTGCGTCGGGCGGAGCGCTTCGGCTATTAGCAGACTGCGGGCAAGGGTTGGCCGGTTTGCTTCAGACGCTTGCAGATGCAGGAGTGGCTCCCGGTTTTGTGCGGCAAGTCCTGGCCGTGTTGAACCAGCCGGCCACTCTTGCATTGGCTGCTGTCACCGGTCCGCGTCGCAAACCGCCAACGTCGGAGGAACCGGCAGCAACGCTGACCAACCGCAAGATTGACGTGCTCGCCTTACTGGCGCAGCGAATGTCCGACAAGGAAATTGCTGAACGGCTTGTGCTGTCGCCGGAGACGGTGAAGAAGCACACGGCCAGCATCTACCGTAAGCTCGGCGTACACAGCCGCCGCGCGGCGGCGATTCAGGCTCGCCTCCTGGGCCTGGTCTGATCGACAACAAGTAAGCAAAAACGCCCTCAATTGGACAGAGTACCCCAAAGTTACCCCCTTTTGGGTACTGCCCATCGCCTCCCAGAGTCGATACAATCTGACAAATCGTCGCTGATCGGTCTGAGATTCCGAGCACGGAAGACAGTCCGTTCGGTTAGGACATGGCGCATGACCCGAACAGAGCCTGCTCATGATTACCGGATACTCGTGGAAGGGGCGATGGAACCAGCCTGGTCAGAATGCCTGGCCGGACTTGTCATTGTCGTAGACGAGCAGCCCGGGCAGCCGCTGGTTAGCGTGCTGAGCGGCATGCTGCCGGACCAGGCCGCGCTGTACGGCGTGCTCAACACCTTGTATATGCTGAACCTGCCGATCCTGTTGGTCGAACGTCGTCCGAGGACAGACTAGTGATGCTTGCAGTCACTTATCCCGAGTTGAACCAGCCGGTCATGGGGCAGCAGCCCGAGCAGGCGCCGCCGGCCTTTCATCTGCTGGCTAAGCCGACAGGCGCGGCCTGCAATCTGGACTGTGCCTACTGCTTCTTCCTGGAAAAGGAAGTCTTCTACCCCGGCAGCAAGTTTCGCATGAGCGAGCTTGTGCTGGAGCAGTATATCCGCCAACTCATTGAGTCTCACCAGACCAAGAGTGTCAACATCGCCTGGCAGGGCGGCGAGCCTACGTTGATGGGGCTGGGTTTCTACCGGCGCACCATAGACCTGGTGGAAAAATACCGCCGGCCTGGGATGACCTTCTTGCACACCATGCAGACCAACGGCACGCTGCTGGACGATGAGTGGGGCGAATTCTTTGCGCAGCACAACTTCCTGATTGGCATCAGCATCGATGGGCCGCAGCCGCTACATGACATCTATCGCGTGGACAAGGGCGGCGGGCCGACCTTTGACAAGGTGATGCGTGGGCTGCGCGTGCTGCAGAAACATGGCGTCGATTTCAACGTACTCACCACTGTCAACCGCGTCAATGCCGACTTCCCGCTGGAGGTCTACCGCTTCCTGCGCGACGAGGCGGGCGCGACCTGGATGCAGTTCATCCCGGTGGTGGAACGTATCAACGCCGATGGGCTGACTTTGTACCAGCAAGGAACGTCAGTCTCCGAGCGCTCGGTGCTGCCGCAGCAGTTTGGCCGCTTCCTCTGCACAATCTTTGACGAGTGGGTACGCCACGATGCGGGGACCATCTTCGTACAGACGTTCGAGGCGACGCTGCGCAATTGGCTGGGCTTGGGCGCTTCGGGGATGTGTGTCTTTAACGAGACCTGCGGCGCCGGGCTTGCCATCGAGCACAACGGAGATCTGTACTCGTGCGATCATTTTGTGGAACCGGACTTCCTCCTGGGCAACATCCAGAAGCGGCACATGATCGAGCTAGTGTCGTCTCCGGCGCAGATCAAGTTCGGCCAGGACAAGCGCGACACGCTGCCTGAGTATTGCCGGGAGTGTGACGTGCGCTTTGCCTGCCACGGCGAGTGTCCCAAGAACCGCTTCATCCTCACGCCGGACGGCGAGCCGGACCTCAACTATCTGTGCGCCGGTTTCAAGGAGTTCTTCCACCACGTCGCGTTTCCGATGAAGATCATGGCCGGCCTCATCCGCAGAGGCCGCGACGCAAAGGAAGTGATGCCGGCGCTTGAGCGCATCTTTGCAGACGTGCCGCGCAACGATCCGTGCCCGTGCGGGAGCGGGCGCAAGTACAAGCAGTGCCACGGGCGCGCCCCGGCCAGACCAGAGTTGATGGCAATGCCCGAATCGCAGGCGCGGTCCAAGCTGGCGAGAAATGGCGCTTAGGGGCATAGGCCGGACGACCGGCTTACCGGCATTAAGAAGTGACGGGCGTGAGTGCGATCGGCCATTGAGGTCGAGTACATAGAGGAGGAACGCAAATGCCAAATGGGAAACCAAACATTCTCATCATCTGGGGCGATGACATCGGCATTACCAACCTGAGCTGCTACAGCGACGGGTTGATGGGCTATCGCACGCCAAACATTGACCGCATCGCCGACGAGGGGATGCGCTTTACCGATTCGTATGGCCAGCAGAGCTGCACGGCCGGCCGCTCCGCCTTCATCACGGGGCAGAATCCCTATCGCACCGGCCTCACCAAAGTGGGCATGCCCGGCGCGGACATTGGCTTGCAGGCAGAAGATGTCACGATTGCCGAGCTGCTCAAGCCGCTTGGCTACACCACGGGCCAGTTCGGCAAGAACCACTTTGGGGATATGAACAAGTACCTGCCCACCGTGCATGGTTTTGACGAGTTCTTCGGCAATCTGTACCACCTCAACGCTGACGAGGAGCCGGAGCATGTCGATTACCCGTCCGAGGAGGAGTACCCCAACTTTCGGAAGCTCTTCGGCCCGCGAGGCGTGCTGCACGCCTGGGCGACGGAGGAGGACGACCCCACTGAGCAGCCTCGCTGGGGCCGCGTGGGCAAACAGAAGATTGAGGACACCGGCCCGCTCACTCGGAAACGCATGGAGACGTGTGACGCCGAGTTTGTGGACGCAGCGCAGGACTTCATCAAGCGCGCGCATGCCGACGATAAGCCGTTCTTTGTGTGGCTGAACACCACCTGGATGCACTTCCGCGTGCACCCGCCCAAGCACGTTCTGGGCCAGGCCGGGCGCTGGCAGTCTGAATATCATGACGTCATGATCGAACACGACAAGCAGGTGGGTCAGATGCTCGATCTGCTGGACGAGCTGGGCATTGCCGGGGACACCGTCGTGATGTACTCGACCGATAACGGTCCGCACATGAACACCTGGCCGGACGGGGCGATGACGCCTTTCCGCAACGAGAAGAACTCGAACTGGGAAGGCGCGTTCCGGGTGCCGGAGTTGGTACGCTGGCCGGGCAAGATTCCGGCAGGAGTGGTCTCCAACGAGATCATCAGCCACACCGACTGGTTGCCGACGCTGCTTGCCGCCGCCGGCGAGCCGGATATTGTCGAGAAGCTGAAGCAGGGACATCAGGCCGGTGACAAGCACTTCAAGGTGCACATTGACGGCTACAGCTTCCTGCCCTACTTAATGGGCGAGGAGGAGAAGGGGCCTCGGCCCGGCCTCATCTACTTCTCGGATGACGGCGACCTGGTGGCTCTGCGTTACGACAACTGGAAGATCGTCTTCGCCGAGCAGCGCGTGCAGGGCGGTCTTTCCATCTGGTTCGAGCCCTTTGTTTTCCTACGCATACCCAAGATCTTCAACCTGCGCACCGATCCCTTCGAACGGGCGGATATCACCTCCAACACCTACTGGGATTGGATGATTGACCGAGCGTACCTGACCTATGCTGCGCAGTTCATCGTGAAGGAATTCCTAGGAACCTTCGTGGAGTTCCCGCCGCGCATGAAGCCGGCCAGCTTCAGCATCGACCAGGTTCTGGAGAAGATGGAACAGGCGATGCATAGTAACTAGGACAGTCGCCGTGTAACTAATCCGGTCGAACCTGAGCGCGGAGCAGGAAGCACAATTGCGGAAGGATCATGCCGGATTAACCCTGGCACAGGATAGGCGTCACAACTTTTGGACATTTCGATTAGGAGATTTCGTATGGAGCTTGGCCCGTTGCAGTTGGTTGCGGTGGGGTTCGACAGCCCTAGCATGGATGGTTCTGTTCTGGGGGAGCTAGCAGCGATTCGGGCGCAGGGTATGGTCCGTCTGGTAGATGCCCTGGGTGTACACAAGGATGAAGAGGGCGCTGTTTGGTCTCTTGAGATGAGTGACTTAACGGATGAGCAAGCCCTGTTCGCGGGTGCAGCCATTGGTGCGCTGATCGGTCTGGGCGCCGGCGGTGAGTCAGGAGCCGCAGAAGGAGCCGTGGCCGCTATGCTTACTATGGCGGAACGGCGAGAGCTTGGCGTATCGCCCGAGGACATCCTGGACATATCCGGCCAGATTCCGACAGGCGGAGCAGCGCTGCTCATGCTTGTCGAGCACCTCTGGTTGATCCCGCTGCGTGATGCGATCCGTGCGCAGGGCGGCGTGTTCCTGGCGCACGACTTTCTCAGCGTGGAATCGCTGATCGGCATTGGCGGAGTATTAGCGCTGGCTGAGGAGTAAGGCGACTATGCGTGGCAGACAACAACCGCAGGGGCGACGTGAGCAGCGGCAAGAAGAGCGAGAGGTGTTTGGGCGAGGCGGGACGGCTACCCGCTATCGAATGCGCCAGAAGCTGGTGGCGTTTGGCGACGACTTCTGGATCGAAGATGTAAACGGGCGGCGCGCTTTCAAGGTCGACGGTAAAATGCTGCGCGTGCGAGACACGCTCTTCTTCGAGGATACGCAAGGGCGTGAGCTGTGCAAGATCCAGGAGAAGCTACTGCGAGTCAAGGATACGAAGATCGTCGAGGGGCCAAACGGCGAACATATGGCGACGGTCAAGAAGGCGCTGATCTCGCCCCTGCGCGACCGCTGGGTTGTGAAGATAGGCGACGGCCCCGACCTCCAGGTGCAGGGTAATGTCCTTCATCACCAGTACACCATCGGCGAAGGTCGCAGTAAGGTGGCCGAGGTCTCGAAGAAATGGTTTCGCATTGCGGACAGCTATGGGGTGCAGATCGAGCCGGGGCAGAACGATATTCTGATCCTGGCCGTGACGGTGGCCGTCGACATGATGGCGCACGGGTGATCGCTTGGGGCATAGACCTGTGCACGGTGCGCACCATCACGCTATCTGACTTCTCGTTTTCAGAGTATGTCAGGGACTGCCGAGTACATGAAGGCGTAAGCATGGGCAGGTCTTCTCCCCGGCTGTTCTACAGCGGGTTCGCGTTGGCTGCTGTGGCCGCTATGATGGCCATGCTCGCATGGATAGCCGGTTGGAAACTCTACTGGCTGTGGTTTGTTGCGGCGAATATCGTCGCCTTTGTCCTGTATCGCTATGACAAGGCGCAGGCGCAGCGAGAAGGGGCCCTACGCGTGCCTGAAGTAGTGCTGCTTGCGCTGGCCGTTGTCGGAGGCATTGTGGGCGCCGCGGCCGGGATGTACAAGCGGCCGCGGCACAAGGCGCAGAAGCTGATCTTCCGAGCCGCTCTCTTGATTGGCGCAGCGATCCAGGCGTGGCTGCTAGTTGTGCTGTATTTCTAGGCGTTCTGCCGCGAGGCGGCCCAGCGGCGAGTTGGACCATCGCCCCATGCAGCCGGTCGAGTAGGAGAGTATGACCATTTTTGCGAAGCGACAGCTCATCAACCGCAACACAATCGGCGAGGACCTGACCGCGGGTCTGGTATTGGGCATTCAGAGCGTCCCGGACGGCTTGGCCAACGGGCTGCTGGCGATGGTGAACCCGGTCTATGGCTTGTACGGCTATATGACGGGCATATTTGGCGGTGCGTTCTTCACGAGCTCCGTGTTCATGTCCATTCAGGCTACGGGTGCAATGGCTCTGATCATTGCCAGCGTGCCGCAGGTCACGGAGGCGCCTGAACCCAACACGGCCTTGTTTGCGTTGGCAATTCTCACAGGGCTGATCATGTTAGGGGCCGGACTGCTGAAGCTCGGCTCTCTGGTGCGATTTGTGCCCCATTCGGTGATGATCGGGTTCGTCAATGCCGTGGCCGTCCTGATTGTATTGGGGCAGTTGGACGACTTCACGGGCTATGAGAGCGTTGGGGCCAATCGGGTGACAAGAACGATTGACCTATGGCGAAACATGGAACAGGTCCACCTGCCGACATTGCTGGTCGGCATTCTTACCATCATCCTGATCTTGACCCTGGAGAAGACCAGCTTGAAAGCGCTGGGGATGGTGGTGGCGATGATCTTCGCTTCGCTGGTTGTGCCGCTTTTAGGAGCGGACGCCGTGGCCCTGGTAAGGGACATCGCCACGATCCCCGGATCGCTGCCGAGGCCGGTCCTACCGCCGCTGGCGGTCTTTCCCGGGCTGATTATCCCAGCGCTGTCGCTGGCATTTGTGGGGTTGGTGCAGGGAGCGAGCATCACTCAATCTGTGCCGAATCCCGACGGGAACTACCCGGATGCGTCGGGGGATTTTGTCGGCCAGGGAGCGGCAAACCTTATCTCCGGGATGCTTCAGGGCATGCCGGTAGCAGGTTCTCTCTCGGCAACGTCGTTGGTTACCAGCGCGGGGGCGCGCTCTCGTCTTGCCAACATCTCGGCCGGCGTCGTCATCGCTCTGGCCATTCTGCTCTTTGGACGGCTTGTGGGGTTGATTGCCATGCCCGTGTTGGCCGGGCTGCTGATTGTGGTCGGTTTCCGCGCGTTGAAGCTCGATCAGGCAGGGATGGTTGCGAAGACAGGGGCTGTGCAGCTCGTCGTGATGCTGCTCACCTTCATTTCTGCGCTGTTTATCCCGCTTCAGTATGCGGTCCTGATCGGTGTGGGGTTTGCTGTGTTGTTGTACGTATTTCACCAGTCCAACAGGATTACCGTGCGGGCCTGGGAACTTGGGCCTGGCTTGTACCCGGTCGAGTGCGCGCCGCCGGCGAGCGTCCCGGCGAAGAAGGTGACCATCCTGGCGCCCTACGGCAGCCTGTTCTTCGCCGCGGCGCCTGTATTCAGAAAGCAACTCCCGGAGGTGACGGAGACTTCGCGACACGCGGCGGTCATTTTGGTGCTGCGGGGTAAGAAGGCGGTAGGCAGCACGTTCCTGAAGGTGATCACCCACTATGCCGACGAGCTAGCCCGCCAGGAAAGCATGCTGATGCTGAGCGGCGTCGACCCGAACATCCAAGAGCAGCTCGAACGGACGGGGATGGTGCGGCATATCGGCCGGAGCAACGTCTTTCTGATGACCGAGGTTGTGGGACAAGCGCTGCATGAAGCGATCGAGGCTGCGGAGACATGGATTGCGGCACAGCCGCCGGATGCGCCGAGCAGCTAGGCTGTGAGCGAGCGTCGCCGGCTCCCGCTCGGTGCATTTCCTGTCGGCGACGGGCAGGCCGTCACCTTGAGCGTGAGTGAAGTGTGTAGCCTACGGGCGAGATACCGTCCAAGTCTCGACTTGGAACTCGGGGCTGTCTGGGCAGAGTACAGCGACGTGACAAGAATGACAAACGGAACCATGCGTTGAGGCGCACTGTCGATCAAGTCTATGCAACGACGTAATCTGGTGTGTGCAAAGCTCTTTCATCTCCTCTGGATGCTGGAACATGCATTGCGTAGATGGCTGGGCGTTGATATACTGGGGCAACTGTCTGGCCATCACTGCTGCTGCAACCTCATGCCTCGGGCGCGTAGATCTGTTGATGATGGCGAGCATGTACTCAATCCCTCTATCCACTAAATTGCATAAGCCAGCGACCGGACGGACGTTGATCGCGCGTCCGCGCCTGCTAAGGTTCCTCGACGACGGGCTTGAGGGCAAGGTCACCCTTATCTCTGCGCCAGCGGGCTTCGGCAAGAGCACGCTTGTCAGCCAGTGGCTGGACAAGATCAAGGCGATGTCTTCCGAATCGGTGGCGGAGGATGCATATCGTGCCGCTTGGCTGAGCCTGGACGAGGGCGACAACGCCCTGCCGCAGTTTGTGACAAGTGTGACAGCGGCCATCGAAAAGAATTATCGGCAATGCTGCCAGATAGTGAGCGCGATTCTGCGCGAGCAGACGCAACCCAGCGTCGAAACGCTGACGGACGGGCTGGTAACCTGTCTAGAGGTTATTCCAGGTTCGCAGGTATTGGTGCTGGACGACCTACATTTCGTCGACGATGCGGCCATATTCGTCTTTCTCACGCGATTGGTGCAGAATGCGCCGTCGACCTTTCACCTGGTGTTGATCACGCGCGTGGACCCGCCGCTGCCGCTCAACCGCTGGCGTGCCCAGGGACATCTTCACGAGGTGCGACTTCACGATCTGAGTTTTACGCTTGGAGAGACGCGCTCGTTCTTTGAGAGACAATTGGAGATGCTGCCCGATGACGTGCTGCTGGCGAGCCTGCACCAGCACACCGAGGGTTGGCCGGTGGGCATCCGGCTGGCTGCCCTTGCCCTGCGCAGCCAGAGCGACTACGGCGAGTTCGCCGCGCACTTCAAGGATGCCGGGAGCCGGTACATTGGCGATTATTTGGTGGACGAGGTGCTGGACCATCAACCACTGCCGGTTCAGCGCTTTCTGATCCTGACAGCGTTGCTGGACCGTTTCTGTGCTGGGCTGTGTGCTGCGGTGGCGGAGATCGACGAGAGGAGCGCGCAGCGGTCCATCGAGGATCTCGTACGGGCGAACCTGTTTGTGGTGGAGTTGAGCACGCCTGTTTTCTGGTATCGCTACCATCATCAGTTTCAGAGTATGCTGCTGAGTAGGCTGCACGAGCGATATGACGAGCAGACAATTGCCTCGCTGCATCGCCTGGCGGCGCAGTGGTTGGCCGACCACAACCACGTAGACGAGGCGCTCCGTCACCTGATCGCAATTCCGGACTACGAGGCCGCGGCCGACCTGATTGAGGCCCGGCGCGTCTCTGCCTTGAACGACCAGCGTTTTCTGGAGATGGATGCATGGATCAACCTGATCCCGGCGCACGTACGGAACCGCCGCCCCTTCCTGCTGGTCTGTCAGGCGTGGCTTTTCCACTACAGGCTCGAGAATACAGCGTGCCTTGCCGCAGTTCAGCATGCATTTGACCTGCTGAACTCCCTAGGGGATGCGTTCTCCAAGACAAGCCGGCAACTTCTTGACGCCGAAATTCTCACCCTGCGCATGATCCTCAACCCGAAATTGTATTCCTCCGAGATGCTCGTCCAGGTGCGCCAGGCATGGGACAACCTTCGCCCCAATCTTGCCAACACCCATAGCTCGGTATTGGTCTGGCTTTCGGCGGCCTGCCAGCGGCTTGGCGACATCGACTTGGCTTCGGAGATCGCTCTCACCACATTCGAGGAAGCGACTGGCTGGCCGGATATAGGCAGGGGACGGCTGCTTTTCTCCTACGCACTGAATCACTATTATGAGTGCAACATTGCCGAGGCGGAGCGCATGCATTTGAAGGGCCTGCGCTTTGGGCAAGAGCACAGGCTGCCGCTCATCGTGACCCTCACGCACTTCGGGCTTGCCAGCATCGCCCGGCATCGCAGCCAGACTGCACAGGCCGAGCGCTACTACTTGGAGGTCGTCAAGAATCCATTCTACCACCACGGCCGTGTTGCCGGTCCAAGCGTGTTTCAGCTTTTGCGGCTCTACGCAGCCCAGGGAGAGCCAGAGCAGGGACGCAGCCTTGTCGAGCAGTACAGGGAGTACGCGTCGTTGGTCGGCCGGCCCTATAATCTTGACCAAGCGGCCGCGCTGGAAGCGTATTACGCCTTGATCAGTGGAGACACTGTCGCGGCCCTGCGTTGGGAGATGGCAGGGCCGCGTGGCGAGCTTTACAGCTCCTCAGACCTGATTCCGTTGGTGAGGGCGCACATCCTGATAGCGGAGGGATCTGAGGACGCGCTTAACAGGGCGGCCGACAGCCTGCAAAAGGTGATTGACGTTGCCCAAGCGGAACGGCGATGGACGCTATGGATAGACGCAACTGTGCTCCAGGCGGTTGTGTGGCATCGGCTGGGTGAAGCTGCGCTTACATGGGCAGTGCTAGGCGCCGCCGTTCAGAAGGCAGTACCCAACGGAGTGGTAGGAGCCTTCATTGAGCAGGGCGAAGAAATGGAACGGATGTTGCGCGAGCTGGGAAGGCAGCCCGAATATGCCCAGCTCGTGCGTCCGCTGATCAACACGCTTCCGAGGGATCCGGTGACACGCTCCCATTCCAAAGCGTCTCACGACCTGCCTGTGCCACTGACTGATCGAGAGACGGAGGTTCTGCGCCTGCTGGCAGAGCGGCTCTCGAACAAGGAGATTGCCCACCGGCTGGTCGTCTCGACCCACACTGTGCGCAACCACACGGCCAACATTTTCGGCAAGTTGCAGGTGGAGAACCGCGTGCAAGCCGTTGTGGCCGGGCGCGAACTGGGCCTTATTCCCTCAGAGCTTGAGCGCGCAGCGTCTCTGCTGAGGGTGCGCGCCTAGGGCTTCGCTACGCGGGTCAAACAGCCTGCGCCGAATACCCAGGTGATAGTCCCTCCTCGGCCAACGCCTCCTGGATCTTCTCCAACACAAATTCCATGTGCGTCTCCCCACTGGGCAGCGTCGTCTCGTTGTCGAAGTAGTTGCCCTTGCCGTTGTGCGTGAAGGGCCCGAGCGGGATGAGGACGATCTTGCCTTCGACCAAGGCGCGATTCCACGCCGACGTCGGGAAGATCTTCCAGCGACCGGCATACAACTTTTCCCCTAGCGGGGCGAGCGGGTCTTTTTCCCCCCACAGATGCCACAAGCGCTCGACGCGCTTGAGGCCGATATCATCAGACATGACTCCGCCCAGAGAGAGAACATATACCGGGCCGCCGATCAGTCCCGGTAAATACCAGGCGGCGCCCAATGCGATCTGCCCGCCGCCGCTCCAGCCTAGAAGCGTTACGGGCGTGCCGTTGTCGAGCGGGTAGCCGTGGCGCACCAGGCTGTTGCGTATTTCCTGCGCCACGCCCAGATTGTAGATGGGGCCGTACCGGCTGTCGGCGGATGTAGCCACTTGAAACACGTTGCGCAGGTTGATGAGGAAGGCGGCGACGGCCATGGGGTTCTTGAGCCGCAATTGTTCGATCCAGCGCCAGACCCGAGCCGTGACGCGCTGGCCCGTCAGGCCCAAGTTCGTGACCGAGTAGGGAAAGACATCGGTGAGCACAAGGGAATCGGGCAGCTTTTGCTGAAGCCCCGCGATGAAGGGGAGTTCCTCACTGGGGATAGAGTTTGGCGCGATGGCGCCGATGCCGGACAGGTATACCAGGTAATGGCTGGCAGGCGATATTTCGCCAGCCGGGTCAGGAGTGAGAAGCTCCTGCGGCTCTTCCTCCTCTTTCTCGCCGAACCAGCCCGCATACCACCCCAGCGATTCTAGGGGGGCAACAGCCGCTGACACGAAAAGAAGCGCAAGCGTTCCGGCGAAGAAGAGCCCGATGATGCTCATGGCTTGCCTCCTTTGTGCTCGGACGATGATGTTTTGTCCACGGCGAATTGCCGCAGAATATCCTGCGCCGAGAGATCCATGGATGTGCCGGTAAGCCGGCGCCAGATCAGGTTGCGCAGGGCAACAACCGGTCGACCCACCGTGGAGGTCAACGCCATCATCATCAGCCAGCCTATGCCGACGCACGCTAATGCCGGCCAGAACCCGACATGATACGCCATGGCGACTGCCTTAAGGGCGATGAGGAAACTCCATGTGTGCAGCACGCGCTGGACGAACGGACCAAGATACGGCATGAGGATGAGAAAGCCAAAGACCAGGGGTGCGTAGCTTAGGCCGATCAACCGGAGAACCAGCACAAAGCGAGGCGACTCGTCGAACAGGCGGTCTCCGGTGATCCAGACCGCCGCGGACCACATGAGCCAGCCCATAGCCAACAACAAGCCGTTGATGAGCAGGCTGAGGGCGAAGCGACCCGGGCGCACCTGGTTGGCAAACAGGATCACACTCTGCCCGATGAGGAGGGAAATGCCCGCGACGATGACTACGCCTAGGACGACGCCCCCGGCCTTAGGGTGCGTATCGGCGATCTGCACTACGCCGGGTTCGAGGCGAAGTCCCAGTTGGATGGCACGCCACACCGACCAAAGATATTCGAGCATGATTGTCCGCTTTTACGTCACGAGTGACGATTCAGGAGTTATTGACAGATGATGGATGATGCTCCTCCCTCTCCTAGAAGGTCCAGGCTGGGATGGGTTCGATGTCGGGGTTATGCCCGCCCACCTGATAGGTGCAAAGCGTCCAAAGCGACGCGCCGTGCTCCAAGAAGATTTGGGCGTATGTGTCGCTGGTCTTGCGCGGGAGCACCGTACGCCAGGTGCCAAGCCCGCGCAACAGGTTGTGCAGAGAGCTTTCGGCGATGCCCAGATTCTCTGCACCGTATCGCCAGTCCGCCCGGCGCGCATTGCCGCCTACCAATTTGCGACGGAGCTCCTGACCGCCGGTCTGCAAGCACTGCAACCGGGCGGCCTGGTCCGGATTCGCCGCGCGCCATGCTGCCAGGTCGCGTGATGTTTCGAGCAGTTCGCCGACCTCCACGATGGCGGCGAAGAAGGCTTGGCTCGAATCCTGTGCGCAGTTGTTGGCTGCGGCTACGTAGGTTGCGCCCCGGCCATCGCCGATTCGGTAGCGGGCCGCCATTTGTTCGAGGTTCGCGCGAATGGCGTCCATGACGGTATATGGCCGGTCCTCAACCAAGTATACGTCGTTGAGCTCAGGGAACATAATGAGGATGTCGCAAACGGGGCGCAGGCCGCTCCAGCCGAATTGGCGGTCGCCCATGTAGCGCGACCAGTCGAGCGCGCCGGCGACCAGACCGTCGCCGTTGTGGGTGTAGATTTGGTAGTAGGTGATGGCGAAGCGCAATTCGCCGGCCAGCGGTTCGTGGATGACCTCGGCAATGCCGAAGGAGAAATGACCGAAGTAGAGCCTGGCGCGTGCGGCCGGTTCGCGCTGGCGGCCTCCGATCCCTGAGTAGAGATGGAGGACTAGGGCGCGGTCGCCCTCTTTCCATGTGGCGGATGCGGTCTCTGCATCGGCGCCGGGGACGTAGAGCACTGAGGTGGCTGTGCCCTTGCGTGCCACGGTGTCCGCCCATGTCTCGTGGCGGATGTAGCGCCAGGCGTCCTCGCGGTTGGCGATGATGCGCTGGGGCTGCAGCCGCATGAGGCTTCGTGGCATCCATGCCTGCACGACGAAAACGCCCTCACTGTCGAGCGCACCGTAGATGTACCAGCCGTCGGCGTTGAGGGGTGAGGCGTCGATATGCGCGCTGGTGGAAGGAAGCGTGCCGTTCTCATTTGCGCTGGGAGGCGGTACGGCTACTACCTCGTCCGGCCCGGTGAAGGCAGAGGTCGCCGGGTCATAATGGCGTACACGCCAGCGGTCACCCGCCGGAGAGGCGGCTTCGACAAAGGTGACCAGTCCCACAAAGAGCCCGGTGATCTGGACCGGCTCCTGGTCTATGATCAGGATGGGAGGTTCTCCGGGTGGTTCGTGCAGTGTTACCGGGCCGGCTAGACGCACCGTCAACTCGTCCTTGGGGCGGCTTCCGGCAAGGGATTCAAGTGGGGTGACGCGACGCCAGCGGTTGACGCGCTCGGCCAGGATCATCCCGTCCGCCACGACTTTCTGTGCGCTCTCATTGAAGATCACGTTGCGCGTCACCGCCAAGGCGCGGGCCTGGACTTCGCGCTCGGCGTTGAAGCGAAGACGGACTTTCTTTGCCACGAGGCTGGAGTAGGCCGCAGGCGCGTGATAAACTTCGAACAGAACCCCGCCTTCCGGATCGCGTTCCAGCAGTTCAGGTAAGATCAGCCGGCCTATCCAATCGGCCACGGGCCGGTAGCGCTCGCGGGCGGGCGCCAATCCAAGTGGATACGCGTGCGGGTGTACCCAGGGCACGCGTTGATACAGATGGTAGTTGCGTTCCTTAATCGGCTGGTTCATGGTTCTTTCTGTTGTGAATTCGTCCAAAGTTCTTGAACCGTGACGAATGTGTAACCCGCATCGATCAGGAGAGGCAGCACGGCAGCGGCCAGGTCTAGCACGGCCGGGCCAGGCAGCGTTTCGTGCAGGACCAAGATCGAGCCATTTGCGACCCCGTTCAATACCTGGCGGACTGTCGTTTCAGCCGGTTGCAGCCAGTGAAAGGGTACTAGGGTCCACATGGTCGGCAAGTAGCCGGCGGCTAGCAGCGCGTTGAGGATCGACGGCGTGAAGTGTCCGAAGGGCGGACGCACGGCGTTGAAGGCGGCAGGTTCTCGTCCCGTCGCCTGCGCTAGAATGTCTTGGGCGCGCGCCAACTCCTCCAGTAGCATCTCTTCTCGCTTGAGCAGAAACGACTGGTGCTCATACCCGTGGAGGCCGATCTGGTGGCCGGCGTCAGCGACTTGGCGGGCCAACGCAGGCTCGGCGGCTGCACGCACCCCCACGTGGAAGAAGGATGCCCCCACGCCTAGACCGTCCAACAACGCCAGGAGTGCGGGCGTATCACGCGTGTGGGGCCCGTCGTCGAAGGTCAGGGCGATTTCCCGGCGCTCGGGATCACCCTGCCAAAATGCATTGGGAAAACGATGGCGAAGCCGGCTATGGAGTGACAGTGAAGCCATTATTATCCTCGTGGCGTCGGACAGTCGCTAAGGGCAGCCACTCCGAGATAGGCGACAGCCTGTCATGCCCAATGCCCGGAGTGGTGGACTAGGCAACAGTGTACCACTGCCTTGCGGAGCGGCGCATCTAGGCCTGCGGCGCCGCCTGGGCATTGCGGTACAGCATGAACGCATATCCTAGCAATGCGATGCCTGCGACAATGCCGACGATGGCCAAGGATTGGAGCACGAGCGGGCCCAGCGCCAGGCGGCTGGCCAACATAAGCAGACCAAACAGGGCTGAGACCACCGGAAATACGAGCGCGCCCAGGCCCAATCCCAGTTCGGCGCGGGCGGACACCCATTCCCAGATTCCGATCGCGCCAATCAGCAACCAGCCTAGGCTGAGGATGACGAGGGGCGCAGGCGGGTTTATGAAGGGGATCAGGGCGTCGACCACGATGATGAGGCCGACCGTCACGCCGATCCCTGCGCGCAGCATGCGTTCCGCAAGGATGGCGGCGGGAATCCGCGAGCGGAAACCGATGATGGCGCGCTCGACGTGGGCAACGAGCAGGTAGAGAGCGAGGAGAAGCACGATAGAATTGCCTGCGTTGGGAGCCATCAGGACGTATATGCCGATCCCCAAGGCAATCAGCCCTTCAAGCAATATGACCCACCACGGCATGCCTGCGCGCCAGGGTCTGACCTGCCTCAGCGCGGATTTTGCCATTTCGGTTGTATGGTCAGTCATGAAATACATCTCCTGTTGGTTGTATCGTCGCAGCGAGCAGCGGAAGCGCGCTACCCTATGAATCTGGTCAGGCCCTTCCAAGTGAAGAAGGCGCCGAACACTACTGATACCACAATGAGGAGCGCACGTTCGTTCCTTTCAAGCCACCCGGAGACCTTGCCCAGCAAGGCGGCTGACTTCTGGGGCGCCAAGGCTGCAACGAGGATCAGGATGAGCAAGATGATGACGGCGCCGACTGTAAAGAGAAGGTAGGCAAGAGCGCCCATAGCGGGTCCCAGGGCGGCATCTTGCACAAGGCTGATGGCCGACAGAGTGAAGACCCACATCTTCGGGGCGACAGCCACCAGTAGCGCACCCACTCCGAATGCCCGCAGCGGGCTCATGCCGTCGATGGATGACATCCATTTAGGCGGCGGCCCGTCGGGATCGTCTTCTTTGCGCCATTTCTTGATGGCTGTGATCCACAGTAGGATGCCCATCAGGAGGAGGAGCAGCGACGAGATCCTGCCGTCTCCCTCTCCGGACGAGCCAAGAACGTAGCCGAAAAGTACTCCCTGGACCAGACGCATTAGGGTTGCTCCGCCCACGAACGCGGCTGCCACCGATACTCCGTTGTCGCTGCGCAGCATGAGCAGCACGATCATGATCCAGACTGGAACTGCTGCTGCGCCAATGATAAGCGGAACCAGATCAGCTAAGACGTTTCCCATAGAGTCTCCTTCTCATTAAGCCCCAACGTATGCCGTCAGGCCGCCTCGGCGCCGCCACCGGCACATAACTGATCACGGCATCATCTTGACCGGCGGACAGCCCCCAGTGATTCAGAAATTTTCCCGATCTAGCGGCAGATTCGTTTCGTATAGGCAACCCAGCCCATGACCTCGTCGAGCCGGGGCAGCGTCTCCACATGATGGCGGCGTGCTGCCTCCATGATGCGCACATACAGATTCTCCGGCACACAGCGCCGCAACTCCCTGAGCGTATCCACACCGGCTGCTTCTAGGAGGTGCACGTCTGACGCTGTGATTCCGGGCAGGTCAAGCAGAGTGGCACAGTTGACGGTGACCTCTTGGTCGCAGTCTAGCGACTGGGAGCAGACGTCCGATACACTTCGTTCCACGGGGCTGCACACTATCTGCTCCGACCGACCACTGCCACGCGTGGACGACTCTGGCTGATGGCGCTGATGGCGGTGATGATGAAGAACACCGAGAGGGCTAGTAACCCGCCGAGTAGTTCGGAAGGCAATGTGTTGGGAGCGATGCGTTCGCCAAAGACGAGCGCCAGGCCATAGACAATCTGGAAGGCCCCCGCTGCGCCGGTGGCGAGAGCGATGATGAGGCTGCCCAGGCGAGGCCCGAAGTAGCCGCTTACACCTGCGCCTGCCACAAGGAGGGCCCCGTTGAGTGCGGGGTTCTTGGTTCCTAGCAAGGCGACTATGAGGAACGCCAACACGAGGCCAAGCACACCGCCGGCGATGTAAACTCCGACGCGGGCCAACATATAGAGGACGACGGCTGCAATGCCGCCGACGCCAATGCTGATCAGGATGCGGATCATGTCAGGTTGGCTGGCGGTAAACCACCAACTCAGGATTGCGCCTGCGCCGAAGCCAAGCGCGGCCAGGGCGAACCGGAATAGAACCGTGCCGAAGGAGGCGACAAAGATGCCGCTGGCAATCAGGATGATGCCGTAGAAGATGTACATGGGGCAGACCTCCCTATCGAGACCCTGAGAGACCGAAAGAATGAACTGCTGCCTCCACAGTCCTTGCCGTCGCAGGGTGTGCAGTTGCGAAGGCTGTGGAGGCACATGAGGCAGCGCGGCCTAGCGATTTGCCGGAGCCGGCGCTGCGGCGCCTACCCAACGCCTCAAGTTGACGAACTGCCAGCCCATGCCGGCTGCGCCCAGGACGATATAGACGACGATCGGAAGGAATCGCCCAAGAGGTGCTGCCCCACTTCGATCCAGAAGGAAGGCAAGGAAGGGCAAGATGAGCAGAGCGCCATCCATGACGAGGGCCGCGCCAGAGAAGGACGAACCCACGATGATCATTGGGTCAAAGTATAGCGGCACGAGTATGGCGAAGATCACTGCTCCAATGCCGCCGAAGAGTGCAGTTAGGAAGACGCCCCCGCCAAAGAGGGCGGCCAGCGCCGCACCCAGCGAAAAGCCCATGAGCAAGCCGATGATCATGCGGCGATACGGCTCGAACTTATAAGACAGGCCGGCGAAGAGAGCTGCGCCGGCGATGGCAAGCGTCCAAGCTAGCACATTGCCGACCCAGCCGGCGGCGCCGCCGGTAATCAGCGAACCAATATAGAAACCTGCCAATGCGCCGAACATGCCGTACCACAGAGGCAGCAGCGCATAGAACACCCACAGCCCGAACGCCATTAGGCCCAAGCCCCAAACCAACAGCAAGATACCAATCAGAATGTTCATCATTCCCTCCGTTTGGGTAGTGATAGAACCGGCTCGTCACATACGCAACCACAGCGCCTCAGAGCATTGACGACAGCCACAATGCCGCCGGACAGAGCTCAGCATGCGCAGTTTGAAGCTACGCCAGGTTTGGGTCATCCTCGTTACGGCAGGCGCGCCCAGAGGGCTCCCGCGCCAACAGTGAGCGGCGGAGGCCCACACAAATCACGGTCGCAGTCGCCAGCGCAAAGGCTACCATCACCCAAAGGACCTGGGCGTAGGCCGCGGCAAAGGCGGTGCGATAGCTGGCGACGAGGTCAAAGTGCAGGAACTCAGTGGAGACGGCAATGTCGACCGGGTCTAGCGTCGCGAGTGCTTGAAAGCCTCTCAACGCTTCGATCGCCTCCACGACATTGACGCCGGCTTGTGTAAGCTGCCGGCCGTAGATCTCCAGCCCCAGCATAGCTAGGAGGTTGCCTGTCACAACTGAGCCGATGGCGCCGCCGATGGCGCCGGTGGCGCTGCTGATGCCGGCGTTGACGCCATGATGCCGCGCCACGGCGGTACGAAGGAATGCGCTGGTCCAGATGACGTTGGCGATGAGGAAGCCGGCGCCGAAAACGGCAAGCGGCAGCGAGAAAAGTAGATAACCGGCTGTATAGGGCATGAGTGCAGCGCCGGCAAGCGCCGCAGCCATGAGCCCCAGCCCACCGGCGATGACGGCGCGTGCCATGAGGTTATCCATAGTCTTGAGGAACACGAAGGTAGCGGCGGACAGTCCAAATAGCATGGGGGCCAGCGCAATGGCAGCGACGATGGCCGGCATTTCGCGCACCACTTGGAACATGCTGAGTGTGCGCTGGCTGAAGCCGATTAAGAGAAATTGGAGAATGGCGCCGGTGATGACCAGCACGGTCAGGTCGCGAGTGCGGACGGTGCGATGGAGCAGCAGGTCCCCTGGGGCGCGAATGTCCCACCACATCACCATTACGATGCCCACGACGCCGGCCAAGACAGCAGCGCCTAACACAATCCGCCATAAATCAGAGGCCACGGGAACCACAGTCAGCCCAAAGACCGTGGCGAGAACCACGAGCGTCCAACCGCTGTAGACGTACGTTTCGAAGCGCCGCTGGCCTCCGGAGCGCGTTTCGGGCACAACGCGGTACACCCAGACGGCCGAGGCGATGGCCGCCAAGATCGGGAGAACGTAGGCCGCGCGCCAACCGAATCGCGCTGACAAGAACTGGCCCTGGAGCCAGGCAAGCTGCAGGGCGATGGCGTTGACGCTGACAAAGATGGCAAAGGCCAGCGTCCGGCTGCGATCTGGAAAGGTAAGGTTGAGGGTAGCCAGAATGAGAGGCGCAAACAACGAACCGAAGGCAAGCGCGCAAAACTGAAGGACGATGCGCCACGCCAGCCCAGGAAACGCCATGATGAGCAGATTGCAGACAATGAACCCGACTAGCCCTATCATCCATATGCGACGGCGTCCATACAGGTCCCCTAGTAGGCCGCCGACGAGCAAGAAGACGATCAGCAGCACGCCGCTCAGGCTGGTAACGAGCCGGAAGTTGTTCCAGGCGGCATCGAACGGCTCCACCCCCGGCGGGTTGAAGACCCAGAGCGGCGGTTCGAGCAAACGGGCGCTGCTGGAGAGCGAGGATGCAGCTAGGATCGTCCAACTCATGCGCTTGATATCCGTCAAGAATTCGGCATCCGCCGTTTCCAATCCAGTGGCAGCCATTGGTCAATTCCTTGCCGGCAGACGGTTGCGGCTGGTCCGGAAACGACGACAGTCAAGCTCAATCTCGGTAGTTGCGAAGCTGGAACGCTGCGACGACCAGAGCAACGCCTCCTGCGATTGCCAGTATTGCCGTCACCCGCGCGAGCACCAGCACGGACAGCAAGGGAGATGACATAAGCACAACGCCGAGGAGGATCGCCAGAATGCCACCGGCAATCGCCCAGCCTTCGCCTCGAATTTCCTTGTGGGCGCGGATGGCCCATACGATGCTCAGGAGGCCGCCGATGATCGCCTGCACTGCCAGCATGTAGACCAGGAAAACTTGGGTGATGAGCGTGCTCATTAGAGGCGCGCCGAAGACGATGATGCCGGCGAAGATGCCCAGCAGCCCGGACAGGAGCATGATCCACCAACTGTGCTCTTGGCTCTGCCCCGAGAAGGCCGCTACTACTTTGAAGAGGCCGTCGACGAGCCAGTAGGCGCCCAGGAAGGTAGTTAGTACGGCCAGCGTAATAGCCGGCTGCAGGAACAGCGCGGCGCCGAAGCCTATTGCTGCAAGCCCCTCCAACAGAGGCGCCCACCAGAAACTAAAGACTGATTTGTTCGCTGTTGTCGCAGTTGTCGCCATGTTTGGTCCCTTTGACTGGTTGAGTCCGAACTAGTTGCGAGCATGAATACTCTCATCGCGGGCGGCGGCGAGGGGTCTCACAGGGCGTGCCGCCGGGTTGCTGCGCTGGACAGACCGGCATCACGGTCATATTGCCCGGCAGAGAGTCGTCCGCTTGGTTATGATGCGTCAATGCGCAGACGCCGTCTCAAGCTCAACCGACAGGAGGGTCAACCCCATGTTGTGCAGGCGGTTGAGCAGGCCCAGCATTTCCGCCTGATCGGACAGGCGGAGAGTGAGAATTGTGCGGGGCGGGCCTGAGTAATGACGATGGGTGGCGATGGGGTAGACGTAGAGCGCGCGCACCCAGCCCTCGTCTAAGACACTTTGCACGCAAACACAATACACCTCACCCGGCGCGTCTGTAGGTTGGTTCATGGCACAGGTCCTGTTGACGGCAACTGCATAGGCGCGACTCGCTGCGATCGACTTCTGCTTGAGCCACTGAGCGTAGAATTCTGCCCGCCTATGGCGGCGAGAACAGTACAGGGCAGAAGGAGGGCGGATGCATGCGTCGCTGCTGTGAAAGAGAATATCCCGCCATCACGACTCACGCCAGGTACATGATGTACTAGCTCTGTACTAGGCTGAGCCGGGGAGCGCCGGCGGGGAGGGGGGGTATTGTGCTGGAGACAAGAATGCGCACGCCCCAAGTCCGCGGTTCCAGTCCTTGTCAGGAGGCATTCGCTCTCTGACAGGGAGGAGCACCGCGGCTTGGGGCGTACGCGTGACCGCGTCGCGGACGGAGGCGGTATTCCCGGGCTAGCTGCCCTTGCTCAACGCCTCGCGAAGGGCGCGCTCTCGTTCGGGCGCCAGAGTCGTCTTGACCAGAGTGGCCTTATGGGGCTCTAGTTCGGCCAAAATTCTCTCTTCGTCGGCCGCGGAAGTCATCAGGACGAGGGCGGAATGGCCGGGCTGAAGACCTTCGCTCATCTCGCGGATGAAACCGTCGTCAACTCCCTTATCTTGAAGTGCGCCGGTGATGGCCCCGATGGTGGCGCCGGCCACCAGCCCGCCGATCGGACCGCCGAGCAGCAGGCCGGCGAGCAGGCCGATGCCGCCGCCGCCCAGGGTGAATTTGCCAGTCTTCTTCTGCGTCTGTTTGATCTCTACCTGCGCCCCTTCCGTTGCGCTTGTGATGATGCGGGGCTGCTCTGTGGTAGCGGAGGCTGCCGCCAGCGGGGGCGTCGTCGAACCGGTCCCGCGGGTCACAACGACGGCATCCTCTACTGTGATCCACCCGTTATCCTGCCAGGTGTTGACGTTCTCCAGCATGGCTTCGGCGCCGTATAGGGTGTCAAACATCACTACATGGACATTGGCCGTCATGATCTACTCTCCTATGTAGTCGCTACCAATTTCGTCCAACGCGCCCGACACTATGTGCGGTCCTTCAGGACACGGCGCAGGTTTTCTTCGGCTTGGGTGGACATGGAGGTGTGGAAGAGCGCGCCTTTGAAAGGTCTGAGCGCGGCAAGCGCGGCATCGGCGTCGGCATCTCGCACGATCAGGAAGATGGCCGAAGTGCCTGGATGCATGGCGTCTTGCACGGCCTTCACGAACTTCTGATCCACGCCGAGATCTACCATGCTCCCCACCAGCGCGCCGCCCAGCGCTCCAAGAAGGAGGCCGCCGAGAGGGAAGAAGATCGACCCGAGGAGGACGCCGACAATGCCGCCGCCGATTGCGCCGACTTTGACGCCGCGGTCCATCTCGTTGTCAACCGTGACTCTGCCTTCGGCGTCCTTGACCACGACGGCCGAATCATCCAGCTTCAGGAGGCTCTGGTTCTGCAGTTTCCGCACGGCTTCTCGTACTTTACCTGCCTCTTTCTCATTTTCGAATGTGATGACAACTAGATTTGACATAGTATTCCTCCTCTTCGTAATTGCCTGTCACTCTTGATGCGACCCGCGGCGCCTCGCTTAGGTAAATCAGGTAGGGCCGGCGATGGGTCCGGCGCACTTTGCGGCCAAAGCTCATTAGCCTGCCAGTATTTTGGCCTTGAGATCGGCGAATTCCTGCTCGCTTACTATGCCCATCTGCTTTAGTTCGGCCAGCTTCTTCAATTGCTCGATCTGGTCAAGTGCGCCGCCGTGAGGGTTCGCCGCCTCCTGGTGAGCTTGCATGGCCGTCACCTGCTGCGCTGCCGCTTGCTGCGCAGCGGCCTTCTGCTGGGCCGAGCCGGCGACTGCGCCGGATACGGCGGTCGCAGTGCCGACGACCACCGCTGTGCGCGCTGCGGTTCCGATTAGGCTTGGACGCCCCGTTCTTACTCGCCTCATATGGTTTCTCCCTGTGTACTTGAGATGCCTGCATTGCGCAGGCCGCCGCCATCCTCCTTGGCTTGACCCGGCCCAGGGCATGCCTTCTGCCATAACGAAGCGATACACGCGCCTGGGCCACTGCGATGCTTCGAGGATTACGCGCCGAAGTCTTCCTTCAGTTGCGCTTCCTGCTCTGCGCTCAAGTTTGAGTGCAGCAGCTCTACGGAAACGCCCTTGAAGGCCTCGGCGATGCGGTCTTGTACCGCACCGCTGGTGAGCAGGAAGAGCGCCGACGTACCCTCGGTCACCTCTGCGCGCACTTCCTTAATGAAGTTGTCGTTGATGCCGTAGTCGGCGAATTTGCCGGACAGCGCGCCCATGGCCGCGCCGATCGCCATGCCGAAGAAAGGCACGAAGAAGATCAGGCCGAACAGCATCCCCCAGAACGCGCCGGACAGCGCACCGGCTCCGGTCAGGCTGCCATGATTGGACGTGTTGGGCTTCTTCTTGCCCGCCGGCCATGATACGACCGCAGCGTCCTGCACCTGGATCAGTTGTTGCTTGGACAGATCGACGAGCTTGTTCAGCGCGCCTTGTGCGCCCTCAGCGGTGTCGAACTTCCATACGGTAAGCGTTGCCATCTGTGCGAATCCCTTTCTTGAATCCAGTAGTAGTTCTATATGAACGCAGGAATCGCCTGCGCTCACCATAAAATGAGGCCGGCCGCCGAACGTTTAGCGGGCGGCTGCATGGTATACCTACGCAGCGCCCGCGAGCAGCGCTTCACGCACTTCCTCTACCACGTCGTGGGGGATGCGCGTGTTGAGGAGCACCTCTCCGTCTGCGCTGCGCACTGCCTGAGCGAAGCGGGCCGCCCAGATGTTCTCAACCAACATCGCTGCGGCGGTGGTGTTGGGTTCCAACTCATCGGCAACCATGAGGAGGTCGTCTTCGGCAAGCATCCCGGACAGCTCGCATTCCAGGCTATCGAGCGGAACGGCGACGTCGGGCGCAAGCTCGCTGCTTTCGAAGATGGTGATGTCGCCGTTGCGATCCTTGCTGAGCACAGCCAGGTCAATAACGCGGATCAACCCGCTGTCGACTAACTCGTTCAGGGCAGGGACAATCTCGCCTCTGAACTGGTTGCCCTCGAAGTAGACAACTAGGTACTCCACTGGGCCAAGTGGTTGGGACATGGACGCTTCTCCTTTCGGTCTCTCTCCAGGGCTCAATGAAGCTAGCGCGGCCAGTCCAGCCCTTGCAGGAGCCAGTCCGGAAGTTGCTCTTCGAGTTGGGTGATGAACTGGGCGTCGCCGCCGGCTGCGGGCATGGTCCAGATGCCCCAGGCCCCGTCGCGGTTGCTCATGAATGCGATCTGCTGGCCGTTGGGACTCCACACGGGCAGGCCGTCGAGGGCTTGGTTCTCGGTCAGCCGCCTGACCGCGCCGTCGGTGACAGACATGGAGTACAACTCCCACGTGCCGTCGCGTGAGTCGCTCATGAAGACAATCGACGTGCCATCGGGCGACCAGCGTGGCAGTGAGTCGTTGAAGCCGTCGGTCAACCGGCTGCGGTTGGAGCCGTCGGCGTTGATAGTCCATAGGCCGCAGTTCTGCCCGTTATCGTCGCAGCCCTTGAAGACGATTGCGTCCGAGCTGGGATGCCAGTCTGCGTCCTTGCCGAAGCCGAGGTCTGTGGCCTCAGGGAAGCCGCTGCGGTCATCGCTTGGACGTGGATCCTGGATGTAGACATGCCAGCGGCGGTCGCCGGTGCGGTTGCTGGAGAAGAGAAGTCGGTCGCCGGCCGGGTTCCAGCGCGGGGTGCTATCTTCCAGGAAGTTGGAATAGCGGACGCGGGCATCGGAACCGAAGTCATAGGCGCTCAGACCGAACTGGTCGGGCTGCGTGCTGCGGAAGGCGAGGATGTTGCCGCCGTGCTGGAGGGAGGGCTGCATGGCGTTGGGGATGATCAACTGCGCGGTAGAGCCGGGCTGCGGCGATACGGCGTAGATGTCTTCGAGTTCGTAGGCTCGATTGCCTTCGAGCAAACGGCGCGAGGCTGAGAACAGGATCACACTGTCTGCCGGAAGCTCATCCGGCGTTTCGACGATAGCAGTAGAGGGCATATCGGCCGGGGCAGTTGCAGCAGCAGGGGCAGCCGGCACAGGGGGCGCTGGGATCACGGCCACATCGTCCGCTCCAGATGCTTCGACATAGGCGGAAGCTACCCAGCCTTGCCCATCAGGGGCGAAGGGCACATTGGCTACCCACCACTGGCCGTCTTCGCTCTTGCCTACGATCTCACCTTCAGCGCCCTCGCGGGCGACACCGACGATGGGGTAATTGGCGCCGGGGCCGCTGCGGATATTGACGCCGGCTGGGGCGATGACGCGGCCGGATGGTCCCTGCGTTGCGGCTGCGGCCAGTTCTACGGGCATAGAAAAGAGGAGCGGATCGACGGGGTCTGGTTCG
>JASGTU010000152.1 GCA_030058085.1 Chloroflexota bacterium
GCGGGTGCGCCCCTGGGATCGCCGGCATCTTGCCGGCATTCACGCCGGGGCCTATGCCGCCAGGGATGGCGGCGCTCCCGGCGCGGGTGATACCTGACGGATGGCGGGCAACCACAAGGGTTGCCCCTACCTTGCACGGCGCAGATGCGCGATGTACAATAGCCGCAGCTATAATAGTCTTGGCTATAACACCCCGCAACCGCAGAGAAGGACGCCCGCCTATGTTCGTCAACCGCACGCGTGAACTCGCCTTCCTCAACGCCCGCTACGCTTCGCAGCAGGCCGAGCTGGTCGTGCTCTACGGGCGGCGGCGCGTGGGCAAGACCGAGCTGCTGCGCACCTTCTGCCAGGATAAGCCGCACGTCTTTTTCGTGGCCGACCTCGGCACCGAGGAAGGGCAACTGGCCGAGTTCACCCGCCAGATCAGCGCCTTTACCGCCGGCGACCCCAACTTGCTCGCCCCCTTCGCCTCGTGGGAGGCGGCCTTCAACTTCCTGACCCGCCAGGCGCAAGAACGCCTCGTCGTCGTGCTGGACGAGTTCACCTACCTGATCGACGTCAACGCCGGGCTGCCCGCGGCCCTGCAAAAGTTGTGGGACGTGCAGTTGAAGGACAGCAGCCTGATGTTGGCGCTGTGCGGCTCGTACGTGGGCATGATGGAGCAGGAGGTGCTGGCCTACCGCTCGCCGCTGTATGGGCGGCGCACCGGCCAATGGCGGCTGCAGCCGCTCACGTTTTGGGACGCGGGCGAGATGCTGCCGCGCTTCAGCTTCGACGACCTGGTGCGCGCCTACGCCGTGCTCGGCGGCATCCCGGCCTATCTGCGCCAGTTCGACGACCGCCAATCGCTGCTGCATAACATCGAGCGCAAGGCGTTGGCGCTGGGCGAGTTCCTCTATGACGAGCCGCGCTTTCTGCTCCTGCAGGAGCTGCGTGAGCCGAGCCGTTATTTCGCCGTGCTGGAGGCCATCGCCGGCGGGCGCACGCGCCTCAACGAGATCGCGCAGGGGGCGAAGATCGCGCCGACGTCCGTCTCGTTCTACCTCAAGACGCTGCAGGAGATGGGGCTGATCGACCGCACCGTGCCCGTCACCGAGAAGAACCCGGCCAAGAGCCGCTGGGGCGTCTACCGGCTGACCGACCCCTATTTCCGCTTCTGGTTCCGCTTCATCTACCCCAATCGCTCGCTGCTGGAGCGGGGGGAGACGGGCCAGGTGATGCGCCGCGTGCGCCAGGAGTTGGACCAGTACGCCGGCGCGGCCTTCGAGGAGATCTGCCACGAGGCGGTATGGCGCGCGCATGCCGAGGGCGGGGGCGGGGGGATGCCGGGCTTCGCGCCGGCGGCGGTGGGGCGCTGGTGGAACCGTCAGGGGGAGATCGACGTGGCCGCGACGGGCGCGGCGGACGGGCGACCGGCGCTGCTGTTGGGCGAGTGCAAGTGGAGCAGCCGGCCGGTGGGCGTCAACCTGCTGCAGGACCTGAAGCGCAAGGGCGAGAGCGTGGCCGCGGGGCAGGAGGGGACGCGCATCGGCTATGCGCTCTTTGCGCGCTCGGGCTTTACGCCGGCGCTGCGCAGGCAGGCGGCGGACGAGGGCGTGTGGCTGGTCTCGGCGGAGGAACTGGCCGCGCTGCGTGCGCGGTGAGGCGCGGCGTTGTGACTTGAAACAAAGAAACGGAGTGTCTGCGCAGACACTCCGTTTCTCTTTGCCGCCGGACGCGCGGCCGTGCGCTAGGGATAGCGCACCTACAAGCCCCCTCTGTCACCCTGCACCCAGAAGGTCCCCGAGCGAAGGGGCTCGCAGCCAAGCATTTTGCTCGTAGCATGCGAGATTCCTCGCCTCGCTCGGAATGACATCGAACCGCGCATCAAACAATTTGTTCAACCCTATACGGTTTTTCCACGATCTAGCCACGCTGCAGGCACGTTTGGTTGCTATGCTTACTTCAGAGCAGCGCCCCCTTCCTCTCGGCGAGGCCATTTTCGTGCAAAGCACAAGGAGAAAGCCGTGAAAAGCAGATTTCTGCTTCTGATCGTCGTAGTCATCCTGGCGCTCGCCGCGACGCCTGATCATGTCGCGGCCTATGAGCCTGAAGGAATACCCGTCCATCCTACGCTGATGGACAAGTATGAGGGGTTCTTTCCGCCCGCAGTGCTGCCTGTGACAGATGGCATCTGGGTTGCGCGCGGGTATAACCGGGACAACCCGGTGCTGATCGAGGGCGTCGACGGCCTGATTGTCATCGATCCGGGGGAGAGCATTCCCGCGGCGCAGGGGGCCAAGGCTGCCTTCAATGCTCGCCTGGACAACATCTTCGACAGGAAACCCGTCAAGGCGATCATCTATACCCACCATCACGATTGCCATATCAACGGCGCCTCGGTTTATGCCGACGAGCAGACGGAGATCATCGGTCACGAAGGACTGTTGAGCTCCCTGTTTGACGAGTGGTTTGGCCAGGTTTATCCGTCGAGAGCGGAAGGCGGCCTCAAGATGAGCGGGGCTATGTTCATGGACGCTCCCGCTATCAAGCTTGTGGATGGGGACTATCAGCCGGTCGACGGCTGGTATGCAGGCTATGTCCTTGCCGGGCCGCAGGTTTTCGGGCCGTCCGGCTTTCTGCCGCCTACCAGGACCATC
>JASGTU010000153.1 GCA_030058085.1 Chloroflexota bacterium
ATTTGGCGAAGGAGTACGGCATCGAGGTAGTGGGGGCGATCGTACCGTCGTTCAGCACGCTGGCGTCCGCCTCAGCGCAGGAGATGGCCGCGCTGCAAGAACGCATTAAGACGCAGGGCGTCAAGGCCATCCTCGTGAGTACAACGGTGAACCCGCAGACGGCGAACCGGCTGGCGCAGGACCTGGGCATCCGTGTCGTGCCGATCTACACCGGTTCGTTGAGCGAACCCGGCGGGCCGGCTGCGACCTATGTTGAGTTTATGCGCAGCAACGTGTCGGCTATCGTCGAGGCGCTGCGCTAGGGAAGGCCGTCCCCCGCGTCTAGCGGCCCGATCAGCGTGCAGCCCTCAGCGCCACATTGCAGTTGGAATGACGCGTCGGTGACCGCGAGTTCCGCGGCGGACGTTGACGGGCGACGCGGGCTTCTCAACGTCGGGATGTAGAGCATCTCGTGAATAGAGGAACTGCCCACGAACGCCACGTTGGTCACATCGCCCTTGGACAGGTCCACGGTGATCGTAGGCGGATAGAACTGGAAGCCTTCTTTGGACGGCGTCAGGATGTGCCGGATTTTGCTGAGGTTGGGCAGCGTGAAGTTGCCGTTGGCATCGGTCATGGCCCAGGCGCCGTTCTGTGCGGTGATGCGCACGCCGTCCAGCGGTGAGGCGGCGGCCGCGACGACTTCGCCTTCGCCGGCTGCGACCGCGCCGATCACGCCTTTGCTCAGCACCAGGCGGTCGGCGTAGGCTCCCCGGTAGGCTTGTCCTTTGCTGTCCCGGTTGACCGTGTCGTCGGTGATGAAGGCTAACGCCACCCAGATCTTGTCCCGGCCCAGTAGACTGCCCGTCTTATAAACGCGATTCAGGTCGAGCGTCTCTGCCACCCACCCCCATGGGTTTGCATCACTGATGCTGCTGCCCGAGACGCAGGGCCCGTTGAAGGTCCGTTTGTCCGTCGAGGCCGCTATGCAGAGCATGTCGGTATACGGCTCGGTGTGTACCCAGACGTTGACGCGCAGGTCGGCAGCGATGGCGTCCCTTAAATTGAAGGGGCCGTAGATCATCCACGAACGGGCGTTGTGGGGGTAGGGGTCGCCGCAGGCCAACTTTGTTCCGTCAACCCCTCCACCCACTGCTCTGCCGGTGCGGCTGCCGGGGTCGACTAGGTCGCTGCCTGGTACGCAATCGCTCAGGCCCCATGCATAGTCCCCGTTTGTCGACTTGTTGGGGACGGAGACTTCCCAGTTGCCGGGCCAGGTGTTTGGCTCGAAGGGCTGGCTGTTGATGGTGACCCAGGCGGGCTGGCGAGTCTTGCCGGACACTTTCGCCGTGTTAGGCTGGGGCGCCGGGGGATCGACCGGCGCCGGATCGGGCGGCGGCTTGACGACCGGCGGGGCTGCATAGGCCCAAGAAGCGCACGGGTCAAAGATGTTGAGGACGATCATGTCGGCGTTGGGCCAGCGAGTCTTTGTGGGGTCACTGGGATGGGTATAGGCGCCGCGTGCGTGGCCCAGGCCGATGAAGCCTTCTTTTCCGGCACTGCCGCTGTTGTCGTTGAAGGCATTCCACAACAAGGCATGGCGGTGGCCCCAGCCGTATGCCTTGTCTTCGTACATCCAGAAGTAGACGGCGCGCTCGACCGCGATGCGGTTGGGCGTGGCGCCGTCTTTCATGGTGACGTAGAGGTTTTCGTCTACGCCTAGAAACTCGCGGCAGGCTTTGATGGCGGGTTTGGCGTCAAGCCGTTGGGTGGGGGTGCGCCGTCGGCTTCGTGGCCCCAGGCGTTGTTCTTGAGCAGCCATTCGGCAAAGGCCTGGGCCACCTCAGTGACGTTCTTCTCGATGTTGTCCAGCGGCAGCAATCCGCGCGCAGTGCGCTCCTCGTTGATCAGCCAGAGGGCTTTCTGACCGCCATCCATCGCGTCCCATTGCGCTTGGCTGGGCATGGCGAGGGGCTTGACGAGCGTACCCAACTGGCCGTTTTCCAGGCTGCGCGCCCGGTTGAATTGGGCTTCGATCACGGCGACGCTGTCCCCGGCGCCTGTCCATTTGATGTCATCAGTCGGATCTCGAGGATAGTTTTGCGTGACCGCGGCGGCATCTACTGGGGTTTCCTGTTCGGGCATGGCTGCTGTAGCAGGCATAGAGATCACGAAAACCGCATAGAGAAATACGGATAGGAGGAGACCCGCCTCCTGCAAACGTAACTTGCGCATGGGTTCACCTCGTTGGGTGTAGCTGAGACGGCAATCGTAGCCAGGTCGTTGGGGAGATGGACGCACAGTCCACTTTGTTCAATATATCACAAACGGGCCTGGAAAACGAGGTATCAGTTTGCTGTCAGAACGCGTCTGCTTAGCGGGCGTAGGCGCGTTGCAGGCGATGTTCCATGTAGCGCACGAGGCGGGTGAGCAGTACGACCAGCACGAGGTAGATGAAGGCGAGCATGGTCAGCGACTGCATGTAGAGGAAGTTGCCGCTGTAGTAGAGGCGGGTGAGTTGCGTGAGGTCCTGCACGCCGAGAATGGCGACAAGCGAGGAGTCTTTGACCATGGCGATGAAGTCGTTGCCCAGGGCGGGCAGAATGCGGCGCACGGCTTGGGGCAGGATGATCAGGCGCATGGTTTGGAAGTAGCTCATACCCAGGGCGCGGGCGGCCTCGAACTGGCCCTTTTCGATGGACTGGATGCCGGCGCGGAAGATCTCGGCGGTAAAGGCGCCGTAGCCGATGGCGAGGGCGATTACGGCGCGGGCGATGCCGGGCACATCGCGCGTGGAGATGGGCACGCCCAGCCAGTTGAGCAACTCCACTGCGATCGGGGTCAGCGCAAAAGCGATATACAGGAGCAGCACCAGCATGGGGATGCCGCGCACGATCTCCACGTACATGGAGGCGATGTTGTAGAGGACGACATTGGTGGAGGAACGCATTAGGCCAAAGACCAGGCCGATGATCAGCGACAGTGAGTAGGCGATGATGGTGACCGTGAGCGTGATGGCGAGGCCCTTGAAGAGAATCTCCCCGCCGCTCAGCGCTTCCGGCGTTTGGCCGGAGATGAACCAGAACGTCTTCTGCATCTGCACATCGGTGATGATGAGATAGACGATGTAGAGGGCGACTGCGATGGCGAGGAGGAGCCACCAAGGCCACTCGGACATCTGATCTAGTGAGCCGGCGAGGCGCGAGCGTCCAGGGGCGGCAGGGGGGGCGGTCTTTACATCCGTTTTTACATCAGTTGTCATTATGTACGCTCTTCCCAGCCACAGACGCACCCGGCGTATGCAGCGATGGCGTGATCTGCTGCGTGAAGAAAATGGACCCGCTGGGACAGGCAGCCCATTGGGTCCATACCCAGTGCCGTTCTACGCCGAGTGCGTTTACGCGCTATTCGGAATCGGTCTCGAACCACTTGACGAAGAGCTCTTCCAATTCGCCGCTTTCTTCCATGGCCGCGAGGGCTTGATTGACGGGGGCGACTAGCTGGCTGCCTTTGCCGAAGATGAAGCCCAGTTCTTCGCTCTCGACTGGGCCGCCCGTGAGCTTGAGTCTGTCGGCGTTGACGCCCACATAGCCGATGCCGGCTACGTTGTCGATCATCACGGCGTCGACGTCGCCGTTGATCAACGCCTGCACGGCTGTGCCAAACTGGTCGTAGGCGGTGACGCGTTCGGCGCCGACCAGTTCTTCGGCGGCGATGTAGTTGGTGGAGCCCAACTGCGTGCCGATGATCAGGTTGGGATCGGCGACGAAGTCTTCCGGCTCGACGAAGCGGTCCTCTTCGATTCTGACCAAGAGGACCTGCTGCGAAGCGATGTAGGGAACGGAGAAGTCGACGTGCTGGGCGCGTTCTTCGGTGATGGTGATGCCGTCGGCGCCGACGTCGAAGGTTTCAAAGCTGCTCTCGCCGCCCATGACGGCGACCATGGCGTCCCAGCTGATTTCGAGGTATTCCGGCTGGCAGTTGAGGTATTCGCAGATGGCGTTGAAGATGTCGTAGTCGTAGCCGACGGCCTCGCCGGTGTCGGGGTCGATGTAGTTGAAGGGCTGGTAGGCGTTTTCGACGGCGATGCGCAGCGTGCAGCTGTCAAGATCGTACTTGCCGTCAACCTGGGTAATTTCGATGGCGCCGCACGGCTGGCTGGCTTCTTCGCCTGTGGTGGTGATCGGCGCACAGGCGGCCGCGACGAGCAAGATGACTCCTAGAGCGGTCCAAACAAAGATGGTGCGCAGTTTCATGATACGGTTCCTTCGTGACTGAGTCGGTATCCGGTTAATTGTCACGAGGATTATGCATACAATGCCCTGGATGCGCAAGCTCGGTTTATTGGCGAGGCTTCTGCTGTTTTGGGCCGGACGCTACCTGGCGACGACGCGTCCGGCCCGGCTTAGCGCTAGGGCATACTGGCTGCCATCTCGACGACGGGCACGGTAAGGATCACGGGCTCGCCGTGCTCAAAGACCAACTCGACCTGAATCTCGTCGCCGGCAGCCATGGGGGCGGTGACGTTGAGCAGCATGACGTGCTTGCCGCCAGGCATCAACTCGACTGTCTCGCCGGGCGGGAGTTCAAATCCGTCGGGCATGTGAACCATGCGCATCATGTCGCCGTCTTTGACCGTCTCGTGCAGCTCGACGACCTCGGCTGCGTCGCTGCGCGCGTCGACCAGCCGGTCGGGCTGATCGCCGTGGTTGGCGATGGTGAGGAAGACGGCGGTGTTGCCGCCGGGCATGGGAACAGGCCGCGCCCGCACGTCCGAGATGTGGAGGCCGCCGGCGGAGGCGTCGCCCTGAGGCGCGCCGACGAGCCGTGCGCCGCTCTCGTCGACCGAGACGTCCACATTTTCGCTAACGGCTGCGCCGTCCGCCGTAGTGACCGAGACAGTGATGATCCAGTCCCCGAACATGGTGAACTCGAAGGGGACCTGGTAGAAGCCGTCGGCTGCGCCGTCTGCGTCGTCGGTCACGGGGTCGCTGATGACGGGGACCATGCCGGCGTGGTTCATGTTGCCTTCGAGGCTGACCTGGGCGTCGGTGACGGGTGCGCCGTCTGTGCCGGTCACGCGAACCTGCAAATGGGACGCGCCAGTTTCGGGCGGCAACAGATCGATGGCGAGCGCAGCCTGTTCGGCAGGCGCGGGCGCTTGCGGCGCCGTCACACAGGCGCTAAGCAAGAGACAAACGAAGAGCGCTGCAAGCAGCGGCAGCGCGACGGAACGATGTTGGCAAAGCCGGAAGATGGGCGATGTGAGCAGCCGGGCCATGTTCGTCTCCTTTGTGCAGATTTTTGTACGGGCTAGATACGTGTGAAGCGTCGGCGAATCGCGATTGTAGCCCATTGTGATCAAGTCGCAATCAGTCTAGCAGAGGCGGGAGGCGCGTCAAATCCGCAGCGGCGCGCGCGGGAGCAACATCGGCGCGGTGTCCCCCTTTGGGGAGGGGCGTGCTACAATAACGCTAGTATGCCCGCTTTTGGGGCGGGTCCGTGTTTCTGTTTGATGAAGCATCGTTTGGGTAATTCGCTGCCATGATCAACTCGATAGAACGCACCTCCCGCCGCTTTGACGTGTTGCGCACGCCGATCTTGGGGCGCCTGTTGCTGTGGAAGCACAGCCGCACCGCGCTGCAAGCCGTGCTGTTTGCGGTTGCGGCGATGATGGTGATCGACGGTCTGATCGGCAGCCCGCTCGCCGCCAAGAACACGGCGACAGTGGCGGCGTGGGTGCACTATCGCGGGCTGATCGTCGTCGTCCTCTTGCTGGCGGGCAATTTGTTCTGCGCCGGCTGTCCCTTCATCCTGCCGCGCAAGCTGGCGCGTTGGATTGGCCGGCCGCGGCAACGCTGGCCGCGCACGCTGCGCAACAAGTGGCTGGCGATCGGCGCACTGCTGGGTATGCTCTTCGTCTACGAGCTGTTCGATCTGTGGGCAAGCCCCTGGCTGACGGCGTGGGTGATCGTCGCCTACTTCGTCGCCGCCTTCCTGCTGGAAGCGCTCTTTACACGCGACAGTTTTTGCCTGTATGTCTGCCCGCTGGGGAGCTTCAACTTCCTGTACAGCACGGTCAGCCCGACCCAGATCATGAGCCGCAGCGCGGACGTGTGCCGCGACTGCGCGGGCAAGGAGTGCATCAACGGGCGCTACGACGAGGATGGCGTCCTCGTGCAACAGGGCTGTCAACTTGAGCTTTTTGTGCCGGCGATGCGGGGCAACATGAACTGCACGCTGTGCCTCGACTGCGCTAAGGCGTGCCCCTATGACAACGTGGCATTGGCCGTGCGTCCGCCCGGCGACGAGTTGTTCCGCCAGACGTGGCCGCGGCGGCTGGACCTGGCGCTGCTGGCGATCCTGGCGGCCTTTGCGGCGTGGATGAACGCCTTCGCCATGACGCCGCCGGTGTACGAGTTGGAGCGCAACCTGGCCCAGGCGCTGGGCACGGATCAGGAGGTCGTGGTTCTGGGGCTGATCTTCCTGGTCGCGGCCGTGCTAGGGCCGGCGGCGCTGGCGTTCTTGGCGGCGGCGGTGAACCGCTGGACAGTGCGCGGCAACCGGCCTGCGTCGCTGCGCTCTTTTGTGACACGCTATGCCTATCTGTTTGTGCCGTTGGGCTTCGGCATCTGGACGGCGCACTATCTGTTTCATCTGCTGATCGGCCCGCTGACCGTGATCCCGGCGGTGCAGGGTTTCTTCGCGGATGTCCTGGGGCTGGCGCTTTTCGGCCAGGCGGACTGGCGGCTGGCCGCGGCGTGGATGCCTTCGGCTTCGGCGGTGCGCTGGGTGCAGATGGCGGCTATGGCGGCGGGTACGATTGCCGCGGCGCTGGCCGGCTGGCGTGCGGCGACGCGCGTGCATGGCCGCACGCGACGGGCTTTTGTCGAGTTCGTGCCCTGGCTCCTGATCTTGGTCGTGCTGGCGGCCGCGGCCGTGTATGTATTCCTCTTGCCGATGGAGATGCGCGGCAACGTACTAGGGTAAGCGCGCAACGGTTAGCTATCTCAGAAATTTCGTTCAATCGTTTGGGACTTACGTTCGGAACCAAGTTGGAAAGGCTGTAACACCATGCAAAATTTCAAGAATCTGATCGGCGGCGAATGGGTGGAAGCCGGCGACGGCGCTACCTTCCTCAATGAGAACCCGGCCAACCATGAAGATGTGATCGGCGCGTTCGCTTCTGCCACGAAAGAGGACACCCGCGCCGCCATCGAGGCTGCACGCGCCGCGCTGCCTGCCTGGGCGAATATGCCCCCGCCAAGTCGCGGCGCCATCCTCGACAAGGCCAGCCGCATTTTGGAAGCGCGCCAGCATGAATATGCCGCCATCCTCACCCGCGAGGAGGGCAAGACCCGCAGCGAGGCCCTGGGCGAAGTGATGCGCGCCCGCGATATCTTCCGCTATTACAGCGGAGAAGGCTGGCGCATGGGCGGCGACGTCCTCCCCTCGAATACGGGCGGCGAACTGCTCTATACGAGCCGCGAAGCCCTGGGCGTCGTAGGCATCATCACGCCCTGGAACTTCCCCATCGCCATCCCGGCGTGGAAGATGGCCCCGGCGCTGGTCTACGGCAACACCGTGGTCTTCAAGCCGGCGTCCCTGGCGCCGCATTCCGGGCTGGTGTTGGTAGAGGCGCTGGTCGAAGCCGGGCTGCCTGCGGGCGTCGTCAACTACATCACCGGCTCCGGGCGCAATGTGGGCGACGAACTGGTCTCCAGCCCCCTCGTCAACGGCGTCAGCTTCACCGGCTCCTATGGCGTGGGCGTGAGCATTTACGAAAAAGCCATTCGCAACATGACCCGCGTCCAACTGGAGATGGGCGGCAAGAACCCCGTGATTGTCCTGAACGATGCGGACATCGACACGGCTGTCAAGCTGGCGGTTGCTGGCGGCTTTGGTCTCACCGGGCAGGCGTGTACGGCGACCAGCCGCATCATCGTCGAGGACGGCATCGCCGACGCCTTCGCCGCGGCTCTGTCCGACGCCGCCAGCAATCTGGTCGTCGGGGACGGCCTGGAAGCGGGTACGCAAATGGGGCCAGCGGTCAGCCAGGACCAACTGGAAACCGACCTGGAATACATCGGCATCGGCCAAAGCGAAGGGGCCAAACTGCTGGCGGGCGGCGATGTCGCCAAAGAGGGCGGCCATTTTGTCAAGCCCACCGTTTTCGATTTCGTGGAGCCCAAGATGCGGATCGCCCAGGAGGAGATTTTCGGGCCGGTTATCGGCATCATGCGCGCCCGCGACTTCGACGACGCCATCGAGAAGGCCAACAGCATCGGCTTTGGTCTCTCCGCCGGCATCGTCACCAACAATCTGCAGCGCGCCTTCCACTTTGCCAAACGGATTGAGGCGGGCGTGGTGAAGATCAACGAGCCGACGACCGGCCTCGCTCTGCAAGCGCCCTTCGGCGGCTTCAAGCATTCCAGCGCCAATACTTTCAAGGAGCAAGGCCCGGCGGCTATCGAGTTCTATACCCGCACCAAGACCGTCTACGTCGGTCACGGCTAGAGTCTCGGGCCGCGCCAAGTTATTGACATGTGCGCCGCAATGCTGATATACTGCGCGTACAACTGAACAGTTGGTCCCGTGGAGGTGCGCTAGACGCCCGGATGCGTAGCGCATAAAGGGGGAAGACCGGTGAAGTCCTTTCTGGACCAGTCCGGCACTGTCCCGCAACGGTTAGGCGGCCTGCCCGCCAAGTCCGAACACCCGCCTTCACGGTTGCTTGAAACCACCTTCGTGGAAAAGGGGCCAGGCGTTCGCGAAGTGAACCTCTGAGCCTGCCGATCCGGCAGGCTCTTTCGTGGAACAAACCGGCTCCGAAGATCGGGCGCCGGATTCCCCATGCTGCACAACCGAAATCCGCCACGCCCGCCTTCGGAGGAGCGGCACGCCGCAAGCGTGTTGCGTCTTCGCCGGTGAGAGACGACGCACCCGCCATGCCTCTTCGGGATGTTATCTGTACAGACGAGGACGACGGCAGTCGTCGCTCCAACGGTCAACACCGGCTGTCAAGACCGGCAAGGAAAGGGTAGGGCAATGAACGGGGTATACGACAGACAGTGGCGGGCGTCGCTTTCGATGCTGGCGATCGGCGTAGGGTTGGCGCTGATGACGCTGCTGGCGCTGGGGACGACGGCGGCGCTGGCGGCGGACGCGTCCACCGATGCGGCCAATGAGGCGCATGTGGTGGTGCAGTTGGACGGGACCGATTTGCTCGTGCGGCCCATCACGTTCACGGAGTCGATTTCGGGCTTTCGGGCCTTGCAGTTATCCGGGCTGGATTTCGCCTACTCGACCGAGTATGGCCCGCCGCTGGTGTGCAGCATCGAAGGGGTCGGCTGCCCGGCGGATGACTGCTTCTGCGACCCGGATGGCAAGTTCTGGGCCTATTCCCAATGGAATGGGAGCGACTGGGAGCCGTCGATGGTCGGCGCCGGCAGTTCGGTGATCAGCCAGACGGGCGCGGTCGAGGGCTGGCGCTGGGGCGGCGGCAGCGGGCCCTGGGCTTCCGCCGAGCAGGCGCAGGCGGCGCAGCGCGGCCTGGCGGTGATCCAGGCGGGCCAGTCGATCACCGACGGCAGCTACGGCGGCTCGATGAGCAGCAGCCTGGAGGCCATGCTTGCCGTCGGCGCCAATAACCTCGCCGCGGACGAGTGGCGGGCCGCGCCCGGCGCGCCGTCGTTGATGGATTTCGTGACCTTTGCCGCCAGGGGCTATACCTGGAAGGACGTGAGCGCAGCGGGCAAGGCCGGGGTGGCGCTGACCGGGGCTGACGGCTGTTTGCCGCCGGGCATGCCCTATCCGTCCGAGTTCTACAGCCCGACGCTTGGGGCTATGAGCGATCAGCCCGGTTTCCTCTCTTGGGCGATCTTGGGCAGCGTGGCGCTGTCCGAGCCGGTGGCGGCGGGCAACGTGGACTACCTGCGCGGCATGATCCAGCCCGACGGCGGCTGGGAATGGTCGCCCACTTGGGGCACGGACACGAACACGACCGCGCTGGCGCTGCAGGCGCTGCTGGCCGCGGGCGTGCCCGTCTCGGCTACGGAGATCGTGAGCGGCGTGGCGTACCTGCAGGCCGCGCAGAACGACGACGGCGGCTTCCCCTACCAGCCCGGTTCGCCCTTTGGTTCGGACAGCGACGCCAACTCGACGGCCTGGGCTGTGCAGGGGCTGCTGGCTGCGGGCGAAGATGTGACCGCGGCGCAATGGGCGCCCGACGGCGCAAGCCCCATCGATTTCCTGTTGGACATGCAACTGCCCGACGGGTCGTTCGAGTGGATGAAGGGGGCTGGCTTCTTCGCCACGGAGCAGGCTGTGGCCGCGCTGTTGGGCGGCTCGTATCCGCTGCAAGTGGGTGCATTGGATGCATGCAGCGTACATTCGACATACCTGCCGTACACCTGCACGAGTCGACTGGACCAGTGAAGCAGGCATGATGCAACGCGACAGGCGCGGTAAACGTCATCTGATGCATCTCGCCCGCAGCGCGGCGATGGCTGCGCTGTGGGCGCTGATCTTGCTGGTTGCAGTGGAGCCGGGCGTCCGCGCTCAGGCGCCGAACCGGGCGGGCATCGTCATCGACTATGGCAATGGGCTGGTCGACGCACGCTGCGTAGCCTTGCCGGATGGCAGAGAAGCGATCAGCGGCTTTGAACTGCTGGACGAACTGCGTAGGCAGACAGGGCTTTCCGTCAGCATCGAACCGTTTCCGGGCAAGGGCAACGCCGTCTGCCGCATCGGGGATACCGGCTGCACTACGCCCCAAGAGAACTGCTTCTGCAAGTGCATGTCCTCCGAATGCAAGTACTGGTCCTATTGGCAGCAGGCGGGGGGCGTGTGGGAGTATTCGGTGATCGGGTCTAGCTCTACGGAAGTGCGCAACGGCAGCGTGGACGGCTGGTCGTGGAGCGAAGGCGTGATCGGCCAACACGCCGAGAACGCGCCGCGGCTGCTCACCTTCGACGAGATCTGCAACCCCACGCCCACGCCGACAGTTACGCCTACAGAGACGCCGCCAGGGCAGCCGACCGCTGCGCCGACGGAGACGCGCGAGCCTTCGACCAGCACGCCGACGCCCATCCCCACGGAGACGTGGACGCCTACGCCAGGCCCGACGCCGACCGACACGTCCACGCCCATCGCTACGCCGAGCATCCTGCACTTCGCCGCGGACCGCTCCGCCATCGCGTTCGGCGAGAGCGTGACGCTTAGTTGGGATGTGGCGGGCGCGGACACCGTGTTGCTGCGCTATCCGGGCGGCGAGGAGCAGTTGCCGGCCCAGGGCAGCAAGGCGATGTCGCCGCAGCAGACCATGACCTATGTGCTGTTTGCCGCCAGCGCCGCGGGTCATAACGAAGCGGCGCTGGCGGTGGACGTGGCGGCGGTCTTCTCCGCGCCCACGGCTGACCTCGCCGCAGCGCAGGCGCCGCTGCCGGAGCCGTCCCCGACGGAAACATGGACGCCGGAGCCGCCGCCTACGGCGACAGACGTTCCGACCTTGCCGCCGACGGACACCCCGCTGCCGACCGATACGCCGCCGCCCGCAGAGACGCCTATACCGCAGGAAGCGGCAGTCGCAGCGGTCCCGCCCGTCACGGTCATCGCTCCGCCGGCAAGCCCGCTCGACACGCCGGTCGCGCCGGCGCAGCCCGCGGTCGTGCTGTTGGACCCGGCGGACGGTCTGCCGTCGGCGGCGGGCGAGGTCGCGCCGGCAAGCGATGATCGCCTGGAGCGGCTGGTCCTGGTCAGCGGCATTGCGCTGGCGTTCGGCGCGCCGCTGCTCTTCGGCGGCATCTGGCTTGTGATCTGGGCGATGTGGAGGCGGCGATGAGACAGCGCGGCCTGAGCGTCGCCATCTACGCACTGACCACGCTGTTGGGCGCGGCCGCGTTTCTCTATCCGTTTTGGCTGCCTGCCGCGGCGCAGGCAGCCGGCTCCGGCATGGCGCACGCCGCCGACGCGCCGCTGATGGTGAGCTTGCTGGCGGGGCTGTGCTTCGCCGTGCTGCTGCTGGAGGTGCAGGGGCAGGGCATGAGCGCCAAAGTGGTGGCGTTGCTCGGCATCCTCGTGGCGATGAACGCGGTCCTGCGCTTCGTCGAAAGCGCGGTCCCTGGGCCAGGCGGCTTCAGCCCGATCTTCCTGCTGATCGTGCTGGGCGGCTATGTATATGGTGCGCGCTTCGGCTTTCTGCTCGGCGCGCTGACGATCTTCGTGTCCAGCATCCTCACGGGCGGGGTGGGGCCGTGGCTGCCCTACCAGATGTTTACGGCAGGGTGGACGGGCATGGCCGCGCCGCTGTGCCGCCCGCTCGTGCGTGCGTTGCGCGCCGAGGGCAAGGCGGGCGAGGCGGCGGTCCTGGCTGTGTATGGCGGCCTGTGGGGATTCCTGTTCGGAGCGGTGATGAATATCTGGTTCTGGCCCTTCGTCTCCGGGCCGGCAGGCCAATACTGGGAGCCGGGCGTGGCCTTCTTTGAAGGACTGCGGCGTTATGCCGTGTTCTATTTGGTCACGTCGCTGGCCTGGGACGCGATGCGCATGGCGGGCAACGTGGCCTTCATCCTGGCGATGGGCGTGCCCGCGCTGCGCATCTTGCGCCGCTTCCGCGACCGCTTTACGTTCGAGTACGCACCTGCGGTTGCCGGCGAGCGCTCCGTGCTTCCGGCGACGGGAGGCGGACGGTGAACCCGGCGACGCAACCGGCAGCCAGGGGCGACGCCTCGATCCATGCCGGGGCGTGGGCGATGTGGCTGGCCGCGGTCGTGGCGGCGCTGGCTGTGGGCCGCAACCCGATCTACCTGGCGTTGATCCTGGCTTGGATCGCGGCGACGTGGGTCGCGGCGAAATATGTGGCGGGCGCGCTGGATGCGGAGCGGGCGGTCCCGCTGTCGCCGCTGCATTTCGGCCTGTTCGTGGTGAGCGTGTCGGCCTTGTTCAACGGGCTGATGGTGCATGTGGGCGACGCCGTTCTGGTGCGTCTGCCCGACGCCCTGCCCCTGATCGGCGGGCCGGTGACGCTGGAGGCGCTGCTGTACGGCGCGCTCAACGGGCTGGCGCTGACCGGGCTGTACGCCGCCTTCATCCTCGTCAACCAGGCGCTGCCCGTGCGGGAGATGGTGCGGCTGGCCCCGCGCGCCTACTATTCGATTGCAGTCGTGGTGTCGATCGCGGCGGCTTTTGTGCCGACCACGCTGCGCCAATACCGGCAGATCCGCGAGGCGCAGGCGGTGCGCGGGCAGCGAGTGCAGGGTTTGCGCAGTTGGCTGCCCTTGCTGCTGCCCCTGCTAACCGGCGGGCTGGAGCGGGCGCTGCAATTGGCCGAGGCGATGACCGCACGCGGTTTTGCCGGCGCGTCGACGCCAACGCACGACGTGTGGACGCAGGTAAGCCTGATCGCAGGGATTGCCCTGGCCGCGGCCGGGCTGCTGCTGCGGCTGGTGTGGGGAATGAGTGCGCTTGGCCTGGCGACTGCGTTAGTCGGCGCGGCGCTGGTGGCGGGCGCGGTGTGGGCGGCGGGCCGGCGGCATCCGCAGACGGTGTACCGGCCGGCGCCGTGGCGTATGCGCGAGTGGGCTGTGGCGGGCGGCGCGGTGTTGACGGCGGCGTTCTTCGTGCTGCCGCTGCCGGGGCTGGACCGCAGCTCGCTGTTTTTCTACCCGTATCCGAGCCTGACGCCGCCGGGCTTTTCGCTGTGGATCGGGATGAGCACGTGGGGGCTGCTGCCGCCTGCGTTGGCGATGGTCGGTCCGGCGCTGCGGTAGTCATGCATCACGAGTCATGACGCATGACGATTGAAAGGGACTGCCTGTGATTCATTTTCGACACGTCTCCTATACCTATCCGAACGCGGCGCGGCCGGCGTTGTCTGACATCAGCTTGGACCTGCCGGAAGGGGAGTTGATCCTCGTCGTCGGCCCGTCGGGCGCAGGCAAGTCGACGCTGCTGCGCTGCATCAACGGGCTGGCGCCGCATTTCAGCGGCGGGTCGCTGGCGGGCAGCATCCGCGTGGGCAATTTGGACCCGGTGCAGGCCGCGCCGCAGGTGATGAGCCATCACGTCGGCTTCGTGTTCCAGGACCCGGAAGCCCAGTTCGTGATGGACCGCGTCGAAGACGAGATTGCCTTCGCGCTGGAGAATGCCGCCATCCCGCCGGAGGAGATGCGCGTGCGCGTGGAGGAGACGCTTGACCTGCTCGACCTGACGCCGCTGCGCGACCGCGCCCTGAGCACGTTGTCGGGCGGCGAACGCCAGCGCGTCGCCATCGCCGCGGTCCTGGCGCTGCGCCCGGAGGTGCTCGTGCTCGATGAGCCGACTTCGCAGTTGGACCCCAAGTCGGCGGAAGACGTGCTGTCGGCGCTGGTGCGGCTGAACACGGACCTTGGCCTGACCATCCTTGTGGCGGAGCACCGGCTGGAGCGCGTGCTGCCCTATGCGGACAAGATCCTCTACCTGCCCGCGGACGGCAGTTCGCCGCTGTTGGACGAGCCGCGCGCGGTGCTGGCGCAGATCGACCTGGCGCCGCCGCTGGTGCGCTTGGGCAAGGCGTTGGGCTGGGAGCCTCTGCCCCTGACGATCAAGGAGGGGCTGCGTCACAGCCGCCGCCGAGCGGGTAACGGGCGGGCGGCGCGTCCGCGACAGGAGCGCGGAGCGGAACGGGCGGCGGGCGCACGCACGCCCTTTCTGGCGGCGCGTGATGTCGCCGCCGCCTATGGGGGAACCGAGGTGCTGCACGGCCTGAGCCTGGACGTCTACCCCGGCGAGATCGTGGCTTTGATGGGGCGCAACGGCTCGGGCAAGACGACGCTGCTCAAGTGTATGGTCGGGCTGGTGCGGCCCGTGCGCGGCGATATCCGGATGGATGGCCGTTCGATTGCCGGGCGGGACGTGGCGGACATTTGCCGGCAGGTCGCCTATTTGCCCCAGGACCCGAACTCGCTGCTCTTTGCCGAGACGGTAGCCGAGGAACTGGCGATCACGTTGCACAATCACGGCCTCATGGCGCGGCGCAGCGGGCAGGCGCTGCCCGACGATACGCGGGAGTTGCTGCACACGCTGGGCATGGCGCAGCACGCCGAGAGCTACCCGCGCGACCTCAGCGCAGGTGAGCGCCAGCGCGCAGCGTTGGCCGCCATCACGGTGACGCGGCCGCGTGCGCTTCTTCTGGATGAACCGACGCGCGGGCTGGACTACGCGGCCAAGCGCCAACTGGCGAACCTGCTCAAGGGGTGGCGGGCAGCGGGCATGGCGATCATGGTCGTGACCCACGACGTGGAGATGGCCGCGGAGATCGCGGACCGCGTGGCGTTGATGAGTCAGGGCGAGGTGATCGCCCAGGGCGAGCCGGCGCAGGTGTTGGGCGCATCGCCGCTCTTCGCGCCGCAGGTGGCGAAGTTGTTCCCGGACAGCGGCTGGCTGACGGTGGAAGATGCGCTGCAAACCGCATAGGAGAATGGAGAGAGGCGAGCGATGCCGAGGCTGACGAAGATCTATACACGGACGGGCGACGAGGGGATGACGGGGCTGGGCGGCGGCCAACGCGTGCCCAAGGACGCGCTGCGCGTGCAGTCCTACGGCACGGTGGACGAGTTGAATTCACATCTGGGTCTGGCGCTGGCGCTGGGGCTGTGCGACCGGCTAGCCGCTATCGTGCCCGAAATCCAGAACGAGCTGTTCGATGTCGGCACGGAGCTTTGCTTTGTGGAAGAGGACAAGAAGCGCTATCCGCTGCCCCAGATCGAGGAGTGCCATATTCGCCGGCTGGAGGACCTCATCGACGAGTTGAACGAGTCGGTCGGCCCGCTGGAGAACTTCATCCTGGCGGGCGGCTCGCCTGGCGCGGCGCAGCTCCAGGTGGCGCGCACGGTATGTCGCCGGGCCGAGCGAGAGGTGACGGCGCTGGCGCGTGAGGAGGGCGTGGGTCCGCATACGCTGATCTACCTCAACCGGCTGTCTGACGCGCTGTTCGTGATGGCGCGTTACGAGAACCATGCACGCGGCGTGGTTGAGCCGCTGTGGCAGCCGGGCAAGTAGCGAGATAGGGTAAATGCCGCCGGCATTTCTTGGTAGCGGCGGCATCCCAGCCGCCGTGCGGACTGAAGTGAGCGCAAGCTAGCTGAAGAATCTCATCTCACGTCACGAGTCATGCGTCATCCGTCATTTTTGACTCGTGACGCTCAGCGCTGTCATTCTGAAGTGAGCGTTTGTGAGCTGAAGAATCTCGTGTGCCGGAGGTCGGGATGCTTTGCATGGGATCCCCCTGGGCACAGCATGACAGCGCGCGTATCGGGCAGCCGACTTGACCCGAGGCACGGCTTCCGTGACAATAGCCGGTAGTATTGTCATTCGCCTCGACGCTCGTGCGGTCGACCGCGGAATTCCGTTGCGCCGCTTGCCGGGCGTCCACATTAAAACGTCAAGTTGAGCCCTGCCGATCATGGCGAACGTTGCCACGCCCTCTGCTGCACCCTCTTCCGCATCCCCCGCTACATCCTCTGCTGCGCCTGCCACGCGCCACAGTTGGGTGATCGACCACAGCCCCTTCTTCTACGGCTGGGTCATCCTCGCCGCCGGTTCGCTCGGCGCGGTGATGATGGGCCCGAGCCAGACCTTTACCGTCAGCCTTTTTATCGATAACTTCGTGACGGATCTGGGCATTTCGCGTTCGACGGTCTCGTTGATCTACGGCGCGGCGACGTTGGGGGCGTCGCTGCTGCTGCCCATGACCGGGCGTCTGGTAGACCGTTACGGCACGCGGCGCATGATGCTGGCGGTGACGCTGGCCTTTGTGGCGGCGCTGGCTGCCATGTCGCGCGT
>JASGTU010000154.1 GCA_030058085.1 Chloroflexota bacterium
AATGGTTCCTCTTCATGGACCGGCCAGAGAGCGAGGTGCTTTACTGCACCATGGCCGGTCAACTGCCTGTTCGCCCCACAGCGGCTGAAGACGCATGGTTTAATCGCGACGAGGTGCGCTCTCTATATGTAGACCTTCTCGCCTTCTCTGACTCACGACCGCCGCTTCCTATCGGGCAACTGCTGTGGAACGGCTTAAACGATGCGCGTGATGCCGTGATCCACGACAAAGCCACGCCGCAAGAGGCGCTCGACAAGCTGAACGACGAAGCCAACGCCGCCATGCAAAAGGCGCTTGCTGGTTGAGGCAAGAAGGCAATGACAGGCTCCTTCCGCTTACGTGCTGGAGGAGCCTGTTTTTTCTCGCACGGGCCAACGCCCACGCGTAACCTGCCTGCAACAGGGGACTAACATGGGTAGATTGACAGAACCGCTTAGACGCCAACTCGCGACCCGAACCGGCCGCCAAGATCAGATCAACGGCATATTGTTTGCCCTGCCTTGGCTTCTCGGTCTTAGCATACTCATCCTGTATCCCATTGGCGCATCTATCTACTACAGTTTCACTGAATACAGCGTTCTGCGACCGCCGAGATGGGTGGGTCTTGCCAACTATATCAAGATGTTCACCGCTGATGATGTGTTCTGGCTCGCGCTGTACAACACCGTGTACTTCGCAGTCTTCTCGGTGCCGCTCGGCATTATCGTCGGAGTGGGCATCGCCTTGATGCTGAACATGAAGATCAAGGGGCTGCCCGTCTACCGCACCATCTATTTCTTGCCCGTACTGGTGCCGGAGGTGGCTCTCTCCATCCTGTGGCTATGGGTTCTGAACTCGCAGTTCGGCATCCTAAACGCTATCCTCTGGGAGGTCTTCGGCATCGTTGGCCCGGGTTGGCTAGCCGATGAGCATTGGTCGAAGCCGTCGGTGATACTTATGGCGCTCTGGGGCGTCGGCCAAGCTGTCGTTATCTATCTGGCGGGATTACAAGATGTGCCCAAAGAGCTGTACGACGCAGCGGCTATCGACGGAGCGAATGCCGTAAAGCGAATACGTCATGTGACCATCCCCATGATTACACCCGTCATCTTCTTTAATCTGATCATGGGCTTAATAGGCGCGTTCCAGTACTTCACAATTCCTTACGTGCTTACCGGCGGTGATGGCAAGCCGGCTCAGTCGTTGATGTTCTATTCGATGTATCTTTACCGTCGCGCCTTTGTGATGCTCGAGATGGGCTATGCATCGGCATTGGCGTGGCTGCTCTTTATCATCGTTCTTGTCTGTACTTTATTGGTCTTCCGCTCGTCTAACCGGTGGGTCTACTATGCCGGACGCTAGACTAAGCGCCTGGCAGATATAGGGTTTTTCACGCGATTATAGATGAGGAGAATCGACTGATTATGCAGCAGCAGGCGTTTGCAGTAGAGCGACCATTAGCCCGGCCCATGTGGCAACGGACGGCCATCAAGACGATCGGCGAGCTGGCCAAACATTTTGTCTTGGTTCCTCTCGCCATCATCTTCATGATCCCGTTTTTTTGGATGCTTTCCACGTCTCTTAAGCCGGATGCACAAATCTTCAAATGGCCGCCTGTCTGGATTCCGAGTCCGATTCAATGGTCGAACTACGTTGATGCGGTTACAACTATTCCTTTCTTCCATTACGTCTGGAACACGTTAATCATCTGCGGGCTTTCAATGCTGGGGGTGACTTTCGCAAGTCCGCCTGTGGCGTATAGTTTTTCCCGGCTCCGCTGGGTTGGGCGAGATTTTCTCTTCATCGTCACCATCGCCACCATGATGATCCCGTACCAGGTAACCATGATTCCGGTGTTCCTAATCTGGGCGAATCTTGGCTTCATCAACACTTTCGTCCCCTTGATCGCCCCGCACTGGTTGGGCACGCCGTTCTACATTTTTCTGCTCCGCCAGTTTTTTCTCTCGATACCCTTCGAGCTAAGCGACGCGGCCAAGATCGACGGCGCAACGGAATTGGGCATCTACCGTCGCATCATTCTCCCGCTGGCGAAGCCTGCGCTGGCGACCGTATTGGTCTTCGAGTTTCTCAACAGGTGGCGCGGCTTTATCGGCCCGCTAATCTATCTGAACGACCAGAAAAAATACACGATTTCTCTGGGCCTGCAGATGTACCAACAGGAAAACTACACGGAGTGGTCGCAACTCATGGCGGCTTCCATTATGCTAACCATGCCCGTAATCATCCTTTACTTCTTTGCGCAGCGCACCTTTATTCAGGGAATCACGATGACGGGGATCAAGGGCTAAAGCAGCCGCCATCTCCTCGCCCTGATCGACGACATGCTTGACCTATTGAAACTGGCTGCGGGCCGCATAGGCGTGCGTCTGGAGCCGGTAAACCGGGAGCCGGCAATACTTGGGGCGGATTCTGAACAAAGGTCGGGTCTAGCCGTGATCAGGCGGGGTCAGTTACTCTTGCACATCCTGGAAGCCGGCTAGCAGATGCGCCAACAGGTGCTGGTCAAAACCACCTGACCGAACTGCGCCTGGTCGCCTTCGTGGACAACTATGCGGCCTGTGCGCAGGATGCGACCCGAGGCCACTGGTCTTATGAACACTATCTGGTGACTTTGGCCGAGCAGGAAGTTGACCGGCGCACCCAGAACCGGCGTAAGCGACGCCTGCAGGAAGCCCGCTTTCCCGTCCTCAAAGAACTGACCGACTTCGACTTTGGCGGCGTTCCCCAGGAACTGCTGCATGACAACCTCAAGACTGCTGTCTTGGCACGCAGCGCCAACGGTCCCATCCAGTGGCACCCGCGCTACCTCGACCTGGCCGACTACTACGGCTTTCGCCCCCGTGCCTGCCAGCCCTACCGCGCCCAGACTAAAGGCAAGGTCGAGCGGGGCATCCGCTACCTACGCCACAGCTTCTGGCCCGGCTTGGTCTATCGGGACCTGACCGACCTCAACCAGCAGTGTCGCCACTGGCTGGACACGGTAGCCAACGTCCGCGTACACGCCACCACCCAAGCCGTACCCGTAGAGCGTCTGCCCGAGGAGGGCTTGCAGCCGCTGGCGGGCAAACCGGCCTACGACACCAGCCTCATCAGCTACCGGCGCAGCACCAAAGACTGCCTGGTCAGCTACAAGGGCAACTACTACTCGGTGCCGGCTCGCTTCGCCCAACAGACGCTCATGCTCAAAGAAAACGAGCTGGATGAACTGCTGATTGCCACACCAGAGGGCGTCGAGGTGGCGCGCCACCATGTGGCCGCAGGTCGTCATCAGCGGCTGGTCCTCGCCGGCCACTATGCCGGTCTCAACCACGCTACCCAGCGTCCCGTTAAGCCGGGGGCGCTGCAACTGCCCGCCGCCGATGCGTTTGCCTTTGCCTGGCAGGCTCCTCAGGTCGAGGTGCGTGCCCTACAGCAGTATGAAGTGTGGGTGGAGGCGGCGCATGAACGACCTGGTCTATGAACGAGTGCAGAGTTATCTCGCCCGGCTCAACCTTAGCCGCATCGCCGACCACCTCGACCTGCTGGCTGAAGAGGCGGGCAAGGGGCAGTGGACGTACCTGGAGTTTCTGGACCGACTGCTGGAGACGGAACTCTCGGCTCGCTATGCACGAGAAGTGGCCATGAAGACCAAGCTGGCCCACTTCCCTTTCGTCAAGACGCTGGACGAGTTCGACTTTGCCTTTCAGCCCTCCATCAACGAGCGCCAGATCCGGGAACTGGCCACGGTGCGCTTTGTAGCCAACAGCGAGAATGTGTTGTTGCTGGGTCCGCCGGGCGTAGGCAAGACGCACCTGGCGATTGCTCTAGGCGTGGCGGCGATTGCCCAGTCCATCAGCGTCTACTTTCTCACTGTGGCTGACCTGCTCGACATGCTGCATCGCGATGCGCAGGATGACCGGCTTGGCCAGCGGCTGCATACGCTGGCCAAACCCAAGTTGCTCATCCTTGACGAGATGGGCTACTTCCCGCTCGACCGCATGGCTGCCCAGTTTCTCTTTCAACTGGTCAGCCGCCGCTATCTCAAAGGCAGCATCATTCTGACCAGCAACAAGTCCTACGGCGACTGGGGCGACATCTTCGCCGACCAGGTCTTGGCCGCGGCCATTCTGGACCGGCTCCTGCATCATTCCACCACCGTCAACATCCGCGGCCACAGCTACCGGCTGCGGGATAAGCGCAAAGCCGGCGTCTTTTCCGAACTCCCTGCGCCCCAGAAGGAGCAATGACCCGAAAATCAAACATCCGTTCTGGGGAATTCTATCTCGCCGAAATTGAGGAATTCTCTCTCGCCATTGACATGCAGCTGTGAAGACAACCACTGTGCGAGCAATGCTTGAAGGAAGGTCGAATCGTTGCCGCGACCGAAGTACATCAAATAACGAAGAAGCGCGACGGCGGCCCGGACTCATTCGAGAATGCGGCCAGCCTGTGCAAGTCTTGTCATAGCAGAATCAGTGCGCAGGGCGGCTAGGGGTGGAGGGGAGGTCAACTTTCTGGTACCTACAGCCCTAGACCGCCCGGTGTGGCTATCTTCCCGCGTTGTCAGTGCGAAGCGGATAATTCGGAAGGGTTTGCGTAAGGTACGAATAGGGTTCCAGCACAGCTAAAACGGCTTCGGGGGACGGTGCGCGCCGACCATGACAAGGCGCGGCTGGAAGTGCGGACTGGCGTTATACGTGCGCCGGCGCTCAGAATGATTCCGGTTACGTTACTCGTTCTCATCAGGTGTGTGATGCAGCGTAAGCGAGCGAATTTCAGGAGTGTGTTCGCCTTCCGACCAGACGCTCAACTCGGAATTTCCGTCAGCCTGCGACTCAATGCTGTAGCGGATTTCGTCGGCGTAGCTGGCATCGATTTGCGCCTGCCATTCGCCATCGGCAAGGTCGTACAGCGTGAGTGTCAGTGCATCATCTTGCGGCGGCACACTGACAACTAGTTGACCGTCCGCGTCCAAATAGGCGTCGTGGTCGGACTGTTCGGCAAGCAGATAGCCGGGAACTGTAATCTGTTGCTCGTCTTGCTGGATACCAATTCTGTCGCTGTATTTGCGCACCCACACCATGCCGATGAACTCGTATGGTGTCTCGCCCTTGAACAGAATTGGCGCGTACTCCTGTGCAAATTCCTCGGTCTCGGCCATCTCCTTGCCACTGCGCGAACAGGCGCGATAGCGTCCCGCCGGCCCGCAGAAGCTGACCAGATCCGGTTCGCGGCTCAGCACGTAGGCGCCGTCGCCTAGCTCATGGCCTATGCGTCCCTCGCCGAAATCGTCAGGCGGGTTGCGTGCAATGAACGGATCGCTGAGCCCGTACATATCTACGACCGGCAGTTCTGAGAAGTAGGGCAACGTGCCCGCAGCGGAAACCGCGAAGAGCGGTTGTTCATCGCCAAACGCCTCTTTGAGCAGCAGCCCCAGCACTTCGCCGTCCCACTCCCAGCGCTCGTGGATCGCCCGCTGGTTTTCGCTGTTGCTCTGCTGCAGGCTCAAAAACGGGATGAACGAAAGAAATAGCAGTATGGTGACCGTAAGGCGTACTGGACGTGTTTCGCTCTCTGACCATAGCAGATTCACGCCTTCCGAAAGCGCCAAGGCGAAGAGGACAATCATCGGGATGATGTGTCGCCAGGCAGGAAAGATGTCGCCGCCGATGAAAACCACATAAGCCGCCCACAGCACTGCGTTGAAGGCGAGCACAAGGCCATGAATGCGCGTGCGCTTAACGGCTACGAGCGCGATGAGTGCAGCAACCGCACACCACGAAAGCGGACTGAGCGCCATGAAGCCACCTGCTACATATCGCACACCGTCAACTAGATGCGTATCAGACGGGCTGATCTTGACGCGGGCTGTGTTGGGAATCCAGTCGCGGTAGTAGACCAGCCGGAAGAGAAGCTGTCCTGCAATGAAGAGCGCCGGAAAGAGCAGCAATTTTGCGGCGTGGCTTAACGACTTACGGCTGAAACGGTTGCCTAGCACGAGCGCTGCCACGGTAGCGACGGCGAAGATAGGACCGTCGGGGCGTGTGATACTCAGCAACCCGAAGCAGAATGAGGCGAGATAGAAATAGCGTGATTCATGCGTGCGGTCCGCCACGCGAAATGTGAAGACCATAGCCCAGGCCAGCAACGCAGCGATCAGCGGCTGTTCCAGACCGCCGATGGCCCACACGGCAACTGGTGCAGACAGCGCCAGGAACAGTCCGCCCATGGCAGCGCCAAGCAGCCCGCGCACGTGATGGCGCACCAGGCCACACCAGACGACAGCAGCCCCAGCCAGCGACATGAGTCCATAACCGAGCAATCGCGCCGCCTGGATCAGGTCCAGCCCCATCCAGCCCAGCGCCGATACGAGCAGCACCCAGAGCAAGTTTGAATAGCCTTCGACGCGCGGCCCTTCCGTCCAGGTCAAGCCTTGGCCCGCCAACAACCGCTTGGCGTAGCGCAGGGAGATGAGCGCATCATCGGAGAGGAAGGGGTGGTAACGTTGTGCTCCGGCGACGATTACAACGCCCAGGCAGACGATCAGCCCTGCCCCCACAGCTGCCAGAATCGGCCGATTCGTTGGCTTTTGCGCGGTGGACCGATGTTGTGGTTGGTCAGTCTGCGCCGTCATCTAGTCGACCTTCAACGGGGTGCAGGCATTGCCGTTGGACTGGAACAGCAATGGGGACGCGCCGTCAGGCGCAGCGATGCACAGTTCTGCTTCGATCTCATCCGCATGCATAGGCAGATCGACTGAAGCCTTGTGCAGCCCGTCGGCAGTGTCAACTTCGGGCTGAAGCGTAACCGAGTCTGCTACATCACCTGATATGGGCTTCAACTCGACCGTATAGGACGGTACGGAGGGTTGCATCGCTTCGAAGTAGAAGTCCAGCTCGACCCCGTCATCTTCCGGGTCTGCGATGGCGCCTAGATAGCGCAATGTGGGTACGCCGTCGACGTCAACAATTATGCCGTCATTGGGCAGCTTTGGGTGCACGATTTCGCGCAGACTGTCGTCGGGCAACCGCAAGACGTCCAAGACAACGCTGACCGAAAGCGCATCCCATTCGGCAGCGTCCGCTTCGCCAATACGTTCCTTTAGTTGAGCCAATAACACATCTCGCTCTCGCCCTTGCGCTCGATAGGCTGTCCAATCGGCAAGGTCCAGCGCATCGATCAGGGGCATTTCCGTGACATTGTCCACAATTACCACATTGTACAGCACCGGCTCCGCACAAAAATCGGGCAGCACATGCAGCGATTCAACTCCCTGGTTGGACACCTTTAGCGGCACGGATACCCAAAGCCGTTCCGCATCCGCGAAATGCAATGCAGGTGTACGCACGTTCTGCTGAAGAGACCCGCCTTCCGCTGTGGCGTATGCCAGCTCAAGCGTATCGCAATTCAGAACTAGTTCTATGAAGCTGGGATGGACCGGCTCGGTTGCATCCACGTAGACGCCGCTGCTGGTCAATGGCTGTTCGATGCCTTGCATTGCGTCAGCAAGCGGAATACGCACCGCATCGGGATGGCGGTAGCGCTCCCGATCGATGAGGCTGTCGTACGCACCCGTGTTGAGCCGCCAGATTTCGGTCAGTCTCATCGGCGCAAAGAGGTCGCCTTGCGTCACAAGCGTCAGCGAGTCATACAGTTGCGCCAAATGCGGGTCTGCGATGGCGTTCTCTCCGCTGGCCAGCGTCTGCAGATAACCATCCGGGATGGTGCGTCGGAAATGGCCGATGCGCCAGTCGGGTGTGCGCTTGGCGGGCAGACGCGCCAGCAGTGCATCGGAAAGACCGCACGTGTCCACGACGCGTGTGTATGGACTAGCTTGGAAGGAGCGTATGCCTACCCCGCCGCAGTCTACGATTGGATCTTCCTTAACCGTGCCTTGCAGCCTGCCGGACCGAATCAGTCGATCGTGACTATTAACTGACAGTAGGCTGTTCTCGGTCGAGTAAATGGCGCGTTCGTCGGCAATACCGTGGCTGCTGGGTCCAGCCGGCGTTGCTGCATCTCCATCAGTTGCAGTTGTGGCAATCAACGCTGCCAGCCCGACAAAGACGAAGAAGCCTACACCGGTGTAGCGGTACTCCAGACGTACATCGTCCAGGACGACGGCCAGCATCACGGCGGAGAGCAAAAGGAGCGGCGTCAGAAAGCGGCCGGCCATGAAATCACCGCCGATATAGATGATATAGACGAGATAGAGCAGGATTGAAGCGGACGCCCACTGGTAACGACGTTTGCCCAGCCAGAATGCCGCCACTGTACCGGCCACAATAGCCGTCGCACCCGTCGGGTCCAGCGCGGCGCACTCCAGTAGATACTGCACGCCCTGCTGTATTAGTTCCCCACGCGGGATGCCTGTATCCAGTTTGGCGTAAGCAGTATTCGGGAAGGGGAAGCCGTAGTAAAAGAGCGAGAACAGCTCCCACACAGCTAGCGGGATGAAGCCGACTACCAGCGGCGCTATGTTAGTCCAGCGGCGCGTCTGCCGCCACGCTGCTGCAAGCATAGGTACATAGATTAGCAACGTATCCAGGCGATTGACTGCGCCTAGAGACGCCAGGAGCGCGAGCCAGTAGAGCCAGCGACTGTCCGAGTGCTGATGGTTCGGTCCGTGCACGTAGAGCACGAGGAAACCCGCCAGCAGCAAATGTGAAGCGGCGTTTTCCAGCCCGGATGTGGAGTAGTCCAGGAAGCTGGGCGACAAGAGAAGGATGACAAACGCTGCCCAGGCGCTGACTGGCTGATTCGTCGTGCAGTAGCCGACCAATATTGCCGTGACGATTGAGAGCGCCGCCGAGAGTGCGATAACCGTTAGGAAATACTCTTTCGTGACGAGTACCGCCGCCGACACCAACAGCATCCACAGTGGATGCGTGTAGGCCTGCACCCGCTCGCCCAGATTCCAGACTGCGCCGCGACCCTCTACCAGATGGTCCACCGTGCGGAACGTAATGTAGGCGTCGTCGCTGATCCAGCCGTTGACGAGAACGGCGACGCTGAATCCAACGATGAGAAATGCTGTGATTAGCTTGGCGCCCTTGGGGATTTGCATGTCAGGACGGGCCACTACCCTTGTCTAGATGCTAACTTTTGTCCGGTGCAACTAGATAGGCTGTATGAACTTTCGATCAGCGAGGATAGTGTACCATATTGAACAGGGATGCTCCATTTGTTTGCACCCTGGCGACCGCCCGCGGGGCTTCGGTTGTGCACGACCAGAGTTACGCGCTCTTCCATATAACGGGCGAAGTCGGGGAAGGTAAAGCGGTTCTGCGCTGCGATAAGCCGCCCAAGGACTTGAAGAAGCCCGGGCCGGTTGCATTCGCCTTGTCCGATGATGACGCGCCGATTGTGCAGTATGTGCAAGCGGAAGAGGGCGGGACGTTGCCCGAACAAATATACGCGGCGCTACAGACCTATGAAGGGGAAGAACTGCGCATAGGCTCGCTTTTGGATATCGTACCGGCGGATGACGAAGCGACCAACGATAACGCACATCGGCAACGGTGCAAGCGCGCCTTGAAGCGTATCCTAGATAACCCCGTTATGTACCCGAACGTGACCTATGACCCGCAAAAACAAACCTACAAATTCACGGCGGGAGACTAGCCCCCAAAAAACGTTATGTAAACCATGGTGCACTTTTGGGCTAAAAATGGGGGCTTGGTACAGCCGTTTGTGCCAAGAATTTTTGTACAGTAGGTGTACCAAAATTGTACCATGGTGTACCAAGCGGGGCCACCGTACACCTATGGAAGCGGCGAGTTGTGTTGTACCACGAGCGACCAACCATGTACCAGGGGCATTCTTGGTACATGTACCAAGCCGTGTACCAAGCCCGATAGATTCGACGCTGGGCGAAGACGGCGCGGGGAGTTGGCGGCTCGAACACAGCGACGCGGGTGAGTTACATCACCGTGTCAGCTCCGCCGATTCCGGCGCCCACAGCGTCGTTTACCGGAACGCCGACAAACGGTGTGGCTCCGCTCACGGTGCAGTTCACAGATGCGTCGACGGGGCAGATCACGGCGTGCTCGTGGAACTTCGGCGACGGGTCCACGAGCAGCCAGCGAAACCCCAGCCACGAGTACACCGCGACCGGCGTCTACACGGTCACCCTGACTGCGACGGGGCCGGGCGGCGCAGACGTGGCGACTCGAGCGAGCTACATCACCGTGTCGTCCCCGCCGATCTCTGGGCCAAAGGCGTCCTTCACCGCAACGCCAACGACGGGAGCAGCGCCCCTTACCGCGCAGTTCATTGACGCCTCTACGGGGACCATCACATCGCGGCTGTGGACGTTCGGCGACGGCCAAACTGGCATCGAACGAGATCCCAGCCACACCTATCTGCAAGCTGGCGTCTACACAGTGACCTTGACCGTATCAGGTCCCGGCGGCAGCAATACCAGCACAAGAACTGGCTACATATCGGTGGAGCCGCCGTCGTCCGAGCCTCTGAGCGTCTTTCTTCCCGTAATGGCCTGGCTGGAATAAGGAGTCATCGAGGTCATATGAAATCTCGCTATTCGTTTCTGCGAAGCCATGAACGCTCAGCATATCGTCTTCTGCAGTGTAGACCACCAGATAAACAAGTTTGGGAGACCTAACGTCGAGCCAATTAATCAGTACATCGCTGTCGGGGGACTAGTGGATGCCCAAGCGGCTGCTGGTGACCCTGCCAGTCATGTGCGCAGGAGCAAGGAGAATCAGCAGATTGCCAGCCGGTGGGCTCACCTCTGCGGCTGGCGGAAGCGCAGCAAAGGCGGTTAGCCCTATGCGTTTCAGTATTACGTAGACATGACGCTTTTGCATCTCTGGGGGAGTTGGAGGTACAATCAATTCACAAAAGTAACGCCTGCGCAGGATGCTGACAACACCCCACGCAGGCTAGCCGTACCGATGGGTCAGCATCGGCAGGTTGGAAGCAGTATACCATGCCCTTCACGCCCATCGGATTCTCCCGGTGGGCGTTGTTTTTGGAGTCAGCACTCGCCGGTGTAGGCAACACGCTGATTCGTTGCCGGACCTGGCCTTTGCGAAGGTCAATCGCCTCTGGTAGACGACTCGCACCCACTGATTATTGTCAACAAGTTGGACCTTTTACTCTTAATCAGCGGGTTCGGGGTTCGAGTCCCTGGTGGGTCACCACAAGGGTCTGCTACCAGAGGTGGCAGGCCCCTTTTTTTTTGTGCCATCGGCCGAATAGCCGAACTTCTGAACAGCAGCGAAGAAGCCAGGGGGAGGCGTTTTACTGCCCGCCACGGCCGGCTGCCTCAAGCCTGCAGCGGGGCGAAGCGGTGCGCCAGCACGCTTGCCACGCGCCCTGACCGCTGCACGACGCCCGTCACGAGCACAGCCGGGCTAAAGCGAATGATATCCCGGTAGCGACGGTACACCTCCGGCTTCACCGCCACGTCCACCAA
>JASGTU010000155.1 GCA_030058085.1 Chloroflexota bacterium
GCGCCGCCTGGCGGCGCAGGGGGATCGGGTCGATAGCGAAGATGGGATACGCCCCGGCCAGCTTGGCCAGCCCCACCGCCATCAGCCCGATAGCGCCCAGACCGAAGACGGCCACGGCGTCCCCGATTCGCACATGCCCGTCGCGCACCGCACCCAGGGCAAAGTCCGCCGGGTCGAGGCAGACGGCCGCCTGCCAGGGCGTCCCCGCCGGCAGCGGGCGCACGCGTTCCGGCCAGACGTGCTCCTGGCAGAAAGAGCCGTAGTTAAACACCCGGTCGCCCCGGCGCAGGCGCGTCCCCGCCGAGCCGGCCTCGATCACCTCGCCCACGCATATATTGCCCGCGGGGAACGGGTAATGCACCCCCTCGCGCTCGCCCCTATAGACGCGATATTCGGCGTCGTAGCCGCCGCGCGGCGCCGCGTACCCCTTGAAGAACGCCATCTCCGTGCCGTGCTTGGCTGCGCCGAAAAGGCTGCGCACGCGCACCTCATGCGGCTGTAACGCCCTGCGCTCCACCTCTCGGAAAGCCACTTCTTGCTTGCCGATTATGACCAGCTCGCGCACCGTGTTCATCATTCATCTCCTGCTTTTGCGTGGACGATACTGCTGGAGTCGTCACAATCAACTACGAAGCATTATATGTCAGTAATCGTCCTTCGCTGTACTGACTGCTATAGCAAGGCGCCGGACTGATGCTCCCAACACCCGCTTGCCCCTCTGACGCATTCGGTTATAATAGGCCATCGTCGCAGCGCCGCGGCATTGAGTCCCACACACAAAATGCCAGCCGCCGGAAAGGCGGGAAAGAGGGAGGGTCCCATGAATCTACTACATGGTCCACGCGGTATTGTCAAAAGTATGGCCGTAATCCTCATTTTGGGCATGTTGCTCAGCGCGTGCGGACAGCCCGCTGCGCCTAGCGCACCTGCAGCCGAAGCCCCGGCTGCTGAAGAGGCGGCGGCCGCGCCGTCCGGCGAAGTCTCGCGCGCGGAAACGCTTGTCTACGGCGGCGATTTCACCGACCTGATCACACTCGACCCAGCCGTCGTCTACGAGTTCGGCGGCACGCTGATCGTCGGCAACGTCTACGAGACGCTCGTCTCCTTCAACCCGGGCGACCCGACGCTGATCCCCGTGCTAGCCGAATCCTGGGACGTGACCGAAGAGGGTGACAATTGGCTGCTCACCTTCAACCTTGACTCAGACGCAACCTTCGCCAGCGGCAACCCGGTGACGGCGGAAGATGTCGTCTTCTCCTGGAACCGCGCCATCGACATCAACCTGTCGCCGGCCTTCCTGCTCACCGACGTCTGCGCCATGACCACCGAAAGCACGACCGCCGTCGACGCCGCTACGGTCGAGTTGCGCATTCCTCAAACTGTCAGCCCGCAGGTCTGCCTGTCGGTGCTCACCTTCACCACCGCCGCCGTCATAGAAAAAGCCGCACTCGAACCGAACATGGGTGAGGATATGGGCCAGTCCTGGTTGAACGACAACTCGGCGGGCAGCGGCCCCTACATCCTCGACCGCTGGGATCGCAGCGTAAGCGTGACGCTGAACGCCAACCCCAACCACTGGGCCGGCATTCAGCCTCCCATGAAGCGCATCATCGTCCAGAACACGCCCGAACTGGCGAACCTCCAGGCTTCTATTGAGACCGGCGACGCCGACATCGTCTTCGACCTCGGCGCCGAGCAGGCTGCCGCACTGGAAGGCAACCCGGACGTCACCCTGGTCAAGGGTCTTTCTCTGATCCTGGCCTACATCGGCCTCAACGCCCTCGAGCCGCCGTTGGACAACCCGGACGTGCGCGAGGCGATCCGCTACGCCGTCAACTACGACGACATCATCACCTTGCTGGGCGGCAACGCCGAGTTGGTGCAGGAGATCATCCCCATCGGCTTCCTCGGCCATACGGGGACTACCCCCTTCACGCAGGACATCGACAAGGCCAAGGAGCTGCTGGCTGCCGCTGGCGTAGCCGAAGGAACCGAGATCGACGCCATCGTGCCCAACGGCACCGGCCCAGGCGGCATCGAATGGGCCACGCTCGCCGCCAAGATCCAGTCTGACCTAGCCCAAGTGGGACTGCAGATGAACATCCAGCAGCTGCAATCCTCCGAGTTACTCAACATCTACCGCGCCCAGGACGGCAAGATGGTCTTCATGAACTGGAGCCCCGACTTCCCGGACCCGGACGGCAACGCTACGCCCTTCGCCTCCTACGAAGCGCGCTCGCTTGCTTGGCGCAATGACTGGGACGATCCCCAGGCCATCGAGTTGAGCAAGCAGGCCGCCGCAGAGCTAGACACGGAGAGACGCGTCGAGCTGTACGCAGAGCTAGTCGACTATGTCCAGCATAGCGGCCCGTATGTCATGCTCTACCAACCGACGCGCGTGTACGCACTGCGCAACAACGTCCAGGGCTTCATCTACGATCCAGCCGACTCGCCGGTCGTCAGCTTCTGGCTGATCGACAAGCAGTAAACAGCAGAGTCCACAGCATGGGCAAGCCTGCGCGGCTTGCCCATGCCCCTACAGACGGCCCTGAGGCTAGAAGCCCGCATTCGGACGGCATCAACTAACCGATCAGTCCACAATCCGAAACGCCCCGCCCATGACTCGTTTCATCATTCGCCGCCTGGGCGGCCTGATCTTCGTCCTGTTCGGCGTATCGATCCTAACCTTTTTCCTGGCGCAGGTGGTGCCAGTCGACCCGGCGGCGTCCGCCCTCGGCTCCAACGCGCGCGAGGAGCAAATCGAGGCCTACCGCCGGAAAATGGGCCTCGACCAGCCCGCCGTCGTCCAGTACGCCAACTACATAAGCCGGCTGGTACGCGGCGACTTTGGCGTCTCGATTCGCACGCGGCGCCCCGTAATCGACGACCTGCGCGACTTCCTGCCCGCCACCATCGAACTCACCTTGGCGGCCATGCTCGTCACGGTCACGCTGGGTTTGCCGCTAGGCATCCTCGCCGCGCTGCGGCGCAACACTTGGCTTGACGGCGCTGCGCGTCTGCTGGCCCTTGCCGGCGGCGCCATGCCCATTTTCTACATTGGTCTAGTTCTGCTGGGCATCTTCTATCGCCAATTACAGTGGCTGCCGGGGCCGGGCAGGCTGGACTCAACCTTGCAGCCCCCCGCCCACATCAGCGGCCTATATGTCCTCGATTCGCTGCTCACCGGAAACTGGAACGCCCTGCGCAACGCCGCGGCCCACCTAGTCCTGCCCGCCGTCACCCTCGGCGCCTACTCTACCGCCGTGCTGCTGCGCATGACGCGCGCCTCGATGTTGGAGATGCTCGGTCAGGACTACGTGCGCACCGCCCGCGCCAAGGGTCTCGCCGAGTCCGCGGTGATCGGCCTGCACGTCTTCAAGAACGCGCTGCCGCCCATCCTCACCATCGTCGGCATCCTTTTCGGCAGCTTGCTCAGCGGCGCGGTGCTCACAGAGACGATCTTCAATTGGCCGGGCATCGGGCGCTACGCCACCACCTCGGTCACCACGCTCGACTACCCCGCAGTCATGGGCGTGACCCTCGTCGCCGCGGTCATCTATCCCATCATGAACACCCTGGTCGACATCGGCTACTCGGTGATCGACCCGCGTGTGCGCGCAGAATGAGCAGAACCATGCAAGCCTCCGCCTCCGCCGCTTCGTTGACACCGCCCGCCAAATCGCCGCGTTCGCTCTTTTTCCGGCGTTTCGGCAAGGAAAAGATCGCCATCTTTGGCCTGACGATCATTATCCTCTTCTCCCTGTTGGCGCTGCTGGCGCCGGTGCTGGCGCCGTACGATCCGCTCTACCAGAACATATCCGATAGCCTGTCGCCGCCGTCTGCCGCACATTGGCTCGGCGCCGACAAGTTGGGGCGCGACATCCTCAGCCGGCTGCTCTACGGCGCACGCATCTCGCTTGCGACCGGCCTGAGCGTGGTGGCGCTGGCAAGCGTCACCGGCACGCTGGTCGGCGCGTTCGCCGGCTACGCGGGTAAGTGGTGGGACGAGGGCCTGATGCGCATTACCGACATCTTCTTCGCCTTTCCCAGCCTGATCCTGGCGATGGCGATCGCCGGTGCACTGGGACCGAGCCTGCGCAACGCCCTGATCGCCGTGGCAGTGGTGACCTGGCCGATCTACGCGCGCCTGGCGCGCGGGCAGGTGTTGGTGCTGCGCCGCCGCGACTTCGTCGAAGCCGCCCACGCCGTCGGCGCGGGCCACGGCCTGATCCTGCGCCGCCACCTCTTTCCCAACATGCTATCGCCGCTGCTCGTTCAGGCCAGCTTCGACATGGGCACGACCATCCTCTCCGTGGCCGGGTTGTCCTTCATCGGCTTTGGCGCACAGCCGCCCACGCCGGAATGGGGTGTGATGATCAGCGAGGGTCGCAACTACATCACCACGCATTGGTGGCTTACTTTCTTCCCTGCCATAGCGACGCTCCTCTCCGTCGCCGGCTTCAACCTGGTAGGCGACGGCCTGCGCGACGTGCTCGACCCGCGCCTGCGCCGCTAGCGAAACCCGCCTAGCCCGCCCATCATATTGTAGGAGCGGCAACCTTGCCGCTCGCGTGGCATGGCCGGCATCCCTGTCGCTCGTGCGCCGCGCGCCGCTGCGGGGATGCCGCAGCGCCAAACCGCCAGCCAATTCCCCATCTCATCGCCTACCGTGCTACAGTGTAGCGGGGTTACGCGCCGAAGGGTTACGTTCTGCGCTCCCTGCACAATCGGCAATCCGCCGGCTGTGACGCCTTTTATCGCCACACCACCTAGATGGACCACGCCATGACCGCTTACGAACAGTTCTGCCGCCACGCCGCCGAGATCAACGACATCCTCTGCGCCATCAACGTCCTGCAATGGGATGCCCGCATCCAGATGCCGCCGGAAGGCGCGCAGACGCGCGGCTACCAGCTCGCCACGCTTACCCGTCTCGCCCAAGAGCGCTTCACCAGCGCCGAGAACGGCCGCCTGATCGAGGTCGCCGAGTCAGAACTAACCGGCGCTGACCCCGACTCATACCCCGTCCGCGCCGTCAAAGCCGCGCGCGAGGCCTACGACATCTTCCAGCGCATCCCGCAAGACCTGCTCGCCGGCCGCGCCGCGCTCAGCGCCGAGGCGCAGAATGTCTGGGCGGAAGCACGCAAGAAGAACGATTACGCGCTCTTCGCGCCTTACCTGAAGCAGATGCTGGCCTACGCCCAGCAAATGGCCGAAGCCATCGGCTACAGCGACCACCCCTACGACGCCCTGCTCGTGCAATATGAGCCGGGCATGACCGCGCAACGGCTGCAAACGCTCTTCGCGGAACTGCGCGCCGTGTCCCTGCCCCTGCTGGAGCGCATCACCGCGGCCGGCCCGCAGCCGAAACCCGCCTTCCTCGAGCGCGAGTTTCCCATCGAGCAGCAGCGCGCCTTTGCCATTGAAGCCTCCGTCGCCTTCGGCTATGACCTCAATCGCGGCCGCGTCGACGTCGCACCGCACCCCTTCGAGATCTCCTTCACACGGCAGGACGTGCGCATCACCACGCGCTACCAACTGCGCTACCCCTTCGCCGCCATCTTCGGCCTGATGCATGAGACCGGTCACGGCCTTTACGAGTTGGGCGCTGCCCCCGAACTCACGCGCAGCGCGCTCACTAGCGACTACCTCGGCATGTACGCGGTCGGCGGCGCCAGCTTCGGCATGCACGAAGCCCAGTCGCGCATGTGGGAGAACCTGGTCGGACGCAGCCTCGCCTTCTGGCAGGTCTACTACCCGCGGCTGCAGGAGTACTTCTCCACCCAGTTGGCCGACGTCTCGCTTGACACGTTCTACCGCGCCGCCAACCGCGTGCAGCCCAGCCTGATCCGCGTCGAGGCCGACGAGGTGACCTACAACCTGCACATCATGCTGCGCACCGAGATCGAGATGGGCTTGCTCGACGGCACATACACCGTCGACGAGTTGCCCGCAGCGTGGAATGCCAAGATGGAGGAATACTTGGGGCTGACCCCGCCCGACGATGCGCAAGGCGTGCTGCAAGACGTACACTGGGCGACCGGCTATTTCGGCTCCTTCCCCACCTACACGCTGGGCAACATCATGAGCGGGCAGTTGATGGCAGCCGCGCGCCGGCAGGTGAGCGGTCTGGACGACGCCTTAGCCCGCTGCGAGTACGCGCCGCTGCACAACTGGCTGATCGATAACATCTACCGCCACGCCCGCGCCTACACGCCGGACGAGTTGCTCATCCGCGCCACGGGCGAAGCTTTGCACACCGGCCCCTACCTAGCCTACCTGACCGAGAAGTTCGACGCGCTCTACCCAGGGTAGGACCGTCAGCGTAAGCCTGTTCGATGCCGAGAGTGGGGGATGTCCGAGGACGTCCCCCACTTTTTTCGTTCTACAGCGGTACCCGGTGCTTCCTAATCCGGCTGCCCAACCCTGGGTGAAAGCGACTATTGGACACGGCGCCGACGGCATCAATGTCCCGCTAAAGGATTGGCCAAGCGTTCGGTTTGGCACGCATTTTCAGAAACGGTTGACAACGCCCCCTTTTCCTGGTAGGTTTGCCGCATTGCTCTCCCCTCACCGCTAACACCGCATAGCAGTCGGGCATAATGCGCGGACGTTCGCGCGTTCGCAACAGGAGTCCCAGCCCTGTTTTTTGGCGCGCGGTTGCACCTCCTGCCAGCCGCGAATAGTTTCAACAAGGAGAGAGACGGTGAAACAGACCAACAGAACGGCCCTAGACGCCTTGCGAAGAAGCTTTTCGGGGGATATCATCATCCCCGGGGATGCCGGTTACGACGATGCCCGCACGATCTTCAACGCCATGATCGACCGTCGCCCCAGCGTCATCGCCCAATGTACCGGGGTGGACGATGTCGTCGCCGCAATCCGGTATGGGCGCGAGGCCGGCCTTGAAATCGCGGTGCGCGGCGGCGGACACAGCGTCGCCGGAAGATCACTGACGGACGGTGGCCTCGTCATCGACCTGCGGCGCATGAATGCAGTGTCGGTAGACCCTGCCAAGCGCACGGTGACAGTCGGCGGCGGCGCGACCATGAGCCATCTCGATCGAGGCACACAGCCGTTCGGTCTGGCTACGACAGGGGGCCGTGTGTCCACAACCGGCGTAGGCGGTTTCACGCTAGGTGGAGGCGGGGGCTGGCTCGATCGCAAGATGGGCCTTGCCTGCGACAACCTTGTGTCAGTCGAGCTTGTGACAGCCGGTGGCGAGGTCGTTCGCGCCAGCGAACACGAACACCCAGAACTGTTCTGGGCCCTACACGGGGGCGGCGGTAACTTTGGCGTGGCAACCTCACTCACACTCCGCCTTCACGAAGTGTCGACCGTGACGGCAATGCTGCTGCTGTGGTCGCCCGAGGCCGCACCAAGCATCGCGCGCGCCTTTCGTGATTTCATAGAGAGCGCTCCCGACGAGATAGGCGGAGGGTTGCTCTATGTGACTGGCCCGGATGAGGAGTTTGTTCCGGCGCACTTGGTAGGCAAGCTGACGGCTTTGTTCCTAATCGCCTACGCCGGACCCGAGGGCGAAGCGCGCAAGGCCGCCGCGCCGATGCTCGACCTGAACAACGAGGGCCAGTTGATCGTTGAGCTCCCTTACGCCGACTTCCAATGCATGCTCGACGATCCTCCCGGATATCGCAATTACTGGTCGGCAGAATACCTTGACGCTCTCCCGGACCAGGCAGTCGACCTGTTCTGCGCCCGCGCACATGACATGATCGTGCCCTCTGCCTCGCAGCACGTGTTGTTCCCGCAAGGCGGCGCGGTGGCGCGCGGGCCTGCACACTATCCAATCCCGTGGCGCCACGCGCCCTGGATCGTCCATCCCTTCGGCCTATGGACGGACCCAGGCGATGACGAGCGTGGTCGCCGATGGGTGCATGATACACGCGCCGATCTCAGACCGTGGGCAAGCGGCGCCGTCTACCTGAACTTCATCGGCGATGAGGGTGAGGATCGCGTCGTCGCAGGCTACGGAAAGGAGAACTACGCAAGGCTGGTGGCGGTAAAAACTCAATACGATCCAGACAACGTCTTCCACCTGAATCACAACATCAAACCCGCTTGATACGACCCATGCGAAAACAAAGAAGCCCGTCCCTGAATTGGGGCGGACTTCTTACCATTCGCTACTCGAACCTTAACTGCATGCCCCTACGCGAATACCTCCGCGTCCCGGTCCAAGTTCTCTACCTTGCGCAGATAGGCCGTAGCGCGCCTGTCAATGTCATGCGGATAGGCGTAGCCCAGCTTGTCGCCCACCTCGATGGCGACCTGGCGGAAAAGGTCGATGGTCTGCCACATGGCGACCCAGCTTTCCTCCAGCCCCGGCCCGGCGTAGGTCTTCTCCAGTTGCGCCCACAGGTCCGGGCGCAGCCGGCGCTTCAGCCCGCGACCATAGGGGCCGGGCTTCCATGACCAATCATGGTCGATCTCGATATGCCAAACGAGCATCGGCAGCAGGTCATCCTGGCGCATCCCGCTCTCCAGCACGTGCTTAGCCGCCACCAGGTCATCGCGCCACAGGAATTTCGCCACATAGGTAGCGTTTTGGAAGAGCAGTTCCACGCGCTCCAGGTATTCTTCCTCGGTAGGCGGCTGGGGGATATAGCCCTGATAGGTCGGCGGCTTTAACCCGCGAGTCAAGCCGTCCTTGTCGAGCAGCACGCGGTAGCCCGCGTCGAACTCCTCCGGCAGCTTTGGGTCCGCCGCCACCTTCTGCATCAATGCGACCGGCCAAAGTGTGAAGTCGATCTTCAGGCCGTCCTCATACTGGGTGACGCAGCCGAAGTTCTCCTCCCCATAGTACAGTAGGATCGGATCGCGATACACGACCAACACCGGCCCGAAATCGCCCAGCCAAGCCCTGCTCTCGAAGAACGGATGGATATCCTTCACCACGACGATGGGGTCGTAGTCCGACAGCGCGTCCACCTGCCCATTGGGGATGGCGAGCGTGCTCGTCAGCACGATGGCGCGCACCTCGTCGCGAGCTTGGCCCCACTCCACGAGCCGGTCGAATGTCTGCTGCACCTGATCCGCATGACGCATGGTATACTCCTATAGACAACGCGTAACAACTAGGGTGAAATAGGCCGGCATCCTTGCCGCATGCGCCGTTCTCCGGCGACAAGGATGCCGTACTGCTCGGCCTGCCGGCCGCGACGAAAAGAGGCGCTGGCCTTCAGGCGCCGGTAAGGGTCTACGTTTGTGGGTGTGTCCGCCAACTGAGCAGGAATAGCAGCGCCAAGATGAGCGGCGGCACGGCGATTGGCCACATCCATACCAGGTTGGAGGCTATCGGGCCCGGATTCCAGGCGGTCACCAAGTAGGCTACGGTGAAGCCTGCAAAGAGCAGCGCCCCCGCCCACTCCCACCGCCAGCCGATGGCAAGGGCGATGAGCAGAATGTACACGGGAATCAGGTGCATGAGCAGCGCCTGAAGCGTGCCCCAGAAACCGTAGCCTTGCCCAAAGACGTCCAATGCGAAGATACTCACAAAGAGCGCGAACAAGATGCCGAGCACCCTGGGCGCCCAATACAACAGCCGTCGAGTTGTGTCTGACATAGCAGCCTTCCTAATACTTTGCCTCTTGCGAGACGGGCGAAACGTATCGGGAATCACCAACGTTTGGTCAGCGGCATGTCTGCGATGACGGGCTTCGCGCCCAATGCTAGCACCGTACGCTGCAGCCATCAACTGCCCGGCGCAATGAGGCGGAAGTTGGGCAGCAGCGCATCGCCGGCGGGCGTGCCCGGCGACATCAACAATACGCACGCCGCTGCGTTTCGGTTTCACGCCTATCGCTGCGCTCAAGGAGGACCCCATGATAAGCGCATCAACCGCTACCTCCGACGGCTTTGCCTATCGCGACCTGAACAAGAACGGCCGGCTCGACCCTTACGAGGACACGCGCCGCCCCATCGCCGAGCGCGTCGAGGACCTGCTGAGCCAGATGTCGCTGGAAGAGAAGGCCGGCCTCATGTTCCACGCCATCGCCCAGGTCAACCCGGACGGCAGCCTCAACCCGCCCGCCGAAGGCTTCACCCGCGCGCCCATCACCGAAATGGTCGTCGAGCGGCGCATGAACCACTTCAACGTCCATGCGCTGCCTGCGCCGCGCGTCGCCGCCGAATGGCACAACCGGCTGCAAGCCCTAGCCGAGGAGACGCGGCTGGGCATCCCCGTCACCATCTCGTCGGACCCGCGCCATGCCTTCAGCGACAACCCGCTCACCAGTTTCCAAGCCGCCGCGCTCTCACAGTGGCCTGAGCCGCTCGGCCTCGCCGCCACTGGTGACGCAGAGCTTGTTGAGCGCTTCGCCGATATCGCCCGGCAGGAGTACCTTGCCCTGGGCATCCGCGTCGCCCTGCACCCTATGGCAGACCTCGCTACCGAGCCGCGCTGGGCGCGCGTCAACGGCACATTCGGCGAGGATGCCGAGTTGAGCGCCCGCCTGACCGCCGCCTACATCCGCGGCTTCCAGGGCGAGGCGCTGGGCAAGGAAAGCGTCGCCTGCATGACCAAGCACTTCCCCGGCGGCGGCCCGCAGAAGGACGGCGAAGACCCGCACTTCCCCTACGGCAAGGAGCAGGTCTACCCCGGCAACAACTTCGCCCAGCACCTGATCCCCTTCGAGGCCGCGTTCGCCGCTGGCACATCGCAGATCATGCCCTACTACGGCGTACCCATCGGCACAGAATACGAGCAAGTCGCCTTCGGCTTCAACAAAGGGGTGATCACCGGTCTCCTGCGCGAGCGCTACGGCTTCGACGGCATCGTCTGCACGGATTGGGGCCTGCTCACCGATTCGGACTTTGGCGGTCGGGTGATGGTGGCCCGCGCCTGGGGCGTAGAGCGCCTCAGCCGCCCCGAACGCGCCAAGAAAGCGCTCGAAGCCGGCGTCGACCAGTTCGGCGGCGAGGCTTGTCCGGAGGTCGTCGTCGAGTTGGTGCGCAGCGGGCAGGTCAGCGAGTCCCGCATTGACCAGTCGGTGCGCCGGCTGCTGCGTGAGAAGTTCCGCCTCGGCCTGTTCGACAATCCCTACCTCGACCCGGACGCCGCCGAGCGCATCGTGGGCAATGCCGAGTTCCGAGCCGCCGGCGAACTGGCGCAGCGCAAGTCCATCGTCCTGCTTAAGAACGGCGACGCCGCCCCGATTCTGCCCGTACAGGGACGGCCCAAGCTCTACGTGGAGGGCATGCGTGCAGAGGCAGCCGCCCAATATGGAGAAGTCGTCTCCGACCTGGCTGACGCCGACCTGGCGCTGCTGCGCATCCAGACGCCCTTCGAGCCGCGCGACGGCAACTTCCTCGAGCAGCGCTTCCACGCCGGCAGCCTCGAATTCAAGCAGCCGGAGAAGGATCGCATCCTCGCCATCCTCGCCGCCAAACCGGCCATTGTCGCCATCTACCTGGATCGCCCGGCGGTGATCCCGGAGATCGCGGCACAGAGCGCCGCGCTTCTCGGCGAGTTCGGCGCCGGCGACGAGGCGTTGTTGGACGTCGTCTTCGGGCGTTTCGCACCGTCAGGCAAACTGCCCTTCGAACTGCCATCGTCGATGGCAGCGGTCGAAGTCCAGAAGCCCGACCTGCCGCACGATTCCGAAAGCCCGCTCTTCCCGTTCGGGCACGGCCTTGCCTACTGAACGCCATCCGCTAGCAACGACAGGTGAATTGCCGAACGACCCGCGCCGTGCGCTATACTGCTCACAAGCCCAGCATCGGCTCGGGCGTTAGCACTTTCGGAGGAGCGCAATGGACGAACAGCCTAAACTTGGCCTCGCCCTCGGCGGCGGCGGCGTACGCGGGCTGGCGCACGTAGGCGTACTCAAGGTACTGGAGCGCGAAGGCGTCACGCCCTACTGCATCACCGGCACAAGTATGGGCGCCATCATCGGCGCGCTCTACGCCGCGGGCATGTCCGTTGAAAAGATCGAGGACACCGTCACGGACGTGGTCTCTCTCTCTAACATGTTTAAGCTGGCGGACCTCACCTATCCCTGGCGCGGTCTCTTCGCAGGGCATAACGCCGTCGAATACCTGCGCGAGAGCCTGGGCGCCGATCTGTGCATGGAGGACTGTCCCATCAAGCTGGGCGTGTCCGCCGTAGACCTGATTGCACGTGAACTGCTGTACATCACCAGCGGGAACGTCGTCGATGCGGTGCGCGCCTCCATGTCCCTGGTGGGCGTCTTCACACCCGTTCAGCAGGGCAAGCGTCGCCTTGCCGACGGCGGTTACCTGGACAATGTGCCTGCCGGGCTTGCGCGCGAACTAGGCGCAGATATCGTTATTGCCGTGGATGTCGGCACGGAGTTCGCCTACACCAACGGCGATGACCACGGCAATCCCATCAACTCGCGGCTGCCCCCCGTCACCCCGCCCGTGATCGAGGACATCCTCCAGCTCAACATGATGATGGTGCAGGAACTTGTACGCCTGCGGTTGGAGCTTGCCCAACCCGAAATCATTCTCCGACCTGACGTGCCGGAGACGGTCGGCATCCTCAGCGGCTTCGACCATATCGCAGACGTCTATGAAGCCGGCGTCGCAGCCGCAGAAGAGGCGCTGCCGCGTATACGGGAGTTGGTGCTGGGCATGCCGGCGCTGACCGAGCCGGACGGCTCGCCGGAACAGACGGAAACGCCGTGATCGCCCGTTTGCGGAACCGGAAAACTGACTACATTCGTTACACCTGGTGATGCTCCAACGCCTGCTTATCGCCGTCGCCCTGGGCGGCGTCGTCTTCAGCCTCTACACGCTCAACCGCGTCCAGACGCCCGACCCGAACCTGATCCGCCTGTCGGTGCGCGCCACAGTCCACGCCATGCCCACCGCACCGCCCATCGTGGTGGAGGTCACGCGCATCGTCGAAGTGACGCGCATCGTCGAGATCGTGCAGACGCCAGCTCCGACGCCCTCGCCGCAACCCACAGAGACGCCCGCGCCTAGCCCCATCGACACGCCTACGCCCGTGGCGGCTGTGGAGGTGCAGGCCGCTGCCATGCTCAGCGCTGCGGCCCCGCCCGAGCCGCCTGCCTCGGCGCCTGAACCGGTCCAGCCCGTCGCGGCTGCCGGCTGTCCCGCCACTTCGGCCAACCAGTATACGCTCATCCCTGTGACCGGCCCGCCCACAGACCACCCCGACGCACTGCACGGCGACCTCAATCTGGGGCTGCGCGGCTATACGCCCACCGACGCAGCCGCCGCGCTGATCAGCATCAACGGGCCGACCGACAGCGACCCGCCGCAGATCAGCAGCACGCTGCTTGGCGGCGGCGCGTCCTTCACCCAGGTCTACCGCGTGCGCGATTGGGACTGGGGCTGCGGCGAGCATGGCTGCCAGGGCGGCGAGTTGAGTCAGGTCGAAGCGTCGCTGTTGGGCATCGCCGCCGCGCCGGGACAGCCGCTCAGCTTCCCCGCGCGCAGCGCGCAGATCTACGGCGGCGGCTACACCGCCCTCGTCGTCTATGCCGAAGAGACGCGCCTCACCGTCGTCTACACGCGCGAAGACAGCGTCGCCAACGGCTATACGGCGCACCTGGAAAAGATCTGCGTAGACCCCAACCTGCTGGCGCTCTACCGCAGCGCAAATGCCGCCGGGCGCGGATCGCTGCCCGGACTGCGCAACGGCGATGTCGTTGGAACCGCATCGGGCGGGGAGATCGCCGTCGCCGTGCGCGACCGCGGCTGGTTTGCCGATCCCCGCTCGGCCAAGGACTGGTGGCACACTGGGCAATAGCCAGGCCTATTCGCTCACAGCACCCGGCGCAGGATGGCAGTCAGTTCCTCGTCGGTCAGTCTGAGCGGATTGCCTTTCATGCTGCTAGCCCGCTGCGAGTGCGCCACGATCTCCGGGAAGTCTTCCTCTTTCAGCCCGAACTGCCTCAGCCCCGGCATCGCCAGCTCCGCGCACAATTCCTGTATCCACACCACGCCGTCTGCAGCCGTCGCCCCGGCGTCGCCGGTCACCAGGCGCGCCGCTTCGTCGAATCGCGGCAGCAGCGGCGAATCCGGTTTACGCGCTTGCAGTGCAGCCACGTTCGTCTCCATCACAAAAGGCAGCAAGCTGGCGCAGACTACGCCATGCGGCGCCGGGTACATACCGCCCAGCACCGCCGCGAAGCCGTGAACCGCGCCCAGCTTGGCATTCGCCAGCGCCAAGCCGCCAAACAGGCTGGCAATCGCCATATCCGTGCGCGCGGCCAGGTCCTTGCCGTCTTCATAGGCGCGCCGCAGCGAGCGCGCCGCACGCTGCATCCCCTCGCGGGCGATGCCGTCGGTGAGCGGGTTCGACTGGCACGACACATACGGCTCGAAGCACTGCGTCAGCGCGTCCAGCCCCGTGCTGGCGGTCACGTTCGGCGGCACGGTCAACGTCAACTCCGGGTCGACCACCGCCGCCGCAGGCATCATCGTCGCACTGCGCAGGCTGACCTTGACGCGCTCCTCCGGGACCTTGATCACGGCGTTGCGCGTTACTTCGGCGCCGGTTCCCGCCGTGGTCGGCGCGGCGATCAGCGGCATGGACGGCTCGGTCAGCGGTATGCCCTGGCCCACGACCTCCAGGTAATCCATGATTGGCCGGCGATTCGTACTCAGCGCAGCCACGGCTTTGCCCGTGTCGATCACGCTGCCGCCGCCCACCGCCACGATCACGTCCGCGCCTGCGGCCTTGGCCTGCTCGACCCCGGCGGTGACGCTCTCCACGCTCGGCTCGCCCGTTACGACGTAGACCGTCGCGGGGACGCCCGCCTCCTCCAGCCCGTCCAGAATCGCCTGCGCCCGCTCCGGCGTCACGTCGACCACGACAAACGCATGCGCGCCGTAGCTCTTCGCAATCTGCGCGATCTGCTTATGCGCCCCTGCGCCAAAGATGATGCGGCTCGCCGTGGAAAACTCAAAGTGCGACATGATCAGCCCCACCCTTCGGCGTCGGGGAACACGTTGTCATACTTGACGCTGCTGCGGGCCTCGGCCATCATGTCCGCTACCGTATCTCGCCAGACCTTATAGTGCGCCGTCTCCTTGTGCCGCCCGGCGTCAGCCTCGGTGCGATAGGCCTCCACGAGGACGAAGCGCGCCGGGTCGTCGAGTTGTTGTGCAACGTCGAAGCGCGCCACGCCCGGCTCCTGCACGCTGTTGCGCGCGTTCTCAATCGTCGCCGCCTTAAAGGCCTCTTCCCGGCCTTCCTTCACATGTACAAAGACGTGTACGATGTACACAGCGCCCATCCTTTCGCGTCTTGCGGTCTAATTTCGGGATCATCATTTGCTCGGCGAACCGGCGCATCTAGTGTATCATGGCCGGCGAAACAGATAAACCGCAGCGGCGGCAAGGGGCGTATCACAGATTTGGGGCAGATTGTCATGCTGAACGCAGTGAAGCATCTCGCGTCCCCGGCGCGGAGACCCTTCGCCGCTGCTCGGCTCAGGGCGACAGCCTTCATCCCTGGTGACACACACCCGCCGGCAGACCTGAATCCGATCATAAAGGACGCTCGCCACATGGCGTATCCGCACACACAAGACGATCCGCAACTCGCCTGGGACCGCGCCGCTTCCGCCTACAACGAACTGCGCCGCGACCTCGGAGCACACGTCAGCTACGGCCCCTTCGCCCCGGAGGAAGACGAACTGGCGCTCCTGGGTCCGCTCACGGGGCGCACCGTCCTCGACCTAGGCTGCGGCCCCGGTCACAATACCGTGCATTTCGCCCGCCGCGGCGCGTCCGTCATCGGCCTCGACTTCAGCCCGCAGCAGATCGCCGCGGCCAGGCGCACGGTGCAGCGCCATAACATACAGGCGACCTTCCTCCTCGACCGCGCCGAGAGCCTCGGCCAAGTGGCGGACGCCACGGTCGACCTGGTCTTCTCCGCCGGCGTCTTCGCCTACATCGAACGCATCGAGCAATGTCTGGGCCAGTGCCGCCGCGTGCTGCGCCCGCAGGGAAGCCTCGTCTTCAGCCTCGACCACCCCTTCCGCGCCTGCTTCTACGACGCCGAGACGCAGGAGTTGCTCGGCTATCCCGAACGCAGCTACTTCGACCCCGCGCCGCGCGCCTGGCCGTTTGCGAATTCCGGCGTTCGCATGGTTTCATATGAGCGGCCCGTGTCCGCCTGGGCGGACCTGCTGCACGCAGCCGGCTTCCAGGTGCGGCGTCTGCTCGAACCGCCCGCGCCGCCGGACCTGCTCGACGAGTTGTTTCCGGCAGACAGCGCGCTCGCCGGCCTGCGCAACATCCCGCACACGCTGATCGTCGTCGCCCAAGTGCGCGCCTAACGCCCTAACGCAACGAGGACCCTGCCCGCCATGATTCGCATCCCCAAAACGCTGCCCGCCGCCGCCCCGATTACGGCCATCCGCCAGGATAACTACCGCACCAAGACCTTCACCTTCGACGCCCGCCTTGACGCAACGCCCGGCCAATTCGTCATGGCGTGGCTGCCGCGCTTCGACGAAAAGCCCTTCTCCCTGGTCAGCGCCGACCCCGTCGCCCTGATGATCAGCGCGGTCGGGCCGGCCACGCGGCTGATGCACGAACTCGCCGTGGGCGACAAGCTGTGGCTGCGCGGCCCATTCGGCCACGGCTTCGACGCGCCCGCCGATCAACGCCGCATCGCCCTGGTCGCGGGCGGCTATGGCGTCGCGCCTCTGCTGTGGCTGGCGCGCCATGAGCTAGGCCGCAGAGACGAGATCACCGTCATACTCGGCGCGCGCAGCGTGCAGGAGCTGCTCTACGCCGATGACTTACGCGCCCTGGCAAGCGAGCGCGCCGGCTCAACCGCGGTTCGCCTGGCGCTCGCCACCGAGGACGGTTCCGCCGGCCGGCGCGGGCTGGTTACCGACGTGCTGCAGCCGTTGCTCGATGCCGGCGAAGTGGACGGCATCTACGCCTGCGGTCCGCACGGCATGTTGGTCGCGCTGGAGGGCCTCTCGCGCCGCTATGCGATCCCCGGCCAGCTTAGCTGGGAAGCGTATATGCGCTGCGGCGTCGGCATATGCGGCGCCTGCGAGCACGACGGCGCCGTCCTCTGCCTCGACGGGCCGGTGCTGAGCGTCACGCCCTGAGCGCAGCGCCCGGCGCATCTCTCAGCGCATAGGGTCAATAGCCCCCATAGGGCATATCACAGATTCGGGGCAGACTGTCATGCTGAACGTAGTACTGTCATGCTGAACGTAGTGAACGTGAATTCTGGATAAGACAGGACTCCTAAAAGCGTATAAGCTGAATGTCGCCAAACATCAACAGCTACGCCCAAGGAGTCCTACCATGAGTTTACTCGAACTGTTCTGTGCTGTCGATGATTTC
>JASGTU010000156.1 GCA_030058085.1 Chloroflexota bacterium
TCGTGATGACGTGCGGCAGCGGCGTCCCGCACAGCCGGCTCGTCAGGCGGCTCTTGGCGATGTGCACCTCGATGAACGAGCGGTGCTTGCCGCCCAGCTTGCTGAACGGGTGCAGCGCCTTGACCACGCCCGCGCCGTGCGTCCAGCGGCTGCCGGCGCCGCCCGCCAGCGACACAACCGCGGCCGCGCCCTCCGCCAACGCCTGCATGCCCAGATCGCGCCATCTGCGCCGCTGGGCGGCGGCGTCACTGTGACCGAAATCGACCAGTTCGTCTTCGTGCACATCCTCGATGCGGCTCGTCACCGGCAGCCGGTTCTGCGCCAGCCCGATGCGTCCGCTGCGCATATCGGCCTTGATCTGCTCGTGCTGCACGCGGTCAAAGCCGAATTCCTCCAGCAACTCGGCCAACGTCGCCGTGTCCGCGCCCTGCACGTCGGCGCTGGGCAGCAGCCGGTCGAATAGCGTCTGCACCATGCCGCGCAGCTTGGGTTCGGTGCGGCAGGCCGCGGCGAAGCGATCAAGCTCGGCGCGGCGGAAAGGCGACAGGCTGCGCTGCTCGTGGCGCACCAGCGCCGGCACGGTCTGCGCATAATAGCCCGCGGGCATGAGGGCCTGCTCGCCCGTTAACAGTTCCGCAAAGGTGCCGCGCTCGTTGATGGCGAAATCGTACACGACCGGCTCCATCGCAAAGGGCACAGCCGCTTCCAACCGCTGCTTTGCCGCCGACATGATCTCCTGCAAACGCGCTTGGGCCTGCGGCTTAACCCCTGGGTCGAACATAAAGCCCATGCCGCCGCCGGACATGCCGCCCATCATCCAAAAGCCCCAGAAGCGCGATCCGAACTCCTCCGCCACCTGCCGGATCAGTGTCTCAGTGTAGAGTGTCGTCGCCCAGGGGATGATCGTCTGGATAGGGCCGAAAAAATTGCGCTGCGTGGCTGCGCCGATCGAACGCACGTCTTCGCGCTTGAGCAGGTCGAGAATCTCGTCGATGATGCGGATGGCCTCCTGCCTGCCCTGCCATTCGGCCTCGGAGCGCAGCAGGTACTTCTCGGTCACCATCTCCAGGATCGGTCCCACGTCCTGCGCCATGCCGCCATGCACCAGCACGAGGCTGTCCTGCAGCTTGCGCCGCATAGCCGGCGACACGTCGTCGCCCGTCAGGATGCGGTGATTGGGCAGAAGCCTGCCCCGGCTGACGCCATACTCCGGGTCGGACTCGCCGGCCTCCACGCCCTGAATCACCTTCATGCCCGGCCAAACGCCGCCCGAATCCTGCCAGCCGCCGCCGGAACCCGCCAGCCACTCGCCGAGGATGGCGCGGGCCGCCGCGACACGGCGCTCCTCCTCCGCCAGTTGGCCGGTCAGGGCGTGCGTCTGCCCTGTGGCGCGCATACAGACCGCGATCAACGACGCCAGCAGGTTGGTCGACACCGCCAGCCGCGAGCCTTTGGGGATGCCGTTCACCTGGCTCACCAACTCGATGCCGCACCCAGGCCCCACGATGCGCGCCAACAGGTCGCTCAACGGCTGCCCCGCGCCCTCGATGCCGGGCGGCACGATGCCGGAGGCGATCACCGCCGCCTTGAGCAGGCCGAGGTAGTCCTTGGCGAAGTCGAACACCTCGTCCAGCGCCGTGATCTCGGCGGTCGTGTTCAGGTCCACGCTCACCAGGCGCAGCACGGGCTGGTCGATCACGCGGAAGTAGGTCTCGATGGGCGGTCGCGGCGCAGACTCCTCGCCGGTCCCGCGCACGCTCAGGTCCACCGAGACATTGAGCACGCGCGCGCCTTCGGGGAAGTCCATACCCAGGAAGAAGATGTCACTCCACCCGCTGTGCGTCAGGTCCATGCGTACAGGCGTGGCCTCGTGCAGGATGGGATACAAGCCCTGGCCCGCCGGCGTGCGCTGCAACAGCTCAGGCCGTACGCGCAGCGGGTGGTCAGCCGGGTGACCGATGCGGAACATCCACTGGTTGCCGCGCACCGAACGCACGCTGCGCCGCACCTGGTCGGCCAAAGTCTGGAAGCCCAGGCTGTGGTAGGCCGCAGCCAGCGCGCTGGCGATGCCGTCGCTCAGCCCGCCCGCCGCCGCCTGCGTCTGCAAGAAGATGTCGATGGCCTCCTCGAAGCGGCGCTTGAGGAGGTTGGCGTACCCGTCGAAGGGGATGAGCGCGCCCCTGTCCGACTCCAGGCGCGGCGGCAGATGAAAGCGGTAGATGGCGTAGAGGAAGAACAGGGCGCGCACGCGCTCGTACAGATTATCGCTGGTGCGCCGGAAGCGGTCCAGCGCGGCGCATTCGGCCAGCAGTTGCTCCAGCGTGGCGTTGCGGCAAACCGCGTCCAGCGAGCGATTGCGCTGCGCCGGGTCGGCGGACGTGATGATGCGGACCAGTTCACTCGTAGAGCGACTCATCGTTCGCCTGCCCTCCCCGCGGCCAGGTCGCGTGCGGCGAGTAGTTCGACCACACGCGCCAGCACGTCGTCGCGGTCCTGCCCTTGCAGGGCCAGGGCCAACTGCGCGCTGAACAGGCCGTACTTCACGCCCAGGTCATAGCGCGAGTTGTGCTGCTCGACGGCCAAATATTGCTCGCGGCCGCAAAGCTCGGCCAACGCCGAGGAGAGCGTCACGCTCGCCGGCCCCTTATCCGCGCCGTCCTGCGCCGCTTCCAACTGCCGCCCCAGCGCCTCCATCACCGAAGGCGTCAGCACATGCATGCCGAAGAAGCAGAGATAGTGTCCCACGCGCAGACCAGAGACGATGAGGCGCTGTTCCGCCTCGGTGGGCGTAGGCTTCTCGATCACCGTATCCACCTGATATAAATCCAGCGCGCCGGGCAGCCGCCGCCCGCCGACCGTGCCGTAATAGGGCAGTAGGCTCTCACGCGTGGACTGCACCGCAGACACCGTGCAGTCATGGGCCTCGGCGACCTCTACGAGTTGCTGGGCGCAGCTCTCGTCGTCCCGGCTCACGTACAGATGATCGCCTACCAGATGCAGGAAGGGGTCATCGCCGGTGAAGGAGCGCGCGCAGTAGATGGCGTGCCCATAGCCGAGCGAATCGACCTGCGGCACGAAGCTTAACCTCCCGGCATGGTCGCCTGCCACCTCGGCGTAGGCCGCTTCGTCGCCGGGCCGCACCACAACGCAGATCTCCTGGATGCCCGCCCGCACCACCTCGTCGATGAGTATGTTGAGCACCGACTTCTCCACCGAATCGCGGTCGATCAGCGTTTGCAGCGGCAGGGTGCGCTGTTTCCGGCCCGCTGCGGTGATCACAGCCTTCTTGATTTTCATGGGATGTCCTTGTGGATGATGCTTGGCGTCGCGCATCCGGCGCGGCGCAATAGTCCCTCGCTTTGGCTGGTACGATAAGCGCGTACAAACCGCTCTGTCAAACCGACCAGCGATAAAGCGACAAGAGGGCAGATGTAGCGGCAGCATCCCCGCCGCCGGGCGCGATACCTATGAGCCGCCGCGATTGTAAGCAGGCGCCATCCCCTGTTATGATCGCGCGGTACGATCCCGCCTTTCCGCACAACCCGCACCAACCGGAGACCTTCACGATGAGTTCCGCACAACAACACATCATCGCCCTGGCCGGCGGCGGCTTCTCGATGGAGCCGCAAAACCTGGCGCTGGACCGCTACATCCTCGACCAGGCCAACACAGCCCGCCCAGCCGTCTGCTTCCTGCCCACCGCCAGCGGCGACGCCAGCCAATACATCGTCAACTTCTTCGCCGCCTACACCCAGTTCGACTGCCGCCCCTCCTACATCCCGCTGTTCAGCCGCACACCCGACCTGCACAGCCTCTTGCTCAACCAGGATGTCATCTTCGTGGGCGGCGGCAACACCAAGAGCATGCTCGCCGTCTGGCAAGCATGGGGCTTGCCCGCCATTCTGCGCGAGGCTTGGCAAGCCGGCGTCGTCCTAGCCGGCGTCAGCGCAGGCGCCATCTGCTGGTTCGAGCAAGGCGTCACCGACTCCGGCGCAAACTCGCTGGGCGTGCTCGACGCCCTCGGCTTCCTGGAAGGCAGCTACTGCCCGCACTACGACAGTGAACCCGAACGACGTCCCATGTTCCACCGCTTCCTCCAAGAGGGAAGCATCCGCCCCGGCTACGCGCTGGACGACGGCGCGGCCCTCCACTATGTTGGCAGCGAAAGGCGGCGCGTGGTCGCGTCGCGCCCTGCCGCCAGGGCCTATGCCCTGTCGGTTCTCGACGGGCGCGCGGTCGAAACGCCGCTGCCTGTGGAGTTTTTGGGCTGAGAGGAAGACCTGCCGGGGAGACGTGAACTCCCCGGCAGGTGAAAAGCAGGCTTACAACGCGTCCCCGAAGAACGCGGCCAGGCGATCCTGGATCGGCTGGCCCATCTCGAGGACGAAGTGATCCGCCTCGGGGAAGAGCTCCAGTGTGACGTCAGCGCCGGCGCGGCGCAGCGCATCCGCCAGGGCGACGGCGTTGGCTTGCGGCAGAACATTGTTGTCCTGCCCGCCATGATAGATGGCCGTGCGCGGCAATGACGTGCCCACGGGCAGCCGTTGCAGCCGTGGCAGCGGGTCCTGCGCGGCCACTGCAGCCATCGCCGCGTCGTCGTCGAGGTCGGCGGGCAGGCTAAACGCCTTCAGCAGCGGCGCCTTGAACTTACGGTCGCGTATGATGTCCTCCAGGCTGGCGACGGCCTGCAACACCGCCGCGGCCTTCACCTTCGCTGCCAGCGGACCCAGCACCGTATTCCACACCAGCACGCCGCCCAGCCCGCCGCCCAACAGACCGACGCGCGCCGCGTCCATATGCCCGCTGGCAAGCAGCGCTTCATACAGGGCGCCGTTCGCCTGGGTGGAGCAGGCGTTGCCCCAGTGGTCGCCGCAGGCATGCGACGAAGCCACAGCGCAGCCCGTCGCCTGCATGATCGCCTTGAGATAGCCCACCTTCTGGTCCACCTCAAACCAGTCCGCCCCGCCGTCGCGCACATAGCCGCCCGCGCCGTGGTGGTGAATCAACACAGGGACGGGCGTGCCGGCCTTGAACGTCTCCGGCGTCCACAGATAGCACCAGTCGCCGCCGGCCTGAAAATAGACGATTTGCTCCCCATCGTGCAGAGTTGGTACGGATGTCATGCAGTCGCTCCCTGGCAGTCGAGAAAATACGGAAATTTGAACGGAGAAATGGTCATGCCGCCGGTGCGCCCCAGAGAGGAGGGGCAACCGCTCACCTTTGACATGCACTAAACGCTTGTGCTACTATACCGCCATGTAAAAGATGCGTTCACAGAGTGAAACAATATCGGAAGGGATAGAGGAAGTCAAATCGCCGAGAAGCGCGACTACACCATCTCCGTATTGTGGTCGGCTCTGCGCGTGCTAGAAACCTTTCTCTCCGAGTCGAAAGCAGAGCAGAGTTCGTCCGAAATCAGCGAGGCGCTAGGGCTTAACCGCGGGCGCGTCTTCCGCATCCTCTACACGCTGGAGTCGCGCGGCTATGTGCGCCAGGATCCCCAAACCAAACGCTATCGCCTCGGCATGAAGCTCTTCGAATTGGGGCAAGCTGTGGCGCGCGACTTCGATCTGCCGCGCATCGCCGGCCCCGCCCTAGCCGATCTCACCGCCATCACCGGCGAGACCAGCTATGTCTTTGCGCTGAACGGGCTAGAGGCCATGACGATCGCCAAGCAGGAGTGCAGCCAGCCCATGCGCATCTCCGCCGAGGTGGGCCGCCGCCATACGCTACAGATCGGCGCGGCCTGCAATTGCATTTTGGCCTATATGCCTGCGGACGCGATCGACCGTGTGCTGGGCGACGGTCCGCTGCCGCGTGTCGCCCCCAAGACCCCGCCCGATGCCGCCGCGGTCAAACGCAAACTCGCTGAGATTCGCCGTCTGGGATACCATCTGAGCGAAGAAGAAGATCAGGAAGGCATCAGCGCAGTAGCCGCCCCCATCCGCGACGCCGGCGCCTCCGTGATCGCAGCAGTAGCGCTTGCCATGCCCTCATCGCGTTTCCTGCCGGAAAAACTGCCGGTATTCATCCGCGAAACCGTGAACGCGGCCCGCCGCATGTCAGCGGAAATGGGTTGCCCCACACATGATCTGTAGCCGTTCCCCGCACCGTCAAGTCTTGCCGTCCTCGCGGCGGCCAACCAGAAAGCGAAGCAATGAACCTCGATGAACGCCAGGCCGCGCTTGCCGGTCTGGAACAGAACCTCCTCGACCATGTTTCTATCGCCGAACCGTGGGCGTTGGTCGAGCGCTTCTCCACCCTGGCCCGCGTCTCCGGCAGCGACGAAGAACGCGCCGGCGCCGACTACATTTCCGACCGGCTGTACGCACTCGGCATCCCCCACCAGCTGTATGAACCGGAAATCTTCCTCTCGATCCCGCGCAGCGCACGCGTCGATCTGGGCGCGCCGCACAACCTGTCCTTCCAAGCCAAAACGCCCGCCTTTTCGCTTTCCACTAGCCCGGAAGGCGTCACAGGCGAAGTCGTCTATGTCCCGCGCCGCGAGGACGAAGACCCCGCCCATATCTTCACGCCCGAAATGGACGACCGCGGGCTGGACGTGCGCGGCAAGATCGTGCTATTCGAAGGCTTCTCCGGCCCCGATGAAGTGGATTTCTTCGCCCAGCGCGGGGCCATCGGTCACATCTTCATCAACCCCGGCAAGCGCATTCACTGGAGCATCTGCACCACTATCTGGGGAACGCCCGACCTCGACTCCGTCGAGCGCAAGCCGCAGATCGTCGCCCTCGACGTCAACCGCGAGGACGGCGACCGGCTGATCCGGCTGGCGCAAGAAGGCGGCTTGCAAGCTACTCTGCACACCCAACTCGACGAGGGCTGGTACAAGTGCCCGCTGATTGTCGCCGAGATCCCCGGTACGCTTGAGCCGGAAAAGCACCTGCTCGTCCACGGCCATCACGATTCATGGGACGTGGGCGTGGGCGACAACGCCACCGGCGATGCCGCCCTGCTCGAATTGGCGCGCGTTCTTTGGGATCACCGCCGCCACCTGAAGCGCAGCGTGCGCATCGCCTGGTGGCCGGGCCATTCGACCGGTCGCTACGCCGGTTCCACCTGGTATGCCGACACTTTCGCGCTCGACCTGGCGGAGCACTGCATCGCCCACCTCGACATCGACTCGCCCGGCTGTCGCTGGGCCGATCACTTCGAGCAGGTCTGCTGGATGAGCGAGCTCGACGCGTTCTGCCGGCAGGCCATCCGTGACGTCACCGGCGCCGCTGCGAAAGGCGTGCGCCCCTTCCGCGCCGGCGACTACTCCTTCAACAACCTCGGCATCTCCGGCTTCTTTATGCTGCTCTCCGAAATGTCCGAAAAACAGCGCGCGGAAATGGACTACTACGCAGTCGGCGGCTGCGGCGGCAACATCGCCTGGCACACCGAAGATGATCGCCTCGAAATTGCCGACCCGGACAACCTGGTGCGCGACATCAAGATCTATGCAGCCGCCATCCTGCGCATGGTCAACGCGGCGCTCCTGCCCTTCGACTATAGGCGCACCGTAACCGAGATGGCAGACACAGTCGCCGCCTATCAGCAGGCCGCAGGCGAGCATTTCTCCTTCGCCGCCGTGCAAGAGGCGCTGACCGCGCTGGCGCGCGACCTCGACGCCTTCTACGCACGCCACGCAGCCCTAGTCCAGGGCGATCCCGCCGACGCCCGCGCCCAAGCCGCCAACAACGCGCTCATCGCCCTCTCGCGGCTCCTGGTCAACCTGGACTATTCGCGACAAGGCCGGTTCCGTCAAGACCCGGCAGTCGCCATCGACGCGCTGCCCGACTTGGCCTTTGCGCAGCGGCTGCCCGAACTTGCCCCTCAAAGTGACGCCTATCGCTTCTGTCTCACCCAGCTTCTGCGCGGCCGCAACCACGTGATCCACACCTTGCAGCAAGCGCGCAGAGTCCTGGCCTAATGTGGATGCCGCCCGGCCCCGGCGATGCCATTCGCTTCACCGCCGGCCAGGGCTTCATCGGCCTGGACGCACAGCCGGTTCAACCAATAAGCCACGAATCGCACGAATACGCGAACTCGGTTCAGCCGATTCGTGTAATTCGTGCGATTCGTACAATTCGTGGCAAATATAGCCGGCAAAGACAACGTCTTTGCGCCCGGCAAACTTGCTATTCGTCCGTGACGCAGCCCTGCGAGGCGGACGAAACCATCTTCATGTACTTGTAAAGCACGCCCTTGGCGAACTTAGGCGCAGGCGTCGACCACTGAGCGCGCCGCGCCGCCAGTTCCTCGTCCGGCACGTCCACGTCGATCCGGTTCGTTTCGGCGTCGATGGTGATACGGTCGCCGTTGCGCACCAGGGCAAGCGCACCGCCCGCCTGCGCTTCCGGCGTAATGTGGCCCACGACGAAACCGTGCGTGCCGCCGGAGAAACGGCCGTCCGTGATCAGCGCCACCGACTTGCCGAGACCGGCCCCCATGATGGCCGAGGTGATCGTCAGCATCTCACGCATGCCCGGCCCGCCCTTCGGCCCCTCATAGCGGATCACGACCACGTCGCCATGTTTGATCTCGCCCTGCTCGATGGCCGTCAGCGTCTCCTCCTCGGAATCAAACACCTTGGCCGGGCCGGCGAAATGCGTTCCTTCCTTGCCCGTGATCTTGGCGACCGCGCCTTCCTCCGCCAGATTGCCGTAGAGGATCTGGAGATGGCCCGTCTTCTTCAGCGGCTGGCTGATGGGGGAGATTATCTTCTGGCCCTCCTTTAGGTCGGGCAGATCTTCGATGTTCTCCGCCAGCGTCAAGCCCGTCGCCGTCAGGCAGTCGCCGTGCAACAGCCCCTCGCGCAGCAGGAGCCGCTGCACCGCGGGCACGCCGCCCACGTCGTACAGGTCTTCCATCACAAACTTCCCGCTGGGCTTGAGGTCCGCCAGCAGCGGCGTGCGGTCGGAAATAACCTGGAAATCGTCGATCGTCAGCGGCACATCTGCGGCCTTCGCCATGGCGATCAGGTGCAGCACGACGTTGGTCGAGCCGCCCAGCGCGATGGCGACCGTGATGGCGTTCTCAAAGGCCTGTCGCGTCAGGATGTCCTTCGGCTTGATGTCGTGCTCGATCAGATAACGCAGCGCTGACCCCGCGCGGCGGCACTCTTCCAGCTTCTCCCGGCTCTCAGCCGGATAGGACGAGCTATAGGGCAGGCTCATACCCAGCGTCTCGATGGCGGACGCCATGGTGTTGGCCGTGTACATGCCGCCGCACGCGCCAGCGCCGGGGCAGGCGTTGCGCAGCACTTCCTTCAACTCCTCCTCGGTGATATCTTTCGCCAGCCACTGCCCGTACGCCTCGAAGGCCGACACGACGTCCAGCTTCTTGTCGCCCAAATGGCCGGGCTTGATCGTGCCGCCGTAGACCATGATGCTGGGCCGGTTGACCCGCGCCATCGCCATGATCACGCCGGGCATGTTCTTGTCGCAGCCAGGCAGCGAAATGTTGCCGTCATACCACTGCGCACGCATGACCGTCTCAATCGAGTCGGCGATGATGTCGCGCGAGAGCAGAGAGGCCTTCATGCCCTCGGTGCCCATCGAAATGCCGTCGCTCACGCCAATCGTGTGAAAGATCAGTCCGACCATGTCTGCCCGCTGCACCCCCTCCTTGACCACACGGGCCAGATCGTTGAGGTGCATGTTGCAGGTGTTGCCTTCCCACCCCATGCTGGCAATGCCGATCTGGGGCTTTTGCATATCTTCGTCGGTCAGCCCCACGCCATAGAGCATGGCCTGGGAGCCGGCCTGGGACCGCGTCTGCGTCAGGATGCGGCTGTACTTATTGAGGCCGTTGGCAATTGTCGCCGGCATCAGGAACTTCTCCTTCTCTAGCGTTTTGAGAATTATGGCCTGGGGCGGCGTCGACGCCGTCTCCGGCATAGTTTACGTGTAGATTGCGCCTGCCCGGCAGCGGTTTTGGCTTCCGGGCAGGCCATCATGCGCGCTCAGGCTGCTTGCGCTTCGCGCTCACGTTCGGTCAGCAGGTAGTACTCCACCGAATCGGAGAGAGCGATCCAGCTTGCTTCGATGATGTTGGTGCTGGCGCCGACCGTCGTCCAGCTGCGCTCGCCGTCGGTGCAGTCGATCAGCACGCGCACCATCGCCGCCGTACCGCTCTGGCTGTCCAATATGCGCACCTTGTAATCGGTCAGGTGGACATCGCGCAGTCGCGGGTAGATGTTCTGGATGGCCTTGCGCAGCGCCAGGTTCATGGCGTTGACCGGGCCGTTGCCCTCCGCCACCTCGTGAAAGACCTCGTCGCCCACCGTGACCTTGACAGTCGCCTCGGAGAACATGCCGCGGCCCGCCCGATGCTCCACGTTCGCCGTGTAGTCGATCAACGAGAACGGCGCCACGTAATCGTCGCGCATGCGCCGCAGCATCAGGTCGACGCTGGCCTCGGCGCTCTCGAAGGCGAAACCGACGCTTTCCAGTTCCTTGATCTGCTGCAAGACCTGGCGCTCTTCCTCGCGCGTCAACCCGTCCAAGCCGAACTCGGCGCGCTTGACCGCGATGTTGTCCTTGCCGCTTAGCTCGCTCAGCAGCACGCGCGTCTCGTTGCCCACCAGCGTCGGGTCGATGTGCTGGTAGCTCATGGCGTACTTCACCACCGCGTTGACGTGCGTGCCGCCCTTGTGCGCAAACGCGCTGGAACCTACGAACGGCTGGTGCGATTCCGGGTTGAGGTTGGCCAACTCGCTAACGTAGCGGCTTAGGTCGGTCAGTTGGCGCAGTTTGTCGTCGTCCACCAACTGATAGCCCATCTTCAACTGCAAATTGGGGATCACGCTCACCAGGTTGGCGTTGCCGCAGCGCTCGCCATAGCCGTTGATCGTGCCCTGGATGTGCGTGCAGCCCTGGCGCACCGCGGCCAGCGTGTTGGCGACGCCCGTCTCGCTGTCGTTGTGCGCGTGGATGCCCAGCACCACGTTCGCCGCCGCCGTCGAGCCGCCCTCAGCGCCGTCGCCGCGGCCCAACACCTGCTGCTGCACGGCCTCCACCGCCCCCGCCACCTCCCAGGGTATGCAGCCGCCGTTGGTGTCGCACAACACCACCGCGTCCGCGCCGCCGAGGATGGCAGCCTGCAGAGTCGCCAAGGCATATTCCGGGTCGGCTTTATAGCCGTCGAAGAAGTGCTCGGCATCGTAGATCACCTCTTTGCCGAAGCCCTTGAGGTAGGCCACCGTGTCGCGGATCATGCGCAGGTTCTCTTCCATGCTCGTGCGCAGCACCTCGCGCACGTGCAGGTCCCAGGTCTTGCCGAAGATCGTGATCACCGGCGTATTGGCCTGGATCAACAGCTGCACCTGCGGGTCATCCTCCGGCTTGGTGTTGGCGCGCACGGTCGAGCCGAAGGCGGTGATGCGGGCGTGCTTCAGGTCCAGCTCGTGTTGCGCCCGCTCGAAGAACTCCATGTCCTTCGGATTGGAGCCGGGCCAGCCGCCCTCGATGTAATCCACGCCGAACTCGTCCAGACGGCGGGCAATGCGCAGCTTGTCGTCACAGCTTAATGCCACCCCTTCGCCCTGGGTCCCGTCGCGCAATGTCGAATCGAATAAGATCAGTCGTTGTGAACTGGTCATTTGGTCACCTGTTGAGATCGGTAATGCTGTCAAGGACCCGGTCGGGCCAGATGCCGCGGCCCAAGTCCTCTTTACGGAAGCGTCCGGTCTTGACGAGCCAGCCCTGAATGCCCAGAGCCTGTGCGCCGCGCACGTCGATCTCGATGTCGTCGCCGATCACCGCCACGCGGTGAAGCGGCAGGTCGAGATCGTCCAGAACCATGCGGAAATAGGTCTGGCTGGGCTTGCCTGTCACGATTGCGCCGACCTCAGCCGCGTATTCGAGCGCGACGACGAACGGGCCTGCGTCGAGAAACAACCCCTCGTCCGTGCGCCAAATGCGCTTTTTGTGCAGGGCCACCAGTTGCGCGCCGTTGAGCAGGGCGCGCAGCGCCTTGTTCAAGCGCACAAAGTTGAAACTAGGCCCCATGTCGCCCACGACCACGAACTCCGGCGTCTCCTCGTCCACCTCGATGCCGTTGAACTCCAACTGGGCGTCGGGCATGAGGAGCGGGTAATAGGTGCGCGCGTTCTGGCTGCGCAGATAAGAAGCCGCCGCGTAGGTCGCCGTGAACAACTCGCCCTCGCGAATGTCAAACCCCATCGCGAGCAGGCGGTCCAGCAGGCTGAGCCGGCAATAGATCGTCGTATTCGTCATAAACCGGATGGCAATGCCCCGGGCGCGCAGAGCACGGATCGTCTCTGGCGCGCCCGGAATCACCTCAGCGCCGAGGGCCAAGACCCCATCGATATCGATGAGCAGACCATCTACGCTTGCTAGTACGTCGTCCACGGCAATACCCCTTATCACGAAAATTCTCGATGACGGCTGCGGCAGGCGCGCTCAGCCCGTATTCTGCAGGCCGGCGGCTACGCCGTTCACCGAGAGCAGCACGGCTTTGCGCAACTCGGCGGCGTTCGGCGCATCCGGCTGGCAGCGCAGCCGTTCGAGCAACGCCGTCTGGATGTAGTTCATCGGGTCCACATACGGGTTGCGCAACCGGATGCTGCGCTGCAGCCACACTTCGCTTTCCAGCAGTTCCACATAGCCCGTGACCGCCAAAACCATGCGCTCCGTCCGCTTGTACTCATCCAATATATCATCAAACACTGCGGTGCGCGTCTCCGCATCGGTCAGCGCGGCGTAGAGCGACGCGATCTGCATGTCACCCTTGCTCAGCCCGACCTGCACGTTATCCAGCACGGTGCGAAAGAACGGCCACTCCGCATACATGGCGCGTAGACGTTCTAAGCGCTGCGCCGCGTCGTCGCCCTCCTCGTGCACCCACTGCTCCAGCGCCGTGCCCACGCCGTACCAACCCGGCAGGTTGACGCGTGACTGCGTCCAGGCGAAGACCCAGGGGATGGCGCGCAGGTCGGCGATGCCGGTCGACGTCTTGCGCCGCGCCGGGCGCGAGCCGATGTTGAGCTGCGAGATGTGGTCGATGGGCGTCGCCTCGTGAAAATAGCGCAGAAAGCTCGGCTTCTCCACCAACGTACGGTACTTGCCAAACGCGATCTCGCTCAGCGCGTCCATTGCCGCGAACCAACTTTCGCTCTCCGGATGACGAGGGCGCCGCCCGCTCGTCAGCAACACGGCGTTGACCAACTGCTCCAGGTGCCGGTGGGCGATGTCGGGGTTGGAATAACGGCTGCTGATCACCTCGCCCTGTTCTGTCACCTTAATGCGGCCGCGCACCGATTCCGGCGGCTGCGCCAGGATGGCGCGGTTGGTCGGCCCGCCGCCCCGGCCCAGCGTCCCCCCGCGCCCGTGGAAAAGCATCAGTTTGACGCCGGCCTCATCGCACACCTTGGCTAAGTCGCTCTGCGCGCAGAAGAGCATCCAGTTCGCCATCAGATAGCCGCCGTCTTTGTTGGAATCGCTGTAGCCGATCATGATCTGCTGGCGGTCGCCGCGCAAAGCCAGATGCCGGCGATATGCACCGTTCTCGAACAGCCTGCTCATGATCGAGGGCGCGGTGCGCAGGTCCTCGATCGTCTCAAAGAGCGGAACGACGTCGATCTTGCCGTAGAGGCCCGCATCCCGCGCCAGCAAGAGCGCCTCCAGCACGTTACTCACCTGCGTGGTCATGCTGATGATGCACGTCTGCACCGCTTCCGGGCCAATGGCGGTCTGTGCGCGGCGGATCAGGCGAAACAGGCCCACCGTCTCATTCGTCTCCGCACTAAAATCAAGCAGCGCGGTGAGCGGGCGTTTGCCGCCGATCTCGCGGCTCAACAAGGCCACGCGATCCTGTTCCGGCATGGATTCGTAGCGCCGCGCCAGGCCGTAGCGCTCCATCACCTCGGCGACGGCGCTGCGGTGACGTTCGGCATGTTGGCGGATGTCAAGCGTCGCCAGGTGGAAGCCGAAGATCTCCACCGCGCGGATCAGTTCCGCCAGGCGGCTGCGCGCCACGCGCTCGCCCTTGTTCTGCAACAGGCTGTCGCGGATGATGTACAGGTCGGCCAGAAACTCCTGCGCATCACCGTAGGCGCGCCGCTCCGGCGCTTGCTCATGCCAAGCGTGGCGGTTGACGGTGCGGGTCGCCGCCAGCCGGCGAAACATCATAATCAGCTTCTGACGATACGGTTCCTGCTCAAAGCGGTCCAGCACCTCCCGCTCCTGCGCGGGCACAAGCTTGAAGTCGCCGCGCAGGCTCTCCCAAAACGCTTCGCTGAAGCCGGTGCGCGTCGTCGCCGAGCTAAGGTGGTCGTACAGCGACTCCACCGTCTGCGCATAGAGTTCGAGGATCAAGTCCTTGTGCGCCCGCAGCGTCTCCTCCGTCACGGCCAGGTCGACGAACGGATTGCCGTCGCGGTCGCCGCCTACCCATGAGCCGTAGCGCAGAAACGGCGGCAGGATAAACTCCTCGCCGGGGTACGCCTCAACCAGCGCCCGCTCCAGTTCCGCATAGATGCGCGGCACGAGATCGTAGAGCGTGTTCTCGAAGAAGTACAGCCCGTTGCGCACCTCGTCCATCACCGTGGGCGGGCGGTCGCGCATCTCGTCGCTCTGCCACAACAGCACGATGTTCTCGCGCAGTTGTTGGATCTTCTCCTCTCGCTCTGCCGGCAGCAGGTCCACCATGTCCAGATCGTTCAAGATGGCCGCAATCGTCTTGAGCTTAAAGAGCATCGTGCGACGTTTGGCCTCGGTTGGATGCGCCGTAAAGACCGGCATGATCATCAGGTCTTGCAGCAGCGCGCGCACGTCGTCCGCGCTCAGCCCTTCGGCGTACAGACGCTGCACCGCATGCGCAATCGTCTCCGCCATCGGCGCCCCGCGTTCGTACGCTTCGGCCATGCGCCGGCGGAGGATATGCACGCGCTGGCGTTCCTCCGCCAGGTTCACCAACTGGAAGTAGGTCGCAAACGCCTTGAGCACGGCCAACGCCTGCGGCAGGTCCTCGACCAGGTGTGAGATTCGCTCGACGATGCGCGCCTGCGCCAGACGGTCACCGCCGCGCCACGCCTTTGCCAGCGCCCGGATCTCCTCCTCCAACTCGAAGAAGTCCTGCCCCTCTTGCTCGATGATTGTCTCACCTAGCAAGTTGCCCAGGGTGCGTATCCAGTAGCGAAGGCGTTCTTGCGGATCGGCTGTCATAGGATTCTTTCGCTCAGGCGGTCATTGCACGAAGTTTGGATGTGACGAGATCACCCATCACCTGCGTGCCCACAACTTCTGTGCCCGTATGCGCGATGTCGGGCGTGCGCACGCCTTCTTCCAGCACCTGGTCGACCGCAGCCTCGACGGCAGCCGCCTCCCGCTCCAGGCCCAGGCTGTGGCGCAGAAGCATGGCCGTGCTGAGGATGGCAGCCAGCGGGTTGGCGACGCTTTGGCCGGCAATATCCGGCGCGCTGCCGTGGATCGGCTCATACAGCCCCAGCGGCAAGCCCTGGCTGTTCGCCACATCGCCCAGGCTGGCTGAAGGCAGCATGCCCATCGAGCCGGCCAACATCGACGCCTCGTCGGTGAGGATGTCGCCGAAAAGGTTGCCCGCCACGATCACGTCGAAGCTGGCGGGCCGCCGGATCAGGTGCATGGACATGGCGTCCACCAACACATGCTCCGTCTCCAGTTCCGGGTACTCGGCCAGCACATCGGTCGCCACGCGGCGCCACAGCCGGCTGGAAGCCAGCACATTGGCCTTGTCCACAGAGGCGAGCTTTTTGCGCCGTCCCATCGCCGTCTCCGCGGCCAGGCGCACCACGCGCTCGATCTCCGGGCGGGTATAGAGCATCGTGTCATAGGCTTCGGCCGCCTCGGCTCCCGCCTCTTGGCGCGGTCCGAAGTAGATGCCGCCCGTCAGCTCGCGGATCACCACCAGGTCCACGCCCTGCAAGACTTCTTCCTTGAGCGTGCTGGCGCCGATCAACTGGCGGTGCAGCTTCACCGGACGCACGTTGGCGAAGAGGCGCAGTTCTTTGCGAATGGCGAGCAGCCCGCGCTCCGGGCGATCGGCAGCGTTGGGGTTGTCCCATTTCGGCCCGCCCACCGCGCCGAGCAAGACCGCGTCGGCCCGGCGGCACGCTTCTACGGTCTCGTCCGGCAGGCTTGTGCCCAACTCGTCGATGGCGCGCCCGCCCATCAGTTGAGCACTAAAGTGGAACTGATGCCCGTACTTCTCCGCCACGACCTCCATCACCTTCTGCGCTTCGCCGGTCACTTCCGGCCCGATGCCGTCTCCGGCCAATACAACAATGGTAGCTTCCATGTTTCTGCTTTCTATCAATCCCTTACAGTAAATGCTTATGCGAAACCTGTCATGCTGAGAGGTAGCGAAGCATTTCGACCTCCGGTACAGCGAGATTCTACAGCTCGCTACCGCTCGCTTCAGAATGTCAGACGCCTAGCACACGCACCAGTTTGTCTATGCGTCCGGCTCGACCGTCACAGCTTCCGGCGTCGACTCCCAGGCGAAAAAGCCCGTCACGCCGATGGCGCACTGCGCGATCCGCTCTGCCAGGGCAAAGCGCGCCGGCGCGTCGGGCGCAAGATAGTAGCTCTGCGCCAGCCCGCCTAACTCCGGATCGAGTCGCGCCAACTCGTCCAGGAACGCCTTCTCTCTGGGCAGGCGGCGGCCGCGGGCCAGAAACGCATAACGCAGCATATCGTCCACTGCCCCATTGAGAATGCGCACGGCCCCCGCCGGGTTGCGTTCGGCAATGTCCTGGGCGTTGTCATACGCATCCGCCGCCAGATAACGGCGCATGGTCAACTCGCCCTGCGGCACGTCGAACGGCTGCGCCAGCCAGTCCGCGGCCTCGCGGCGCAACGCCTCCACGACCGGCGCATCGTCTAGGATCACGAAGCCGGTGGCGAGCATGTTCGCCGTGCAGGGGCGGTAGCGCTCCTCCGCGAAGTACTGCCGCACCATCGCCGGCGGGTTTACGAAGATCTCGGCGGGCACACCCTCGAACCATTGCTGAATGCGCTGGCGCAGCGGCTTTTCGTGGATCACGTACAGATCCAGATCGCTGGATGGTCCCGGGTTGCCGGCGACAATCGAGCCGGCGGCGATGATGCCCTGCGCCTCAAAGCGCTCCAGGATGAATTCGACCGCCGCCCGCAGCGCCCGGTCATAACGCGGCCCCAACTTTGGCCAGCGACATCGCTCCAGCGCCGTCATCGCTCCCCCTGCGGATGTTTTTGAGCCACGAATTGCACAAATTTCACGAACGATTGCGCCAATGGCTCAATTGGCGGCGAGCCCGCTGTTCCTGGCGCCCTTCGCGCCGTAGCTGTCACCCGTCCTAGTACGGGGACCGCGCCTCATGCACCGCCACCGCCTCGGCCTTGGACTGCAAATAGCCCAGGTCGTCCACCCCTTGCAACAGGCACATCTTGCGGAAGGGATCGATCTCGAAATGGTGCTCCTGCCCGTCGGGCAGCGTCACCGTCTGCCGCTCCAAGTCCACCTCGATCACCGTGGTCGGGTCCTCCTCCACCAGGTCGAGCAGCATATTGACCGCGTCTTCGGGCAGCGGCGCCAACAGCAACCCGTTCTTCAGGCTGTTGTTGTAGAAGATGTCCGCAAAGCCCGGCGTGATCACACAGCGGAAGCCGTAGTCGGTCAGCGCCCACACCGCGTGCTCGCGGCTCGAACCGCTGCCGAAATTGCGCCCCGCAATCAAAATCTCCGCGCCGGCGTAGGCCGGATCGTTCAGCATGAAATCCGGCTTCGGCTCGCCCTCTCTCGTATAGCGCCAGCTATAGAACAGCCCGTCGCCCATGCCCTCCTTCGTCACCGCGGTGAGGAAGCGCGCCGGGATGATCTGGTCGGTATCCACATTTTCGGCGCGCAGCGGCACGGCGCGCGCCGTCAACTTCTGAATCGGTTCCATATTTGATCCCTGTTCTAGTTGAGCATGTCGCGCACGTCGACGACACGCCCGTTGACGGCTGCGGCCGCGGCCATGATCGGGCTCATGAGCAAGCTGCGCGCGCCTGGCCCCTGCCGCCCCTGGAAATTGCGGTTGCTGGTGCTCGCCACGTACTTGCCCGCGCCGGCCTTGTCTTCGTTCATCGCCAGGCACATGCTGCAGCCCGCGCCGCGCCACTCGAAGCCTGCCTCGGAGAAGATGCGGTCGAGGCCTTCCTTCTCGGCCTGCGCCTTGACCGCCTTCGAGCCGGGCACGACCAGCGCCTGCACGCTGTCCGCCACGCGCTTGCCCTGCACCAACTTCGCCGCCTCGCGCAGGTCCTCGATGCGCCCATTCGTGCAAGAGCCGATGAACACGATGTCGACGGGCTGCCCTTCCATCGGCTGCCCCGGCTTCAGCCCCATATACTCCAGCGCGCTGAACAAGCTGCGCCGCTGCGCCGCGTCGTCCAACTCGTCGGGCATGGGGATGCAGCCCGTCACCGGCACACCCTGTCCGGGGTTCGTGCCGTAAGTCACCATCGGCTCCAGCTTCGACCCGTCCAGCGTCAACTCGCGGTCGAACGCGGCGCCGGCGTCGCTCACCAGCGTGCGCCAATAGGCCACCGCCCGGTCCCATTCCTCGCCCTTGGGCGCGTAGGGCCGCCCCTTGATGTACTCGAAGGTCGTCTCGTCAGGCGCGATCATGCCCGCACGCGCGCCGCCTTCGATGCTCATGTTGCAGATCGTCATGCGGTTCGCCATGCTCATCTTGCGAATGGCGCTGCCGCGATACTCGAAGACATAGCCTGTGCCGCCGGCGGCGCCGTTCTTGGCGATGATCGCCAGGATCACGTCCTTTGCCGTGACGCCGAATCCCAGTTCGCCTTCTACGTTGATGGCGAAGGTCTTGGGCTTGTGCTGCAAGAGGCATTGCGTCGCCAGCACATGCGCCACCTCGCTCGTGCCGATGCCGAAGGCCAGCGCGCCGAACGCGCCGTGCGTGCTCGTGTGGCTGTCGCCGCAGACGATGGTCATGCCCGGCTGGGTCACGCCCATCTCCGGCCCGACGACATGGACGATGCCCTGCACGTCGCCCTCGATATCCCACAGCGTGATGCCGAAATCCTCGCAGTTCTCACGCAGCGTGCGCACCTGCGTCGCCGCGTCGCTCGGCCACAGCGCCATGTCCAGGCTGCGCGTGGGGATGGCATGATCCATCGTGGCGAAGGTCCGCTCCGGACGATGCGCCTTCAGCCCGCGCTCGCGCAACATGCCGAACGCTTGGGGCGACGTCACCTCGTGAATCAGGTGCGCGTCGATATAGAGCACAGCCGGCGCGCCCGGGTCCTGCGTCACCACATGCGCATCCCACACCTTTTCAAACAATGTCTTGCCCAATGCGATTACTCCTTGCTGTAGTTTGTCGAAGATGCCCGGCATTAACCGCCGTCATTCAGTCGCGCTTCCACTTGCTATGGGTTGACAGCTTCCTCCGCCTCGACCTGGGCCGCGCCCTCGTTGGCCGCCTCGATCGCCGCCATGTTCTGGCGCGGGGCGACAAACCAGAAGAAGCGGCGCTGCGACTCCCAGTCATCCAGCAACGCCTTGGCGCGCAGCGAACCGGTCTTTTGCGCATGCTCGCCGATCAACGCTTTTAGCTCGCCGTCGTCGAAGCCGGGTCCGAGGCGTGCAATCGCGATCAATTCCGGATTATAGCGCCGCTCGAAGGTCTCGCTGATATCGTAGACGTAGGCGCTGCCGCCGGTCATGCCTGCACCGAAGTTGCGGCCCGTCTCGCCCAGCACGACCACCGTCCCGCCGGTCATATACTCGCAGCAATGCTCGCCCGCGCCCTCCACGACGGCCGTCGCGCCGCTGTTGCGCACCGCAAAGCGCTCACCGGCCAAGCCTGCAACAAACAGCTGCCCGCCGGTTGCGCCATAAAGCACGGTATTGCCCGCGATCACATTCTGGTGCGGCACGTAGCGTACGCCCTCCGGCGGGCGGATGACGATCTCGCCGCCGCTTAAGCCCTTGCCCACGTAGTCCTGCGCCTCGCCGACGAGCGTCAGATGCAGCCCGTTGATGCCGAAAGCGCCGAAACTCTGCCCGGCCGCGCCGTCGAAGCGAATCTGCACCTGGCTTGCAGGCAGCCCTTCATCGCCATAGCGCAGCGCAAGCTGGCCCGATAGCCGCGCCCCGACCGTACGCTGCGAATTGTTGATCTTGTGCGCCAGCCGCACCGGCGCCTCCGGGTTGGCGCGCAGGCTGGCGAGCACCTGCTCCACGATGCGGTCGCCCACCGTCTGCGCCTCGGGCAGTTCGTTGCTGGGCAGCACATTGCGCCGCGCGCTGCCCGTGTCCGGCACATACAGCAGCGGCGCCAAGTCCAGATACTCGGCCTCCTCTCCGTGCACGACCTGCGCCAGCATCTCCGGGTGGCCGATCACTTCGTCCAGGCTGCGGTAGCCCAACTCGGCAAGCAGCTCGCGCACTTCCTCGGCGATCGCAAGCATGAAGTGCATCACCATCTCCGGCGTGCCCTCGAACTTAGCGCGCAGCGCCGGGTCCTGCGTGGCGACGCCGACCGGGCAGGTGTTTTTGTGGCAGACGCGGGCCATGATGCAGCCCTCGGCGATCATAGCGCTGGTGCCAAAGCTCACCTCATCCGCGCCTAACATGGCCGCCATCACCACATCGCGCCCGCTGGAAAGGCCGCCATCCGTGCGCAGCGTCACCCGCGTGCGCAGCCCGTTCGCCAACAGCACCTGGTGCGTTTCCGCCAGACCGATCTCCCAGGGCAGACCCGCGTTCTTGATGCTGCTCAACGGGCTGGCCCCCGTGCCGCCGGCGTGCCCGCTGATGTGGATCGCGTCGGCAAAGCCCTTGGCGACGCCCGCCGCGATCGTGCCGATGCCGACCTGCGCCACCAACTTCACGCTCACCTTAGCCGTCGGGTTGACCGTCTTCAGGTCATAGATCAACTGCGCCAGGTCCTCGATGCTGTAGATGTCATGGTGAGGCGGCGGGCTGATCAGGGCCACGCCCGGCGTGCTGTGGCGCAGCACGGCAATCTCCGCCGACACCTTGTGGCCCGGCAACTGACCGCCCTCGCCCGGCTTGGAGCCTTGCGCCATCTTGATCTGCAACTCGCTGGCGCTCATCAGATAGCTGGGCGTCACGCCGAAGCGGCCCGACGCCACCTGCTTGATCTTGCTTGCCCGCTCGGTGAAGTAGCGGTCTTTGGCCTCACCGCCCTCGCCGCTGTTGCTCATGCCGCCCAGCCGGTTCATGGCGATCGCCAGCGTCTCGTGCGCCTCCGAGCTGAGCGCGCCGTGTGACATGGCGGCGGTACTGAAGCGCATGAGAATGCGCTCCGCCGGCTCCACTTGCGCCAGGGGAATGGGCGGTCGTGTGCGCCGGAAATCGAGCAGATGCCGCGGCGCCAACTTCATGCCGTTCACCAGCGCCGCGTACTTCTTGTGCGCCGCCAGGCTCTCTTCCTGCGACCCGGCTTTCGCCACGGCTTGCAACGCGTGGACGACCTCCGGGCTCCACAAATGGGTCTCGCCGCCGCGCCGCGACTTGAACAGGCCCCAGGTATCCAGCCGCGGGGCTTTGGCCTTCGTCATAGTTGCCGCGTCGCCCTGCGGGTAGGCTCGGGCGTGCCACGCGATCACGTCCTGGGCGACGGCGGCGAAGCCCACACCGCCCAGCGCACTCGGCGTGCCCACAAACGCGACATCGAGCAGTTCCTGGCCGATCCCCAGCGCCTCGAAAATCTGCGCGCCGCAATAGCTGTCCACCGTGCTGATGCCCATCTTGCTCATGATCTTGAGCAAGCCCTTATCCACGGCCTTGACGAAATTGCCGATGGCCTGGGCTAGCGTCAGTCCTTCGGTATGGCGGCCTTCCGCCACCATCTCCGCGATGGTCTCGTAGACCAGGTACGGGTAGACGGCGTTGGCCCCATAGCCGATCAGCGCCGCGAAGTGATGCACCTCGCGCGGCTCGCCGCTGGCGCAGACCAGGCTGGCGCTCATGCGCAGCCCCTGCCGGATCAGCCGGTGATGCACCGCACCCACCGCCAGCAGCGCGGGGATAGGCAGCACATCCCGCTCCGCCGTCTCGTCGCTGATAATCAGGATGCGCACGCCGTCGCGCACCGCCTCTTCCGCCGCGCGACACAGGCGCTCCACGGCCTCGGCCAACGCCTTGCCGGCCGATGCGCCGCTGCGCTCTGCAGGCAGTTCCCACGTCGCCGGGATTGTCGCAGAGCGGAATTCCGGCTCGCCCAGCGCCGTCAGCGCCGCCATCTGCTCCGGCTTCAGCACCGGCGAGGACAGCTCGACCAGCCGCGTCGCCTCCGGCATCTCCATGAGCAGATTGGCGCGGCGGCCCAGCAACATGCGCAGGCTCATCACCATCTCTTCGCGCAGCGGGTCGATGGGCGGGTTGGTCACCTCGGCAAAGCGCTGCTTGAAGTATTGGAACAGCGGCCGCGGCAGGTTGCTCATCACTGCGGGCGGCGCGTCGTCGCCCATTGAGCCGATTGGTTCGTGCCCCTCTGCCACCATTGGCCGCAACACCACGACCATTTCCTCGCTCGTATAGCCGAAGCCAAGCTGCCGCTGCACCAATGCGGACTTCTGCACCGCATCGCCGCCGTTGGCGGAGACAGCGGAAGCGCCGGCGCCGGTTTCTGTCACCGCCTGCTGTGTGACTCGCCCATCCAGGTTGACTAGGTTGTCCTGCACCCAGCGGTCATAGGGACGGCGCGCGGCAAAGTAGTGCGTGATCTCCTCGTCGCCCATCATCACGCCCAGCGTCGTATCCACGCACATGATCTGGCCCGGTCCCAGCCGGCCTTTGCGCACCACGCGCGCTTCGTCATAGGCCACCGCGCCCGCCTCGCTGGCGCTGATCACCAGGCCGTTGTCCAGCACGACATAGCGCGCCGGACGCAGCCCGTTGCGGTCGAGGATGGTGCCCACGATACGCCCGTCCGTATAGGTGACAGCCGCCGGCCCGTCCCACGGCTCGATCAGCGCGCTGTGGTATTGGTAGAAGGCGCGGCGCTCGGGCGTGACCTCGCCCTCCGGCAGCCGCTCCCACGCCTCGGGGATCATCATCATGAGCGCGTGGCGCACGTCCCGCCCGCTGCGCACGAGCAGCTCCAGTTGGTTGTCCAGCTTGCCGCTGTCGCTGCTCTCCCCGGCGATGACCGGGCGCAGCTTGGGCGTATGTTCGCCCCACACGGGGTGCGCAAGGTCGCTCTCACGCGCCCGCATCCAATTCTCATTGCCCTGCAGCGTGTTAATCTCGCCGTTGTGGCAGATCATGCGGAAGGGCTGGGCGCGCTCCCAAGTGGGGAAGGTGTTCGTGCTGTAGCGCTGGTGAAAGACGGCGATCGCCGTGGTGAAGTCCGAATCGCTCAGGTCCGGGTAGAAATGCGACAGCTCCGCAGCCAACACCAGGCCCTTGTAGACGATGGTGCGGCTGCTGAAGCTGGCGATGTAGAGGCGCTGCACACCGGCGGCGCGCCCGCGGTTGATGATGGTCTTGCGCACCAGGTAGAGCACGCGCTCGAAGTCGTCGCCCGCATCGCACGCTTCCGGCGTGCGCCGCACCAACACCTGCTCCATCCACGGGCGGCTTGCCTCGGCCCGGCGCCCCAGCGCGCTGTCGATGACGGGCACGGAACGGAAGGCCAACGTCTCCAGCTTGAACTCGGCGCACACCTCGCGGATGATGCGGCGCGCATGGTCGCGGTCCTCCGCGTCCTGGCGGAACAGAAAGAGCTGGCCCACGGCCAAATCGCCCGCCGGCGGCGGCTCTACGCCCACCCGCTGCAATTCGCGCCGGAAGAACTCATAGGGCAGTTGCGTCAGGATGCCGGCCCCGTCGCCCGTCTTGCGGTCATCCGCCACCGCGCCGCGGTGCGAATGATTGGCGAGCGCTTCCAGCGCCATCTGCAGCACGGAATGGCTGCGCCGTCCCTCGATGTGGGCCACAAAACCGATGCCGCACGCATCGTGTTCGTAGCGCGGGTCATACAGCCCTCGTGCCGGGGGCAGCTTGCCTTCCCGCTCGAACGGGCGACAGGTATCTTGGGCGATGTCTACCGCTTCGGTTTTGTGCATAGTTGCGTCCTTCCTCATCTAGCTACAAGTACGGGGGCGCCGTGTCATCAGCCGGGTCAGCGGTGACCAGGCGTCCCTCCGCCTCGAAGGACGCAACTCGTGGGTATAAACGATGATCCAGTCCAAAAACGATGATCCTTACCGGATCAGGGTATTGGTTATACCTCAAAGCCGCCCACTTGATCAAATGCTTTATTTGTTGCCAGGCTTATACATTCTCGCGATTCTCGCCGTTGCCGTTCCTCAGAGAGTCGAAGCCATCCAGAGAGCCGGCGGCCCCCCAGGAAGGCTTTTCTCATTAACACGGCGGCAACTTCCACAGCCGAAGATTCTTCTATCTCCATCGCCAACGCCTTGTTCAGCGCCTGCATGTACGCCTTGGCGCTGGCGACGATGATGTCGGTATCGACGCCGCGGCCGCTGAACAGACGGCGCCGCGGACGGCCCTGCGCCGTCTCCTTATAGCCCAGGCTCCTGTCCGGCACCTCGATGCGGATGGTCACATCGCCGTTGGCGTCGATGCCCTCAGTCACCGCCTGCACCAAGAACTCCACCAGCGTATTGCTCACGCCAATGACGCGGTTGATGCCCTTGTATACCGCATCCACCGGCCCTGTGCCGAACCCGGCGTCGGTTACGGTCTGTCCGGTCTGCGTATTGCGCGCCGTCACCACCGCGGTGGGCACGACATTCATGCCGCACTGCACCTGCACGTTGACCAGTTCCCAAATCTCTTTGGGCTGGTAGATCTCGTCGCCGACCAGCGCTTCCAGGTCCGCATCGGTGACCGTCTTCTTCTTGTCGGCGACATCCTTAAAGCGGCGGAAGACATCGTTCAGTTCATCCGCGGTCAGGTGATAGCCCAGCGCCTCCAGCTTGCGCCGCAAAGCGTGTCGTCCGCTGTGCTTGCCCAGCACCAGCCGGCTCTGGCTCAGGCCGATGGTCGATGCGTCCATGATCTCGTAGGTGCGCTTGTGCTTGAGCATTCCGTCCTGGTGAATGCCCGCCTCGTGCGCGAAGGCGTTCGCCCCGACAATGGCCTTATTGGGCTGAATGACCATGCCCGTGTAGCGGCTTACCATATCGCTGGCGCGGTGTATCTCGGACGTCACGATGCCGGTTTCCAGGCCGTAAACGTGCTGGCGCACGAACAGCGTCATCACCGTCTCTTCCAGGCTGGTGTTGCCGGCGCGCTCGCCGATCCCGTTGATGGTGACCTCCATCTGCCGCCCGCCGTTGGTCAGGCCCGCCAGGGTGTTGGCGGTCGCCATGCCCAGGTCGTTGTGGCAGTGAACGCTGAAGATCACATCCTTGCCGCCCGGCACGTTCTCGCGCAGGTACTTGATCAGGCCGCCGAACTCCTCCGGCGTGGTATAGCCGACCGTGTCCGGGATGTTCAAGGTGGTGGCGCCGGCCTGAATGGCGACGGTCAGCACCTGCACCAGAAACTCGCGGTCGCTGCGGCCCGCATCCTCCGGGCTGAACTCGACATCCTGGCACAGGCTGCGCGCATACTGCACCATGTCGCCCACGGTCTCCAGCACCTCATCGCGGCTCATGCGCAGCTTGTGTTCCATGTGGATGTCGCTGGTGGCAATGAAGGTGTGGATGCGCGGGCGCACCGCGCCCTTCACCGCTTCCCACGCCTTGTCGATGTCCTTCTTGTTGGCGCGCGCCAGGCCGGCGATGATCGGCGGCGCGGCCGGCTTGCCGTCCCCGTCGTAACGCGCCCGGCAGCCGACAGTCTCCGCGATCTGGCGCACCGCGTCCAGGTCGCCGGGGCTAGCCGCGGGGAAGCCGGCCTCCATCACGTCCACGCCCAGACGTGACAGTTGGTGGGCGATATCCAGTTTTTCCTGGGTGTTGAGCGTAGCGCCGGGGCTTTGCTCGCCGTCGCGCAACGTCGTGTCGAATATGACCACGCGGCTGCCGTGGGCAATCTCGCGCGCATAGGCGGCAATATCGTCGATAGCAAACTGGGCTGCGTCTACGGCAGGCTCGTCGCTCACCGCATCGTCCATGCCATTGTCATTGTCGAAAAACTCGGTGGTCATACCGTAATCTCCTCAGGGTGTGATGGCGAAATTGCGTGTGAATTCGGTGTTCCCGCCCCAAACCGCGGCGCGCAGAAAAGCCGCCCGGCGCGGGGCGCTTGCTAAGGCCGCTAAGGTCATCTTCCATTCGCCCACCCCCTTTCCGCTGGGGCAAGGGAGCCTGCCGGCGGACGGGCGTCCGCGACAGGCCCTTGCCTGCGTGCAAAAGCCGCCGGCCCAATCGCGGGCCTAGACCTCTTTCGCATTGAGGAAAGTCATCATGCGGCGCAGTTCCTTGCCGACCTGTTCGATCTGTTGGTTCTGCTCCTGATTGCGTCGGGCATAGAACTGCTTGCCGCCGCCGTGATACTCGTCCATCCACTCCTCGGCGAAGGCGCCCGACTGAATCTCAGCCAGAATCGCCTTCATGTTCTGGCGCACCTCGTCGGTGATGATGCGCTGTCCGCTCTTGTAGTCGCCCCACTCCGCCGTGTCGCTGACGCTGAAGCGCATGTAGTTCAAGCCGCCCTGGTACATCAGATCGACGATCAGCTTCAACTCGTGCAGGCACTCGAAATAGGCGATCTCAGGCTGGTATCCCGCCTCGACCAGCGTCTCAAAGCCGGCCTTGATCAACTCGCTCACGCCGCCGCACAGCACGGTCTGCTCGCCGAACAGGTCGGTCTCCGTCTCTTCGGCGAAGGTGGTTTCGAGCACGCCGGCCCGCGTGCTGCCGATGCCCTTGGCATAGGCCAACGCGTTGGCAAGGGCTTGGCCGCTCGCATCCTGGTGGACGGCGACGAGCGCAGGCACGCCCGACCCTTCCGTAAAGACCTCGCGCACGCGATGGCCCGGCGCCTTGGGCGCCACCATCGACACGTCGACCGACGCGGGCGGCTGAATAAAGCCGAAGCGAATGTTGAAGCCATGCGCAAACATCAGCGTGTCGCCCGCCTTCAGGTTGGGCGCGATGTCTTCCTCGTACACCTTCCCCTGGATCGGGTCCGGCAACACCATCATGATCATGTCCGCCTCAGCGGCGGCGGCAGCGTTGGTCATCACCTTCAGCCCCGCAGCCTCGGCAGCGGGCCTGCTCTTGCTTCCCTCATACAGCCCGACGCGTACATCCAGGCCGCTGTCCTTCAGGTTGAGCGCGTGGGCGTGCCCCTGGCTGCCGTAACCGATGATGGCGATCTTCTTCCCCTGCAACAGAGACAAA
>JASGTU010000157.1 GCA_030058085.1 Chloroflexota bacterium
GTGACGGCGACGCCGTCCGGGTAGCGCCGGTTGTAGACCTTCGCGGCGATGCGCGGGTCGTCCAGTTCGGAGCCTTCCCAGGAGCCTTGAGCCTGGAGGTCGAAGGTCTCATATCTGCCGCGCGTGATGCCGTACGCGACCTTGACGGCTTTCCTTAAGTCGGTCGAAGCGTGCTTTAAGTCAAACATCATTTTCTCCTTTTACTCGCGGGCGTCGTCAAAGTCGATGCCCAGGCTCTCGGCGAAGGCCGCGCCTTCGTCGCTGCAAACTTCCCAGGCGAAGGTCACGTTAGCCGCCTGGCACAGCGTCCGGGCGTATCCCCTGCCCCGGTGCTCGGGGCGGGTCTCTACGTGCCAGACGCCGCTGCTCTCGGCAATGAGATAGGCGGCGGCTTCGCCATCCACCGTCGCTACCAGTACGGTAGCATCAGTGTCTTCGTCGTCCAGGGTGCAGAGGGGACCGAACTGCCAGACCGCCAGCTTCCGCCAACTCTCTGTCAGGCTATCAAACTCTTTCGTGCTGGTTACTGTCTGGATGTTCATCTCTGCCTCCTGAATTAACTACATAGTAACAAAAAACTATGTAGTTTGTCAAGAGGTAAAAGCACCAATTCCGAAAATTGGTGGTAGCGCCTCCCCTACCCTGGCAGCGCCAGCGCCCCGTCCGCCAGCGCCCGGCATAGCTCGCTCCACGTCAGCCCCCGCGCGGTGGCGAGGGCGTGCAGGCGGGCGCGCTGGTCGGCGGTGGTAGGGGTTGCCAGTGGGTGAAATACGCAGGTGACGGGCCTCGACCTACCAAATACATCTCTTTCGCTTCATTCCATGCCAGAAACTCCTGGTCCGGTTCCGGCAACCGCTCATCAACGCTAACCCACCCCGTCACCGGCGCGGCCCGGCGGTTCCAGGCGGCGATTAGTTCGTGCTCTTTTTCGTACTCCCCTGTGCGGCGGCCGCAATTTTTACACTCGATGTTAAAGCTGTGCCTGCCAACAAAGTTGTTTTCGTACAGCTGGGCCTTATGCCGACAATCGGGGCACGGCTTCAGTTCGTCAGTCATCATTACAAAATTTACCTCCACTCCGTATAGCTACCCAACTCATCGGTTACAATTGCCCGACTCGGCTCGTGGTCGAAAATTTGCGATGCCAGAACGTCGTATTTTCGACCTTCGTATTCCACCGTGTAGATGGGTTCCCAACCGCCGACGATGCACGCCGTTAGTTTCGCCTGTACGGGCAAAGGCCCAGTCTCATAGGGTGCAGCTACCCATACCTCATCACCTATTTCAAATCCCATCTTCCATCTCCTTATCTATCTCTCTATCAACCAACTCACCCTAGTCTGCGCTCTTGCAATTCGGCGCGTGCATGCTGCCATATGCCAGATGCTCAGGCGTGCGATACGTGCCGCACGACTGGCAGCCATCCCCGACATATGCGCCGCACTCCTGACAACGCAATGGCTCCCACTCATGCCCGAACAAGTCGCATTCATATGGCGGGCCGTAGTATGGTGGTCCGTGTTCGTCCCAACTATCGTCCATCGGTTTTGCCCTCCATCGGGTGTCCCATCGGCCACCAATCTTCACCGTCGCCTTCCTGATACATTTCCAGCAACGTGTCCCTCAGTTCAACCAAACCCTGCACGGCGGCGTCAAGGCGAGCGTGGGGCGGCAAGAAATGATTCTCTTGCAGCGCCAAATAGTTGTCAGCCTTGTCAATCAACATTCCTAATTGTTCCAATAGTTCATCGGTCATCGGTACAAATCCTCCCATTTCTCACGCTCCTCTCGGAAACACCTTGTCAGTGTCTCGATGCGCGGCGCGTCTTGGCGCTGGCGCGCGCGGTTTCGGCGATGTCGCGTAGCGTCGCGTGCGAGAGGTCGGAGAATTCGGCGCGCTGCGCGATGACTCGCCACGACATGCCGTGGCTATCATGCAACTCATTCAGCCGCGCCTGCACCCTGTAGAGTGCGTCTACAGTGCCATTACGTGTCATCCCGCCGCCCTCTTCGGCCAATTCACGCCCGGCCTTATCAGGCTCGGCGCGTCTTCGTCCACTCGCGGCGCGTCACGCGGCGCCAGGAGCGCCCGCGCCGCCGCCTCGTGCAGCTCGTCACGCAGCTCCCACGCCGCGTCGCTCCGGCCTGCGTCGTAGGCGCGTCGCTTCGCCCGCTGCAGCCCGTCCGCGCCGGCGCGGTAGCCGGCGTCGTAGCCCCGGTCGCGGGCGGCGAGCAGGGCGAGTGCGAGCGCGCCGCCACCAACGATAAGCAGGAACAGCGCGAGCGCGAGCGCGAGGGCGGCGACGTTCATCACTCCCCCACCCCGGCTTGTTCTTCCCCCCCGTCGCCGTCTGACCACGAGGACGGGGACGACGACGACGGCGCGACGGCCAACAATTCTGCTAATCCGCGCGCCGTCCACGCGCCGCTGTCGTCGATGTATTCCAGGCCGAGCAGCACGGCGCGGAGCGTGTTATAGACGCTGCCGGAGCCGAGTCCTATTTTGTCCACGCCCGGCCCGGCGCTGCTGCTGTCGCGGCGGATACGTGTGTGGCCTGCGTTGTGCCAGCGGCGGAGCTGGCGTATCTGCTCTTGCGTCAGGACGATGTGCATGTCGCGCCAATGCAGCGCGAGGTCGTCGTCGTACTGGTAAAGCGTCTCCCGGCGCGCGCCGTTGACGCGGACGATGGACGGCGGTTCGTAGTCTTCCTCTGGCGCGGGCAGGGCCGCGACAGTGACAGGCTCGGCCAGGTATTCCAGCGCGCCGTCGCGGTGGCGGTAGGCCACCGGCTCGCCTGTGCGGGCATTGCGGATGATGCGGCTCTCGGCCAGCCTGCCGG
>JASGTU010000158.1 GCA_030058085.1 Chloroflexota bacterium
CCGCTGCTCCCTCGGCGTCACGCTCGGACCGGTTGGATCCGGGCGGACCGACATCCTATCGCCCTGAAAAACCAGATGCCTAGCCGACATGGCGCTACTTAGCGCTGCCTGTTTGTCTGTCGATCATTGCCGATTCTCCATGCCGGCGACGCGTCTCGCGCTAATTCGCCGGCGCCGAATTCCCTATTTCCGCCGGTCCGTCTTCCGGCGCATCTTGAACGGCGGAGGGCAGCGTGTCCATATAGGCCGCTAGCCGCAACCGGTCATCCTGGCTGAGTTTGGTGCGCAGCGCTTGCTCAATGCGATTGCTGCGCAACGCCGAATCCCAGCATTCCCGATACGGGTGAATATAGGCGCCGCGTCCGGCTCGCTTGCCGCTAGGGTCGATTTCGACCCCGGTTTCTGTGCGCACCAGGCGCGTCAGGCTGCGTTTACCCTCTGCCTGCCGGCAGGCGATGCAGGTGCGCTGCGGCACATGCTTGCGTCGCGGGCTGTGCATTTTGCGCGGCATGCTCGGCTTCCTGCGCCCATCTCTCCACAAAGGCGTGTTCGGATCGAGGCGGCAAAACTCACCGCTATCTACGATCCGAACACGTCATAGGTCTAGAAGAAGCTCTCGTCATCATCCCCGAAGGTACGGCGGCGCTTCTTGGGCTTGGCCTTCGCTTCGGGCCTAGCCGGCTTTTTGGGCTTGGCCTTGACTTTGCTCTTGCCCTTTTTCGCCGGAACGTCCTCTTCGTCCTCGTCTTCCCAATCTTCCTCGTCGAGGCCGGCCAATAACTCGGCAGGAATCTCGAAGTCATCCATGTCGACATTCACGTTCCTGCGCGCACGCAACATGTCCGCCGTAATCACCTCGGGCAGTTCATCGCCCATGGTAAGGTCAGCCAGAGCGGGCTCTTCGCTTTCCGCCTGTTCTGCCGTCTCTTCAGCTTCAGGAGCCTCGATTTCCTCGTCGGCTGCACCTTCAAGTTCCACCTCAAAGTCAAGTGGTTCCTGGAAAGACACCGGCTCGGGCGGCAGCTCTTCTTCGCTCGGCCACATGGCCTGCAACGACTCGCGGTCGGCTGAGATGTCCGGCATTTCCACGGGCAGCTCCGACTCGCCGGTCTCTTCGGGGGGCGGCAACTTGCTGTCGAATTCCTCCAGCGCCCTGGCTGCACGGGCAAACGGATCTTCGCCCTGCTCCTGTTTCGGGCCGTCGTCGAGGAAGCGCTGCACCACGTCGAATAGGTCGGACGATTGTCCGGCCTGGGCCTGTTCGGCAGCCAGGCGGTCGAGACCTTCCTTCATGGCTTCGCTCTCGCTCTTGATGTCGATGCGCCACCCGGTCAGCTTGGCGGCGAGACGGGCGTTTTGACCCTCTTTGCCAATGGCAAGGCTGAGTTGGCGGTCGGGCACGACGACGATAGCCGTTTTGATGGGGCTTTTCTCGTCCAGCAATACGTGATTGACCTTGGCCGGGCTGAGCGCGTTGGCGATGTAGCTCGCCAGCTCCGGGCTCCATTCCACGACGTCGATCTTTTCGCCCGCCAGTTCGTTGACGATATTTTGGATGCGCAAGCCGCGCATGCCCACGCAACTGCCGACAGGGTCGACGCCGGGAACAGTGGCGACGACCGCGGCCTTGCTGCGCGCGCCAGGCTCGCGTGAGATCGCCTTGATCTCTACCGTCCCCTCGCGCACCTCCGGAATTTCCATCTCCATCAGGCGACGCAGCAGGTTGCGATGCGTGCGGCTCAACTTGATGACCGGCCCGCGCGTGCTCTTGTGGACGTCTACGATATAGACGCGGATGTAATCGCCGCGACGCAGATGCTCCCTGGGGATCTGCTCGTCGCGCGACAGAAGCGCTTCGTGCTTATCGTCCAGCATAACGGTGACGGCGCCGGAAGCGTTGTCCGTGCTGCGCACCTGGGCGTTGATAATTTCGCCGACACGATGCGCGAAGTTCTCGAACACGGTATCGCGTTCGGCCTCGCGGATGCGCTGCAAGATGACCTGCTTGGCGGTCTGCGCCGCAATGCGGCCGAAATCAGCCGGCTCGGTAGGCACGCGAACCACATCGCCCAATTTGGCGTCGGCGACATGCTGTTTCGCCTCCTCGAGCGTGATCTCGGTGCGCTCGTTGAGCACATCGTCCACCACTTCGCGCTCGGCGAAGACGCGCATCTCGCCGGTCACGCGATCCACCTCCGACGTGACATTGGCGATCGAGCCGTAGTTGCGCTTGTAGGCCGAAATCAACGCCGCTTCAATTGCCTCAAAGATGACCTCGCGGTCCAAACCTTTGTCGGTCGCCACTTGATTGATGCCTGCAATCAAAGCTTTAGACATATTTACCCCTTACAACAACAAAAGTGGGGTCAAACCCACTTTCGCCGCACACCACTGAGTTGAGACGCCGGGTCGTGAGAAGCGATTTGCCGTAGCTGATCGCCTCACTACACAAGACGATTTTAGCATAACATGCCGCGCCATGCAAATCGACGCGCATCTCAGCGCGTCCCAAAGTTATTGGCGTACGCGGTCGCGCCGGGAACGCCGCCATCCCTGGCGGCAACGGTGCAGGCGGAATGCCGGCAAAGATGCCGGCGATCCCAGGGGCGCTGCGTCTACACATAGATCGGCCAAGCAATTGGGACAGGCCGCGATGCCCGCATCAGCGAAGCTGCGGACAGGCCGCACTCAACGCACGCGCACGTGATAGCGATCCACGATGGCTTGGCCGGCGGGACTAAGCGCGAAGTCTACGAACTGCCGCGCCCAGCCGCGCGGTTCGCCGCGGCTCACCAGAAATAGCGGCTGAATAATGGGGTACTCCTGGCTCTTGACAGCGGCGTCTGTGGGCAGCGCGCCGCCGATCGCCAATGCGCGTATTGCCGAAGCGGGCGCCGCCTCAGGTGATGCGGTCGCTGCAGCGGACAGATAGGCGCTGGAGACGTAGCCGATGGCGAACGGATTCTGCGCGGCGTACTCCGCCACGTCCTTGCTGGTGGGCATCACCACTGCGGTCAATGAGACGGGCATTTCGCCCATGACGCGCGATTCGAAGACACTGCGCGTGCCGCTGCCATCCTCGCGGCTGATCAACAGAATCTCGCCGGCGTTTCCGCCCACTTCCTGCCAGTCCAAAATGCGGCCGCCGTAAATTTCCTGTAGCTGCTGCAGGGTGAGGCCGGTGACGGGGTTGCTGCTGTGTACGACGACGGCGACGCCGTCGATGCCGATGGGGATGCGCACTAGCGGCGGAGCGACGGTCGCCGCCGGTTTCGTCTCGTCGTCGTTGCCGGCGCCGGCCATGTGCGTACTCGCCCCCAGCGTGACGCGCCCTTCGGCCGCCCGCGTTTCCCCCAGGGCGCTGCCCCCGCCGCCGAGAGTGATGAAGACGTTAGGGTGCTGGCGCGTGAACTCGCCGGCCAACTCCTGCAACGCCAGCGCCATGCTGGTGGCGCCGCTGATTTGGATGGTGACGGGGCGCGGCGTGGCGACAGCCGCTTGGCTGCACGCCGCGGTCAACAGCGCCAACAGCGCCGCCCAGAGCAATCGCCCGCGGCGCAAGGCTTGCGACCGTTGTGTGGACGGCGCGAATCGTGGGC
>JASGTU010000159.1 GCA_030058085.1 Chloroflexota bacterium
TACCGAACCGGAAAGGACGTGCAATGGACAAGATACGCTTTGCCCTGATCGGGGCCGGCAACATTGGGCGCATCTACGGCGACGCTTTCGCCCATGTGCCGGATGCCGAGATCGCGGTCGTATGCGACCCGGTGATCGCGGCAGCGGAGGCGTTGGCCGGAAAGGTCGGCGCGGCCTACACGGGCGATTATGCTGAAGCCGTGACGCGTACGGATGTCGATGCCGTCGTGGTGGCGACGCCGAGCGGAACCCACGCCGAGATCGCCGTGGCCGCGGCCGAGGCCGGCAAGCATCTGCTCGTCGAGAAGCCGCTCGACATCACGCTGGAGCGGGTCGACGCCATCGTCGCCGCGGCGGAGAAGACGGGCGTTACGCTGGGCAGCGTGTTTCCGCTGCGCTTCTCCGCAGGCGTGCACAAGACCCGGCTCGCCCTTGCCGCTGGACGACTGGGCCGCTTGGCGCTGGCGGATGTTTTCGTCAAGTGGTACCGCCCGCAAAGCTACTATGACGGCTCGTGGCGCGGCACTTGGGCGTTGGACGGCGGCGGCGCGCTGATGAACCAGTCCATCCACCAGATCGACCTGGCGCAATGGCTTGCCGGGCCGGTGACGAGCGTGATCGGGCGGACGGCGACGCTGGCGCACAAGATGGAGACGGAGGACACGGCTAGCGCGGTGCTGACCATGCAGAACGGCGCCCTGGGCGTGATCCAAGGCTCTACGGCGTCTTGGCCGGGCGATCAGGCGCGCGTGGAACTGCACGGCGATCGCGGCACGATCGCGCTGGAGGAAGGGCGCATTGTGCGCTGGAATCTAGAAGACGCCAGTCCGTCTGAAGAAGAGGCCATGCTCAATCTGGAGACAGGCGGCGGCACAGGCGCAGCGGACCCGACCGCGATCGGCTATGAGAAGCATCGCCGCCAGATTGCGGACTTCGTCGGCGCGCTGCGCGAGGGGCGTCCGCCCGCGGTGCAAGGGGCTGAGGGCCGCCGCGCCGTGGAGATCATCCTGGCGATATACCGCTCGGCGGAGAGCGGACTGCCGGTGTCGTTGCCGCTGGAGTAGGAGAACCGCGGGGAATAAGTAGGATGCGGAAAACCTGCATGTGTGATTTGCCGCCGGGCGACGCGCGATCTTCGCCACGCGGGCCCGGCTCCACTATCAATATCCAAAACGGAGGAATGAATGAGCGCTTCTTTTAACGGGCTGGGCATGAATCTGGGCAATCTGGCGCGGCTGTCGAACGCGGTGACGCGCTCGATCAGCGCCGAGAACTTCACCGGCGAGAAGGGCAAGGGCGGCATGGCGACCGAGGGAACCGGCGCTATCGCAGCGCGTGAACTGGGGCAGGGCTGGAAGGTCTCGCCCAGCATCAACGTGCCCGGATCGACCACGGTTACGTTGGCAGACATCGATGGCCCGGGCGCCATCCAGCAGATCTGGCTGACTGTGCATCCCCAGTACTGGCGCCGGCTGGTGCTGCGCATGTATTGGGACGGTGAGGAAACGCCGTCGGTGGAGACGCCGGTGGGCGACTTCTTCGCCAACGGCTGGGGCGAACGCTGCAACATCACCTCGCTGGCGGTCTGCGTTAACCCGGCGGGCGGCTTCAACAGTTATTGGGAGATGCCCTTCCGCAAGCACGCCCGCATCACGCTGGAGAATCTTGCGCCGGACGAGGTGCGCGGCTTCTATTACCAGATCAACTACGCGCTGACCGATGTGCCGGAGGACATGGCCTATTTCCACGCGCAATGGCGGCGCAGCAATCCCCTACCCTACATGCAGGATCACGTCCTGTTGGACGGCGTGAAGGGCCAAGGGCACTACGTGGGCACGTACATCGCCTGGGGCGTCAACAACTGCGGTTGGTGGGGCGAAGGCGAGATCAAGTTCTTCATGGACGGCGACGACAAGTGGGCCACGATTGTCGGCACGGGAACGGAGGACTACTTCGGCGGCGCCTGGGACTTCGAGTTCCCCAAAGGGCAGTATTGCGTCTTCTCCTCGCCCTATACCGGTCTGCCGCAGGTGATCATCCCGGACGGCCTCTATCGCAGCCAGCAGCGCTTCGGCATGTATCGCTGGCACATCACCGACCCTATCCGCTTCCAGCAAGACCTGCGCGTGACGATCCAGGCGTTGGGCTGGCGCTCGGAGTTGGAGGGGATGCGCCGCTATCTGCCGCTGCAGGACGACATCGCTTCGACCGTGTTCTGGTATCAGACGGAGCCGCACGCGCCGTTCCCGGCGCTGCCTGACTTGAACGGGCTGGAAGTGATCTAGCGTTACGGGTCATCCGTCACGAGTCATCCGTCAGGCATCATTTTTGACGTGTGACTCGTGACGGATGACTGTCCAGGTTAGTCGCGCAGCAACTCGCTCAGGGCGTCGACGAAGCGTTCGGCATCGCGCGGCGAGTTGTAGGCCTGGATGGAGATGCGCGTGAAGGCCTCGCCATCGCGCTCGAACGCCGGGACTTCGATGCGGTAGCGCGGCCACAGGTTGTCGCGCAGGCGCTCCAGGCGGTCGAGGGGCAGGCGCGCCACAAACATCTGGCTGTACCACTCCGCCGAATCGGGGCAGATCGGCTCCAGGCCGGTAATGTCCTGGATGGCGCTGCGCAGTTCGCTCGCCAGGGCGTGGCAGGCGGCGCGCACGGCGGGCCAATCATTCTCCGTTTGGAAGTCGATGGCAGCGGGCACGCTGAGATAGGCGGACGGGTCCATCGTGCCGGTCCAACTGAAGTTGTCGAAGAGGCGCGAACCGCTGCGCCCGCTGTTCCAGCCGTGGCTGACGACGAGCGGTTCGAGCAGGGACTCGGGCCCTGCGGCGGAGTAGAGGAAGGCTGCCCCTTTTGGCGCGCACAGCCACTTGTGTGCGTTGCCCGTGTAGTAGTCGGCGCCGAGTTCGTCGAGGGCGAGGTCAATCTGTCCGGGGGCGTGTGCGCCGTCGATGACGGTAGTAATGCCCGCCTCGCGGGCGCGGTCGATGACGGGCTTGATGGGGAAGATCAGGGCCGTGGGCGAAGTGATGTGCGAAATGGAGATGGCGCGCGTGCGTTCCGTCACGCCGGCCCAGAGCGCATCGACGAACTGGTCGGCGCTGTTCAGGGGCATGTCGATGGGCGTGGTGACGTAACGAGCGTCGTGGACCTGGCATGCGTAGCGCCAGGTGTTGTTGACGGCGCCATATTCGTGATTCGTGCCCAGGACTTCGTCCCCGGGCTGTAGCTTGAGCGACCGGGCGACGACGTTGACGCCGTAGGTGGCGTTGGGCACAAAGACCAGCCGGTCGGGCGATGCGCCGGCATATGCGCCGAGGCGGGCGCGTGCTTCGGCCAACAGATCTTCCAGCCGGCGTTGGATGAACTCTACAGGTTGGCGTTCCAACTCGCGCTGCCAGCGCTGATAGGCCTCGAAGACGGGGCGCGGGCAGGCGCCGAAACTGCCGTGGTTGAAATAGACGATGTCTTCATCGAAGAGAAATTGGTCAGACAAAAAGGGGAGAGAGCCAGAAAACGCGCCGTTGGGCAAAGCAGACATGGAGTGAGCCGGCTTTCTAATGGAAACGGGTTAATGCGTATAAACTGCTGATGTCATTATTGGGTCGAAGGCCAATTGTGTCAATCCTCAGCCGGTCCGAATATGGTTGGCGTAGGAGGCTTTTGGAGCAAAGAGCAGTCCTTGGTTGCGCAGAGTGAGAAATCAGGCTAGAATAGGTGAGCCTGTTGCGGCGCTTCCCGTTACAGCCAACTCTCATCTGCTGTTTAGCACTCATCACCCAGCAAAGAATGTCTTCTCATAAGTCGGGTTAACGGCGTCGTCACACAGATTCCGCCAAGCAATGAGAGGGGGCCAGCGACAGCCGAAATCCGCACTCCCTCGGGCAGGTTGAACGCTGATCGGCAAGCATGTCGAATTCATCGAATCAACCGTTCCGGGCGTTCTGTTGATCGCCGGTTTGCAAGGGGCGACGTGTGCCGGTTTGCGGAACAACGCTAGCGGCAAACCGGTCCACGGCGTCTGAGTGAAGAGCAGGCCGTGCACCGATTGTAAGTGTCCCGTTACAGGACCCAACCAACCGCAGTAAATCAATCACAGCACAAAGGAGGAAACTTTGAAGAGCGTGCGCAAGTTCCAACTTGGGAAAGCATGGCTGTTGCCGCTGCTCCTCGTGACAGCGTTGGCGTTTGCCGGCTGTGCGGCTCCTGCCGCTCCAGCTCCGGCGCCGGCGGAAGAGGCCGCGGCCCCTGCCGAGGAAGCGGCTGACCCGTATGTGACGGTCTTCGGCGAGACGCTGCCGGAGGGCGCTGCTCCATATGAGGAGCAGGTATTGAGGATGGCCTCGGACCCGACGCTTCCCTCGACTACATTCGACTTCTTTGCCGCAGTTTACCAGCGTTACTGCCACTCGGACTACTTCTCCAACACCTTCGGCGACCCGCTGGTCGAACTGGACACGGACTTCAACCTGGTTCCGGCCGCGGCCGAAAGTTGGGAAGTATCGGAAGACGGCCGCGTGTGGACCTTCCGTCTGCGGCCTGGACAGATGTGGAGCGACGGCACGCCGCTCACCGCCGCCGATTATGAGGCGACCTTCCGGCTAGGCGCCAGCCCGGAACACGCCTGGGACTTCGCCTGGTTCCACAGCTTCCTTGGGCCGGGCGGCATCAAGAACTGGAGCAAGGCCGTTGCGGGCGAGGTTCCGGTTGAGGAGATCGGCGTGCGCGCCGTGGACGACCTGACGCTCGAGATCGAAACGGAAGAACCTTTCCCGCCGCTGCCCGGCGTCATGAAGTTCTCGTGGGTCATGCAGAAGAAAGCCTTGGAGGAACACGGTGCGCTGTACAACAGCAGCCTCGAGACGCACGTCTCCGCCGGGCCCTTCAAGCTAGTTGAGTTTGACCCTGGCAATCGCATTGTGCTGGAGGCCAACGAGCAGTATACGGGCTATCGTCAGCCGCGGCTGAAGCAGATTGCCTGCACCTACATGTCGCCGGACACCTACTTCGTGGCCTTCCAGAACGGCGAGATCGATCACATCACCTATGAGTTCCTGTCGGCTGCGGACTTCGACATCATTCTCAACGATCCCGTGCTGAGCGAGAACTACCTGCGCAACTTCGGCGACTTCCGCACCGACTACCTGATGTTCGACACCTTCACCGAGCCGTTCAATAACCTGGATGTACGCAAGGCGTTTGCCTATGCGGTGGACCGTGAGGCGATCGTTAAGAACATCTACGGTGAGATCAAGGCCATGCCGGCGCACTCGATGTTGATGCCGGGCTATCCTTCTTCCGACGCAGAAGGCCTGCTGGCTGAGTATCAGACGTTCAACTGCGAGTTGGCGCAGGAGCATTTGGCCGAGGCCGGCTATCCGGACGGCGAGGGCTTCCCCAGGCAGGAGATGTGGCTGCGCGGTGAAGCTCCGGCTATGGCTGCAGTGTATCAGGCTACCGCCGCTTCGATTGCCGACTGCCTGAACATCGACATCGAGGTCTCGAACAAGGACTACAAGGTCTATACGGATGGGATGAACGCGCGACCGACGGAAATGAAGTTCGGCGCGATCTCCTATGGCATGGACTTCCTGGACCCGGCGAACCTGTTGGGCATCTGGGTGTCCACCGGACGCCATTCTTGGAAGAACGACGAGTTCGATCGGCTGGTTGCCGAGGCCAGTGTGCTGGTCGGCGACCCGGAGATGCGCGACCAGATGTTCCGCGATGCGGAGAAGATCCTGGTCGACGATGTGGGCGGCGTGTTCATTGCGCACCGCTGGATGGGCGACCTGGTCCAGCCCTATGTGCAAGGCGAGGCGATTCGTGAGCCGGACAAGTTCGGCATCACCGGCCTGCATTGGGGCAATGATTCGCTGATCAGCAACATCTATATCGCCGAGCAATAGCCGGCATCGCGTACCTTACCTTCCAGGAAGCCTTGAGCTTCCTGGAAGGTTATCTTCTCGTGAGCAAGTAAATGACTCGATATCTGCTTGGGCGACTTTTGTCGCTGCTTCTCGTATTATTCGTTGTGTCGGTTGTCACCTTTGTGCTGATGCACTCGGTGCCGGGCGGCCCTTTCGATGAGAGCAAAGGACGGCTTCCGGAAGCCGCACGGGCCAATATTATGCGCAAGTACGGCTTGGATAAGCCGATCTATGTGCAGTATTGGAACTACATGAAGAATGCGCTGCGGGGTGATTTCGGCATTCCGTACCAGCAACCGCAGACCACGGTGACGGCGCTGATCGCCAAGACGTGGCGCATCACGCTGCAGGTGGGCGCGATGACTGTGCTGCTGGCCTTTGGCGTCGGCATCAGCCTCGGATTGATAGCGGCCTATAATCAGAATTCGTGGATCGACAGCTTCGTGACGTTCTTTGCCATGCTTGGCTTCACTGTGCCCAACTTCGTGGTGGCGCTGTGGCTGATCCTCGTCTTTGCCGTGCGGCTCAAATGGCTGCCCATGGGCGGGTGGAGCGCTTCGGGCGACTGCCTGGTGGCAGGGCGCTTTTTCTGCTCCGATTGGATCATGCCTGTTGTGGCTTACTCGCTGATCCCAATGGCGATCATCGCGCGCTACACGCGATCCAGCGTGGTGGATGTGATGCGACAGGACTATGCGCGCACGGCGCGGGCCAAGGGGCTGCACGAGCGGACGATCATGTTCCGGCATGTGTTCCGCAACGCGTTGATTCCGATGGTGACCGCGCTGGGCGTGATCATCCCCAACTTGCTGACCGGCAGCATCTTTATCGAAACGGTCTTCCGCATTAACGGAATGGGCAAATACTTCGTGACGAGCATTTTCAACCGGGACTACCCGATGATCATGGCGCTGTTCCTCCTGGTGGCAGTGCTGTGGGGCGTGCTGTACCTGTTGACCGACATTGCCTACACGTGGATTGACCCGCGTGTGCGGCTGGGGGCAAAGGGAGGCAATGCGTGACAAGCGCTAGCGCATCCGCTTCCGACGCCCTCGTGCAACCGGCCAAGGCCTCAAATCAGCGCACGCTGTGGCGAGATGCGGCGCGCCGCTTTTCTCGCAACCGGCTGGCGATGGTGGGCTTGGTTATCGTGACGTTCTTCGTGTTCCTGGCGGTGTTTGCCGACGTGCTGGCGCCGCATCCCTACGACAAAGTATACTTCGAGCGCGTGCTTCTCTTCCCCGGCGAGCACCCCGCGCATCCCATGGGGACGGATGAGGTTGGACGCGATTACCTGAGCCGGATGATCTACGGGGCGCGTACGTCGATCACGGTAGGCCTGGCGGTGATGGCGATCGCCGTCGCCATTGGCGTGCCCATCGGCGGGATTGCGGGCTACATGGGAGGGTTTGCCGACTGGATTGTCTCGCGTTTGGTCGAGATTATGACGGCGTTTCCGGGCATCCTGTTTGCGATCCTCATCATCTCCGTATGGGGAGGCGGCATTACCAAGGTCATCATGGCCTTGAGCATTACGGCCTGGATTGAGATCGCGCGCCTCACGCGGGCGCAGCTCTTGTCGCTGCGGGAGAAAGAGTACGTTGAATCGGCGCGGGCTATCGGGGTGACGCAGCGCGGCATCATCATGCGCCACTTAATTCCGAATTCGCTGACGCCCTTACTGGTGGCTATCTCGTTCGGCATTCCCACGGCGATCTTCGCTGAGGCTGGGCTGAGCTTTTTAGGCATCGGCATCAATGACCCGTTTGCAAGTTGGGGCAAGATGGTGGGTGTGAGCAACTCCTATGTGCGCGTCTATTGGCATCTGGCGCTGTTCCCCACGCTTGCGATTGCGCTGTTGATGTTGGGCTTCACCTTTGTCGGCGACGGGTTGCGCGATGCCCTGGATCCGAAGATGCTGGAGTGAGCGACCATGAGACAACCTACGCGTATCCGCCCTATCTGGATAACGCTTCTACTTGCCATGCTCCTGGCTGCGCTGCTCGCAGCGGCGTGCGGCGCACCGGCACAACCTAGCGACACCGGGGAAGCTGAAACACCCGCCACGCAAGGACGAGAGGCGCGCGTGGTCCCAACCATGCCGCCGTTGCAGATGGCTCAGCCGACGACCATGATCAACCCCACGCGGGTAGCCGAGTTGAGCGCCACGCCTTCACCGGAGGGCGAAGTGGATCTCGAGTTCGGCGCCCAGGTGTATGCCAGGCTCTGCGCTGAGTGTCACGGCGCGGAGGGCGAAGGCATGACAGACAAGGGCAAGACTTTGGCTGGGCTGACGATGGAGGAGGCGGCTCTCGTTACCTTGCTGCGCACCGGCGGCGAAGCCGGGCGAGATCATCTGTTTGGCTACGACAGGATCAGCTCAGAGGGCAT
>JASGTU010000160.1 GCA_030058085.1 Chloroflexota bacterium
ACTACAACAATCTGGCCGGCTTCCGCGAGGGCAGCGACTACCTGCCCAAGCGCTTCACCGAAGAGCCGGCGGACGGTCAAGGCTCCGAAGGCTCTCTGTGCGAGCTGGACAAGATGCTGGAGGAATATTACGCCGAGCGCGGCTGGGTCAATGGCGTCGTACCGGAGGCCAAGCTGCGGGAGTTGGAGATCGATCTGGTGCAGACCGGCTAGGCGAGTCGTAGGTTAAGCCATATTGCCGCCAGGGAACTGCGCGTTTCTTGGCGGCGCCTTTGCAGGGCGAAGTTGATCTTCTCAACTTCGCCCTGTTTGATTGGCGAGAAAATACGGCCAGCCTGTCTAGTCGGTGGCGAAGGCGCGCTGCGCGTGGCTGCGCGGGAAGACGTCCAACACATGGTCGGGCTGGAGCGGCGTATCCGCCCCGGCAAGGAGGTCGACGTTGCGCCCGCTGCGGAAGACCATGATGGTGGGCTGCATATCGCCGCGATCGTCGAGCAGGTTGTCGCGCAACGCCGGCGCTATCGCAGCCAGAGCGGTCAGGGCTTGGCGCACGGTCGCGCCGGCGGGCAGGTCTACGTCGAGCGAACGCAAGCCGCTGCGCCCGCGCAACGTGCCGTAGATCCGCGCTTGCATGGTTCAGCCGCCCCCCACGGGCGGGAAGATGGCGATGCTGTCATCCGGACCGATGACCGTGTTCATGCCGTCGAGGTAGGCGATGCTGCGCCCGTTGACCATGATCTGGATGCGGCGCTGCAAATTACCGTCGGCATCGAGCATCTCCGCGCGCAGATCGGGCCAGCGCGCCACCATCTCGTCGACGAGGGAGTGAATGGGCTGGCCGGGCTGGACGGTTGTGGGCACGTCCGCGCCGCCGACGATGGGGCGCAATGTGGCATAGACTTTGACCTTCACAGAGTGGTTCCTCCGCACGTATTCGATAGGGCCGGGCTGTGATTCTACCACAATCCGTGCTACTTTCGCAGCGAGCCAAATTCACATTTCGGGATTGACAAATGAGCGCGGGGCGCGATAATCGGGGACGTTCGCGCCGCCCTGTTTGTACACGCTTTGCTCTCCGGCGAATGCTCCCCCTAGCCGCACGTCGCTCGTCGCCCCGTCTGGGCGGGTGAACGCGCCGTCATATCGCACCGGTGCAGTTCGTGCGCCGGCGCAAAGGGAGAGGATCCGTTCGGTATAAGGAGGGAATGATGATTCGCGTGCGTTCTGTGCTACAGACGAAATGGGGCAAGGCGGACGAGGTTGCCGCCGCGTTGAAGGAGGGTATGAACCAGTTGGCAAAGGAGATGGGCGGGCGCAATCCGCACATCCTCACCGACCTCAGCGGGCCGTTCCACCGCGTGGTGGAGGAGATCGATGTGGAGAGCCTCGCCCACTGGGAGCAGAACCGCGGCAAGCTCTTCTCCCATCCCGAATTCGCCAAGTTCATGGCACGCGTGGACGGGCTGATCGAGTCGGGCTACCAGGAGTTCTTCACCATCGAGAGTTGAGGTGCGGTTACGTCGAGATGAAACAGCCGGGCATCGTGCAGATGCCCGGCTGTTTATGCTACATATCCTGCGATACCACGGAACCCTGTCATGCTTCGTCCAGTACAGCATCGTCCTGGGCAAGCACAGATTCTTCGCTAACGCTCAGAATGACAGGCTCCAAGTGGATCGGGGCGCGGTGATCGGCCAAACGTCCGAAAGCGCAGCGAGCGGCTAGTCTACCGCCAGCATGACCTCGGTCGCCTTGATCACGGCCTTCACCTCGGACCCGGCTTTGATACCCAGGTTTTGCACCGACGTCATGGTAATGACCGAGACAATCTCCTGTCCGCCAGGCAGCTCTACGACGACCTCGGCGGTGACGATCCCCTCTTTGACGCTCTTGACTTTGCCGGTCAACTGGTTGCGTGCGCTGATTGGCATGGGGCGATTCCTTTCTGCTGGTTCAAGCGAACCTTCCGGCGCATGAACAGCCGGATATTGTGCCACCCTGTTCTTGGTAAGGCAACAGTATCACAGTCGAACCGGCAGAGGCTGCAAGCTTGCTACCGGTTGCGCCAGGCCTCCGAATCCGGCACGAAGAGCGGCGAACCAAACGCTTCCACGCCGTACCCGCTGATAACCTCCTGTGTGGGCAGGGAGACGAGCCAGTCGATGAACTGGTTGGCGACATCCCCCTTGATCTGGGGATTCTTGTCCGGGTTGACTGCGATCACGCCGTAGGGATTGAACAGGATCGGGTCGCCCTCGACTGCGATCACCAGGTCGGTCCCTTCCAGCGTGCGGGCCAGGTAGGTAGCGCGGTCGCTGAGGGTGTAGGCCTGCTGCTCATCGGCCATGGTGAGGACGGCGCCCATGCCCTGGCCCGCCGAGACGTACCAATCGCCCGCAGGCTCGACGCCGGCCGCGGCCCAAACCTCGAACTCCTTGACGTGCGTGCCGGAGTCATCGCCGCGCGAAACGAAGGGAGCCTCCGCTGCGGCAATCTGAGCGAAGGCAGCCGCGGCATCGCTTCCGCCGGCGATGCCTGCGGCATCATCGGGCGGGCCGACGATAACGAAGTCGTTGTACATCACGGCCTCGCGGCGGACGCCATGCCCGGCTTCCATGAAGGCGTCTTCCAGCGCGCGGGCGTGCACCAGGACCACATCGGCGTTGCCGTCCTCGCCCAGCTTGAGCGACTGGCCTGTGCCCACGGCGACCACATCGACGTCGATACCGTATTCTTCTTCAAACATGGGCAGGATCACGTCGAGCAGGCCGGAATCGCGCGTGCTGGTGGTGGTGGCGAGCACGATGCGGTTTTCGCCGCCGGGGACGGGAACCTCCGGCGCGGCAGCCGGGGCCGGCTCCACAGGCTGAACGGGCTGGCAGGCCGCGCTCAGCGCGACGAGGACGATTAGGAACAGCGAGACAAAAAGCTTGCGCTGCATATGTCTTTCCTTTCCGGGTGAATTGAACGGTTGGCTAGTAAATCATCTCGCCGCGCACAAAGGCTGCCGTGCGCGGGTCGCTGGGCGACTCGAAGAACGACTCGGCATCGGCGGATTCGACGATGCGCCCATCCAACATCAGCGCTACGCGGCGGGCCAGCCGCCTAGCCTGAAACACATTGTGCGTGACGAGCACGATGGTTGTGCCGTGCTCGCGGTTGAGCCGGGCCACGATCTGCTCGATCAGCCCCACGTTATAGGGGTCGAGATTGGCCGTCGGCTCGTCGAGCAGCAGCGCATCCGGCTGCAG
>JASGTU010000161.1 GCA_030058085.1 Chloroflexota bacterium
GTCGACCAGCTCGCACAGGCGCAGGAACTCGTTGACGCCGAAGAAGTTGTCGTCGAAGCCGCCCCAATCGGTATTGGGCACGGTCTGGCGCTGGTCGGGGGGGCCGATGCCGTCCCAGAAGCGGTAGGTGCTGGTGAAGTTGCCGCCGGGCCAGCGCAGGGTTGGCGGGGCGAGGCGGCGGATGGCGTCGAGCATGTCGGGGTCGAGGCCGTCCACGTGGTCGGCGGGCAGGAGCAGGGCGCGGTCGACCCAGAGGCGTCCGCTGCCGGCGGCGACGATGCAGAAGTCGACGGGCTCGAGGGGGCGCAGGCTGCCGTCGGGCAGGTCGAGGTGGAAGGCGATCTTGGTCCAGCGCTCGCCGGGCCAGGTCAGCTCGCTCACGGCGAGGTCTTCGCCCGCAACGTCGGGGCCGCGGCGGCGGAGGGCGACGCGCAGCGATCCCTGGCCCGTGGCCTTGACCCAGAGATGCCCTTCGTAGCCGGTTTGGCCGCGTGCGGGCGGGAAGAAGCCCTGGGCGAGGACGGCTTCGCCGCCGGCGGGCTGGAGGCTGACCGAGGGGCCGACGCGTCCGGGCTGCGCGCCGATGGCCGCGCCGTGCGGCGTCGCCTTCCAGGGCAGGGGGATGCCGTAGGCGGTATCGTCGTCCAGGACGAGCAGGCCGAAGCCGGTGACGCGCACGTGGGGCCGCCAGCCGGCGTAGGCCTGGCGTTGCTGCTCGTCGAGGCGGTGCAGGCGTTCGGCGATGACGCCGTTCTCGCGCAGCAGCGCGATGTCGGCGGCGGGCAGGTTTTGGTTGGGCCAACGCGGGCTGGCGAAGAAGGTCGGGTTGAGCAGCAGTTGGGCCGATACGCCGCCCTGGATGGAGAAGCCGAGGTGCTCCAGGAAGTTGGCGAAGAGGCGCGGGCGAATGGGGGCGTCGCCGGCTTCGTCGGGGCGGATGAACAGCCGGGGCGCGCGGTCGGCGCGCGGGTCGACGTGGTAGAGGCGTGGGCCGGGCAGGTGAGGCGTCAGATGCGACATGGCGGAATGATTGCTCGCTTTCATCAATTGCTGTGATAGCGACTGCTGCTACAGCCGATGCTGTGCAGTGAACGTATACGGACGGGCCGGGCTAGGCCTTGAGCCCTGTGAGCGTGATGCTCTGCAGAATCTGGCGCTGGAAGACGGCGTAGAAGACCAGGACGGGGATGCTGGCAAAGGCCGCCCCGGCCATGACCAGGCCCATCTGGTCGGCCCCGTAGGCGCCGCGCAACACCGTCAGGCCGACGGTGAGGGTGCGCATCTCCAGGCGGTTGAGGACGATCAGGGGCCAGAAGAGATTGTTCCACGAGCCGAGGAAGACGAAGATGACCAGGGCGACGAGGCCGGCGCGGATCAGGGGCAGGGCGATGCGCCAGTAGATGCGCAGGCGGCTGGCCCCGTCGATCACGGCGGCTTCCTCCAGCTCGCGCGGCAGGCTGAGGAAGAATTGGCGCAGCAGAAAGACGCCGAACACGCCCGCCACGCCGGGCAGGACCACGCCCTGGTAGCTGTCCAGCCAGCCGAACATGCGGATGAGCAGGAAGGTGGGGATGAGCGTGACCTGCGTCGGCACCATCAGGGCGAAGAGCAGCGAATAGAAGATCTGGTCGCGGCCGGGGAACTCCAGGCGGGCGAAGCCATAGGCGGCGAGGCTGCAGACGAGCAGGGTGAGGACGGTTTCGCTGGTGGCGATGACCACGCTGTTGATGAACCAGCGCCCGATCTGCAGGTCCTGGCGCGTGAAAAGCTGCACGTAGTTATCCAGGGTGGGCGTAGCCGGGAAGAAGCGCAGGGGCCAGCGGTAGATCTCGTTGGGCGGCGTGATGGAGAGCGCCAGCATCCAGTAGAAGGGGAAGCCGATGACGACGGCGAGCGGCGCCAGAAAGGCGTAGAGCCAGGCCGAGGCGCGCGAGCGGCGGCGGCGGATGGGCGACCGGGGGGCGTCGCTGCGCACGGGTTGGGCGGGAAGCGTTGCGCTCATGGCGGACCGTCCTTCAATTGGCTTCGTCTGCGCCGGCCCCGAAGAAGCGGAGCTGGAGCAGGGTGAAGAAGAGGATGACGAGGGCGAGGCCGATGGCGATGGCGGAGCCGTAGCCCATGCGATAGAAGCGCCAGCCGGTCTGATAGAGGTACATGATGACCATGAACGAGGCGCGGCCCGGCCCGCCTTCGGTCATGATGTAGGGCTGGCCGAAGATCTTGAAGTGCGAGATGAGCTGCGTGATGGCGACGAACATGATGATGGGGCGCAGCAGCGGCAGGGTGATGTAGCGCAGCAGCTGCACGGCGTTGGCCCCGTCGATGCGGGCGGCTTCGTAGTAGGTTTCGGGGATGTTCTGCAGCCCGGCGAGATAGATGAGCATGGGAAAGCCGAAGGTCCACCAGATGGTGGCGACGCTGAGCATGGGGATGACGAGCCGCGGGCTGGAGAGCCAGGGCACAGCCGGCATGCCGGTCCACATCAGCAGGTAGTTGAGCACGCCGAACTGGGTGTTGAGGATCCAGCCGAGGATGATGCCCATGACGGCGACGGAGAGCACGACCGGGGCGTAGAAGAGGACGCGGAAGTAGTCGCGCCCGCGGATGGGCTGGTTGACGCTCAGGGCGACGGCTAGGGCGAAGATGGCGTTGCCGGCGGCGGTGAGGAAGGCGAAGTAGATGGTGTTGCGCAGGCTGAGCCACCACAGGCTGTCGTTGAGGAGGTCGGCGTAGTTGCCCAGGCCGATAAAGCGCGGGCTTCTGGCGAGGATCTCCCAGTCGAAGAGGCTCATGTAGATGCTGTAGAAGATCGGCGCCAGGGTGAAGACGATGAAGAGCGTCAGGAAGGGAACGACGAAGAGGAAGTTGCCGAAGTACCAGCGCCAATCTTTCCATGTGCCGGGGCGTGCGGTCGGTTGGTCGGGCGTATAGCTGGTGTGCATAGGGCGTACCTTGGGTGCGCTGGCGTAGGTGTCATGACACGGTTTAGAAACGGAGTTTCTTCGGAGAAACTCCGTTTCTTTTCGTGACGGGTGGGGGGCAACCACAAGGGTTGCCCCTACTCGGATGCGTAGCGGTCCAGGATGTCCTGCACGCGCTCGTTGGCGGTGCGCAGCGCCTCTTCCGGGGTGGCGACGTTGTTCCACGCGCCGTTGACTTCGGGCTGCCAGGCCGCGTTGAGCTCCTGCTTCAACGGGTGCGGCGTCTCGATGCGCCCCTGGGCGTTGAAGCTCTCGGCGAAGACGATCACGGCGCGCAGCTCTTCGGGGTCGAGCTGTTCTTGCACGGAGAAGCGGGCCGGCACTTGGCCGGAGGTGGCCCAGGTGTAGCCGTTATCCGACAGGTAGGTGATGAGCCGCTTGCTCGCTTCCAGGCGTTCGCCCTCGGCAGTGGCGGGCAGGTGCAGCACATGGCTGCTCATGCGCGCCGCGGGCTGCGCCGGGCCGATCTGGATCATGGGCCAGACGTCCCAGTTGACGTCGCTGTCACGCATGAAGTTGAGGCCCCACGTGCCGTAGGGCAGGATGGCGAGCTGTCCGGCGCCGAAGGCTTGCAGCGCATCGAAGCCGCTGGGCGGCGGGGAGACGTTCTCGACATAAATCAGGTCGGTGAGGAATTGCAGCGTTGCCAGGGCCGGCTCCTCGTCGAGCAGGGAGTCATCGCCGGCGAAGATGTCGCCGCCATACTGCCACAGGACGGACTGGAAGGTGTTGGTGGGGTTGTTGACGGCGAAGCCCCACTGGACGACCTGGTTGGCGTCGAAGCCTTCTTCATTGGGGTGGAGGCCGTTGGCGTCGACGGTGAGCAGGCGCGCCGCCTCCAGCAGCTCGGCTTCGCCGGTGGGCGGCGTGTCGGGGTCAAGGCCGGCGGCCTCGAAGAGGTCGCGGTTGATCCACACGCCCCAGCCGAGGTTATCCAGGGGGACGCCGTAGCGCACGCCTTCGTAGTCGAGGCGTTCGAGGAGCTGCGGCTTGAAGTCCTCGTCGGGCAGCGAGCCGCCGCCGCTGACGTAGAGGTCGCCGGAGGGGCGCAGCACGCCTTGGCGGGCATAGCCCTGGGTCAGGAACTCGTGCAAGATGAAGATGTCGGGCGGGCTGCCGGCGACCATGGAGGTGAGCAGCTTGTCCCAATAGGTCTCCCAGGCCATCGCTTCGACGCGCACGGAGATGTCGGGGTTGTCGGCGACGAACTGTTCGACCATAGCCTGCATGGTGACGCCGTCGGCGCCGGTGAGGCCGTGCCAGTACGAGAGCTGGAGTTGGCCGGCGCCGAATTCGGTGACGATGGGCGTGGGTGTGGGCGGAACTTCGGGGGCTGCGGCTTCGGCAGGCGCTTCGGCGGGCGGTTGGGTCGGTGGGGCGCAGGCTGCCAGCGCGACGATCAGCAGCAGCGGCAGCAAGGTGCGGAAAAAGGTGCGGTACATGGGTTGCCTCCTGGCGTGTGATAGATGGGTGAAGATGGGTAAGTCACGGTTCCGGGAAATCTACGGTAAGGGCGGCGCGGGGCCGACCGACTCGCGCAGGATGAGGCGCGGCTCTACGACTTGAACGGGCGCGGTCAGGGCCGGGTCGTCGATCATCTGTTTGAGCAGGGCGTAAGCCGCCTTGCCCATAGCGCGGCGCGGCAGGCGCAGGGTGGTGAGCGCCGGGGTGACGAAGGCGGACAGGGCGATGTCGTCGATGCCGGCGAGGCTGATGCCGGCGGGGACTTGCCAGCCGGCGGCCTGGAGGGCGCGCAGCGCGCTGAAGGCGATGAGGTCGCTGGAGGCGACGAGGGCGGTGGGGCGCTGCTCCGGCGGCAGGCGGCGCAGGGCTTCGGCGATGCGTTGGCCGGTTTCGGGCAGCAGGCGGAAATCGCCTTCCCAGAAGATGGGCGGGTCGAAGCGACCGTCTTGGGCGGCGAGGGCCTGGCGGAAGGCCTGTTCGCGCGCGCCGGCGGAGTGGTATTGCTTGGGGCCGGTGATGAAGGCGAGGCGGCGGTGGCCCAAGTCGCACAGATGGCCGGTCAACTGGGCGATGGCGGGCAGGTAGTCGACGGCGACCTCGCTGATGCGGCGTCCGCTCCAGCCCCAGTTGAGGAGGACGGCGGGCAGGTCAAGCTCTTGCAGGCGGGCGACGGCGCGCTGGCTGCGTTCGGTGGTGAGCAGGAGCAGGCCGTCGGGCCGGTTTTCGCGCAGGCTTTCGATGTGCGAGAGCAGGAGCTCGGGGTCATAGTCGGTGTCGAGGACGAAGGCGTCGTAGCGGTCGGTTCTGGCGGCGGCGGTGACGCCGCGCACGAGTTCGGCAAAGTAAGGGTTGGTAATGTCGGAGACGATGATGCCGAGCAGGTGCGTGCGCCCGGAGCGGAGGGTGCGGGCGGTGCGGTTGGGGATGTAGTTGAGCTCGGCGATGGCCTGGCGGACGCGGGCCGCGGTCTGCGGGCGCACGCGGCCGCTGCCGTTGATGACGAGCGACACGGTCGACTTGGAGACCTGGGCGCGCTTGGCGACGTCGAGCAGGGTGGAGCCGGTCATGGCGGATTCGCGGGAACGGCGCAGCCGATGGGCGGCGCGGGGCCAAAAGCGGGCGAAAAACGGGAGCCAGGGAGCCTGTGCGACGAATTAGAACGTTCCAATTGGGAGTATAGCACGGTTGAACGGGGAGATCAACCGTTGATCACAAGTCAGGCGTCACGAGTCAAAAATGACGGATGACGGGTGACTCGAGACGCCTGACGAGGGCAACCACGAGGGTTGCCCCTACGAGGCGCGGATGGGCGTTGGAAAAACAGAAGAGCGGCTCCGTCATACGACGTCGCCGCTCTATCGTCCCTTCTCAGGTCAACATCCAGCGTTTAAGGCGGAATCTCCACCAGGCGCCAACTCGCAGTTTGCGCCTAAGGCGAGCCTCGTCTAGCCGTTGTTTGCGTCAAGCGGAGCCGCGCCGATAACGCGCTTCTACTTCCGCCATCTTCTGCACCTTGCGCGTCGAGCCTCCGCCGGCAAACTCGGACGGCAGCCAGGCCTCGACGATTTTCTTGGCTAACTCAGGCCCGATC
>JASGTU010000162.1 GCA_030058085.1 Chloroflexota bacterium
CTCAGTTGACACCCGCTCGCCCGCTATGATACATTTGTTTTTGTGAAGCGGGCATGCCATTCACGAGTTCTACGTTGTGCAGTTCATGTCGCAGCGAAGGCAACCGGCCTTTCCTGCAGAGCAAGAGGAGGCGTACACATGATGAATCCGAACGCAGCCCAAGTCCTGGTGATTGCCGTCGGGGTACGCCTGCCGACCAGCCGGTAACTCGTTTGCCAACGAAATAACCGGCTGTTAACCGCCGTCTACGGCCGCGGGCGTCTCCTGCCTCGCGGCCGTTTTTGATCCCCGCTCCGGCGCATTTCCGCGCCGCCGCAGCATAGCGCCTTGCACGCGCCCGCTGCCGAGCGTCGACCATCTCCGGCCGTGAGGACGAGTCTCGTCCCGCGGCCGTTTTTGTATTGGCGGCCCGGCAAGGCGCACCCCAGACCCGTCGCATCTGCATCCGCCCCGGCAGAGGCCGGCGCGCGGCCGCATCTCACGACCGGCAGTCGCCTGTACGGATGGCTGCCGTCATGCTTAACCATTTACCGATATAGGAATGATCCGACCATGAAGAGTGGCAGTAACTACTTGAGAAAACCGAAGACGGACGTCGATAGGGCGCTCAAGAACATGGAAAAGAGCAAGCGCCGCCGCCAGATCGAAGCGGAGCGCAAGAAGTTCCGGCGCAATCAACAGCCCAAAGGCCCGCGGCGCAAATCGTGGGGCGTTGAGGACGCGGACGAAGCGGATCTCACTGCGTTCGAGCGCATCATGCCGCGCGACGAGGGCGAACGCCGGCGCATGCTGGAACAAGCCGCGCAAGCGCGCAACGGCGGCGCTCAGGTCGATGAGCAAGCGGAGGATGGCGCCCCTTCCCGGAAGCCGGGCGCTTCGCCCAATGGCGCAGATACTGTCGTTCGTGCCGGCCTCGTGGTCGAGTTCGGCAGCGGCCTGTGCCGCGTGGATATCGGCGGCGAGGCGGAAGGCGAGGTCGTTCTGTGCAGCTTGCGCGGCGCGCTGGCCGAACAGGAGAGCGGCTTCACCAACCCGGTCGCCGTGGGCGATCGTGTGACCGTGCGGCTGGACGGCGCCGGCGGCGGCGTGGTGGAGGAGGTTCTGCCCCGGCGAAGCCTGCTGGCGCGGCCCGACGTCTTCAAAGCGCATCTGCGCCAGATCCTCGTCGCCAACGCCGATCAACTGCTGATCGTGGCGTCGTGGCGCGAGCCGGCCCTGTGGCTGGAGCTGATCGACCGCTACCTGATCGCGGCGGCGCGCGGCGACCTGCCGGCGCTGCTCTGTATCAACAAGCTCGACCTGGCTACCGGGCTGGGCGAGGTGCAGGAGACGCTGGCCCCGTACACGGCGCTGGGCATCCCCTGCCTTCTGACCAGCGCCGAGACCGGCGAGGGCATCGCCGAGCTGCGCGCCCGCCTGCAGGGACGCACGACAGTGCTGGCCGGGCTGTCGGGGGTAGGGAAGTCGTCGCTGTTGCAGGCCATCCGCCCTGAGCTGAACCTGCGTACCGGCGCGGTCAGCGACCGCAGGCACGAAGGACGGCACACCACGACGCAGGCCGTCCTGGTGCAGTTGGGCGAGTCCACCAACGTGGTGGATACGCCCGGCATTCGTGAGTTCGGCCTGGCCGGCTTGGGGCGCAGTGAGCTGTCAGGCTTCTTCCCGGAGATAGCGGCTGCGGCTGAAGGCTGCCGCTTCCGCAACTGCGCCCACATCGATGAGCCGCAGTGCGCCGTGCGCGCGGCCGTCAGGCGCGGCCGGATCGCCCAAAGCCGCTATCACAGCTACCGGCAGATCTATGCCGAACTGGCCTAGCTGCGAAATTGTGCCGGGGATGCCTGCGCCGCATCCCCGGCACGCAATACGGTAGGTCGCAGCGTTTGACCCATAGCCCGCGATTAGGTACGATTACGTAAACTGGAGCGGGCTGGGAGCCTAGGTATTCCAGCGGCAGTCAAAACGCTGCCGGCTATCCGCCATCGTCGCGAGAGCCGACCCAGCAGCCCGATTTCCACGAAAGGTGAATAGACGTTCGTCTCACCATCAGGAGGACACTATGCTAAATCCGTGGATTATGTTCATCGTCGGTCTCGTGTTGGGTTGGCTGTTAAGCTGGCTGTTGCAGCGCCGCCTCGACGACAGCCTGACGGGGCAAGTCGAGCAGTTGCAGCGTGAGTTGGCTGAGTGTAACCGGCGTCTGGGCGAGACGGCCTCTGCGCCCGCGATAGAGGAAGGCGCATTGGTCGAGCGTGCGGCTCCGTCCGTCGCTGTGGCGGCTGCCGCCGCGGTGGAAGAGGCGGAACAACTGGCGCCTGCGCCCGAAGCTGCCTATGTCCCGCCGGAGGAAGAGCCCGCCGTCGAAGAGCCTGTGACCGAAGAACTTCCCGCCGCGCCTGTCGTTGAGGAGCCTGTGGCGGAAGAATTCGTCGCTGAGCCTGTCGCCGAGCCAGTCGAAGAAGCGGTGGAAGAGGCTGTGATGGAAGCGCCGGCGCAAGAGGAAGTCCCCGCAGAGATGGCGACCGAAGCGCCTGCGTTCGCACAAGGCGTCGCCGCGGATGACCTCACGGTCATCAAGGGCATTGGCCCCAAGTTCGCCGAGACGTTGCAGGCCGCAGGCATCACGACCTTTGCAGCCCTGGCGCAGCTTACGCCGGAGGAACTGGAGCAGATCGTGCAGCCGGCCGGTTGGCAAAAGGTCGATTTCGCAGAGTGGATCGCGCAGGCGGCGGAGTTGGCGCGCTAGCGCGACCGGTGCATGGGTTGGGCGGCATACACACCTGATGATAACTACGTGCGGATACGGCGCGCCGTGTCCGCACGTAGTTTTCTCGCCATACATCAACGCGCAGGCAGACCGCACGGCTAAATGCACGCTTTGGCTGTTCACTGTGTATAATAGACAGGACCGTTTTCGGGCGGTTTGCGGCGCGTACCAGGCCGCAGCCTATATGATCTATCCCTAAGCCGCTAGAGGGGAGAAGGATTTTCCATGCCGACACGGATCGAGCAGTCTGCGCCTCGCACATTGGCCGAAGTTGACCTTACACCGCGCGGGCCGGTGCATCCGAGTCCGGTTGATTGGCGCGATCAGATCTTCTATCAGTTGCTGCCGGATCGCTTCAGCGATGAGGGAGAGGACCAACGCCCGCTCTATGACCCGACGAAATCGGGCCAGTATCATGCCGAAGACAAGGCGGCGTGGATGCGCGCCGGCACGCGCTTTGTGGGCGGGACGATCCGCGGCATTCAGAGCAAGCTCGACTATTTGCAGGGATTGGGCGTGACGACGCTTTGGCTCAACCCGCCCTGGAAACAGCGCGCCGACCTGGAAACCTATCACGGTTACGGCATTCAGAACTTCCTGGAAATCGACCCCCGCTTCGGCACGCGCCAAGACCTGCGCGACCTGGTGGATGCGGCCCACAGTCGCGGCATGTACGTCATCCTCGACGTGATCTTCAACCACAGCGGCAACAACTTCTTCTATGTGCATGATGAAACCGGCTCGCCGCGCGATTCGATGCCCTATCGCGCCGCACCGCGCTACGCCATCCACGGCTGGCGTTCGGCTACAGGGCAGAGCGTGCCCGTCCCGCGTACGCCCGAAGACGGCGTCTGGCCCGTCGAATTTCAGAACCCGGAGTGGTACACGCGCGTCGGGCAACTCAGCCAGTGGGCGGCGGGCTATCAGGAAGATTCGCTCAACCCGGATGCGGATTACTGCTGCGGCGATTTCTATGACCTGAAAGAACTCAATCTGCACCGCGAGGATGTGCTGCGCGCGCTGATCCAAGTCTACCAGTACTGGATCGCGGTGACCGATTGCGACGGGTTCCGCGTCGACGCGGTCAAGCATGTGCCGATCACGCAAGCGCGGCGCTTCTGTATTGCCCTCCACGAGTATGCCCAAGCTATCGGCAAGGACAACTTCCTTCTAGCCGGCGACATCAGCCAGGACGGCGTCGCGCCCAGCTCGGCGGCCCTGCTGGAGCGTAACCTCGACGCGGCGTTGGGCTTGGCGGAGTACCCCAACCGTTTGGCCGACCTAGTGAAGGGGATTCGCCACCCCAATGATTTCTTCGCCCTCTTTACGCAGCCGGCGTTGGGTTCAACCTACCGCCAACTGGGCCGCTATTTCATCGCCATCCTCGACGACCACGACATGTCCTCACGCGCTTATAAGGCGCGCTTTGCCGCCGAGACGCGCGCGCCCAACCTGGCGTGGCAGACGGCGCACGCCGCCGGCGTCCAGCTCACCCTGCCGGGCATCCCCGCCATTTACTACGGCACCGAACAGGCGTTTGACGGCTCTGAAGCGTACCATGACTATGACGCGGAGCCGCGGCGTTACGCAGAGGATCGCTACGTGCGCGAGGCCATGTTCGGCGGCGACTTCGGCGCATTCGGTGCGGAGGGTTGCCACTTCTTCAACCCGGATCACCCGACCTATCTGCGCATCGCGGCCATAGCCCGCCTGCGCAACCGCCCCGATCAGATCGGGCGCACCCTGCGCCGCGGCCATTTTTACCCGCGCGAGACCGCCTTTGGCGAGCAATCGTTTGGCATTTACGGGCCGGGCGAAATCGCGGCGTGGAGCCAGGTGCTCTTCGACACGGAACTGCTGATGGCGCTCAATACCAACATCACGCAAGGCCGGCGCGCAGAAATCACCGTGGACGCCAACCTGCACCCCGACGGGTCGGAGATGCGCGTGCTCTATCGCAGCGACTGGAGCGACGACGAGCTGCGCAACCCGCCCGCCGGCCAATCCGTCGTGGTGCGACATCTATACGGCCGCGCTGTGGTGCAGGTAGAACTGCCGCCCTCCGGCATGACGATCCTGGGATAGCCCTTGGGATTGCGCCTGCGCGCCGCCAAAAATACAAAAGCGAGACTTCACAGGGAAAGCGTCCGGCGGCAGAGATGTCGCCGGCTACGACGCGAACTTGCGTCAGCCTGCGGGCCGTTCCAGCCGGTAGAACGTGAAGATCTTGTTGCGGAAGGGGGCGGTCTTCCAGTAGTGCATGCCGATCTTCTCCATCACGCGCAGGGACGCCTTGTTCTCCGGCATGGCGAACGCGATCAGGCGGTCGAAGCCGGCGACGTTGAAGCCGTAGTCGAGCAGAGCGCGGCCGGCTTCCGTCGCCAATCCTCTCCCCCAGTACGACCGGATCAGGTCCCATTCGAGCTCAGGCTCGCCGTAGTCGATATTGCCGTGTTCATCCCACAGCGGGTTGATGCCGACGCGTCCGACGACGACATCGCCGTCGCGCAGCACCAGCGGGCAGTTGAAGAGGCCGGGCTCCCAGCCGCTGCGCTGATCTATGTTGAAGCGCACCAACTCTGCGATCTGCTCCTCGGACCAGGGCTTGCCGTCCAACAGATAGCGCACCGCCTCCGGATCGGTGAAGAGGGCGCGCATGGGGTCGACGTCGCTTTCTCGCCACGGGCGGACGTAGAGACGTTCGGTCTCGAGGACGATCGGTTCGGCTTGGCTCACGATAAAGCCTCCTTGGGCGGGTTGCGGCGGGTTGCAGCTTCTTCCGTTTCGTTCATTATCGACGGGAACGAGCGCTTGCCCAAGCGTGGAGAGGGCGAATCGCACTGTAACGGGGCGTAGTTGGGCGCGGCATGGCCGGCGTAAGGGAGATTGGCCGGGTGGACACTGGATCGACGGAGAGTAAACCGCTGCGGGCGAAACGCGGGCCGTGGAAGCTGTTCTATGCCTGGACCATGACGATCATCGCCGCGGGCCACGACGCCATGATCGCCGAGCGCAAGCGCGCCCTCTTGGGCGGCCTGCACGGGACCGTGGTCGAGGTCGGGCCGGGCACGGGGCCGAACCTAGCCTACTACCCGCCGGACGTGCGCTGGATCGGCGTCGAGCCGAACGGCCACATGAACGGCTTCCTCGAAAAGGAGGCGCGGCGGCTGGGGCGGACGATCGAACTGCATGGCGGCACGGTCGAGGCGCTTCCCTTTGCCGGCGAGAGCGTGGATCACGTGGTCAGCACGCTGGTGTTTTGTTCAGTGGACGACCAGGCCCGCGCCCTGCGCGAGGTGTGGCGCGTGCTCAAGCCGGGCGGACGTTTTGTCTTTATCGAACACGTGGCCGCGGCGGAAGGTACGACGCTGCTTCGTCTCCAGAGTGTAATGGCGCCGGCTTGGCGCCTTGTGGCGGACGGCTGTCGCCCTGACCGCCGGACGTGGGAGGCCATCTCCAGCGCCGGTTTTGGCGCTGTCGAGATCGAGCGCTTCCACGTGTCCGCCGGCCCCTTCGGCCCGCACATCGCCGGCTATGCGGTGAAGTAAGCGGGGTGAGTTTTTGCCACGAATTACACGAATTGAACGAATCGAAAGAGGCTTTTGCGCAATTCGTGTAATTCGTTCAATTCGTGGCTTCGATCTTTCTACTCCCTCGCCAGCAGCGCCACGTAGCGCCCGAAGGCGTCGTCCCAGCCGGCGGCGGGGCCTGGCTCGAAGGTCTCCTGTTCGATGGAGGCGGCGATGGCTTCGCGCCCTTCCGCTATGCTGGAGAGGCGGCCCGCGGCGATGGCTTGCAGCATGACGTTGCCCAGCGCCGTCGCTTCGACGGGGCCGGTGACGACCGGGCGACGGCAGGCGTCCGCGGCCAGTTGACTGAGCAGGCGGTTCTGGCTGCCCCCGCCCACGATGCGCATCGTCTCGATCTGCGTCCCCGCGATCTCCTCCAGCGCGTTGAGCACCCAGCGATAGCGCAGGGCCAGGCTCTCCAGGCAGCAGCGCACCACTTGCCCGACCGTCTCCGGCACGGGCTGGTCCGTCCTGCGGCAGTAGTCGCGGATGGCGTCGACCATGTTGCTTGGGTTGAGGAAGTCGGCCGCGTCGGGGTCGATGAGCGAACGGAACGGCTCGGCCTGCTCCGCCTGGCTGGTGAGGTCGTCCCAACTGAAGTCCTGACCCTCGCGCCGCCATTGGCGACGGCTCTCCTGCAGCGTCCACAGCCCGGCGATGTTCTTGAGCAGGCGGATCGTGTTGTCCACGCCGCCTTCGTTGGTGAAGTTGAGGCTGCGCGTCCGCTCGTTGATGATCG
>JASGTU010000163.1 GCA_030058085.1 Chloroflexota bacterium
GCCTGGATCCGGCCCAAGCAAAGGGCATCAAATACGCGCCCGCCGCCTGGAAAAACTGGGCCTACGCCCGCGATACCTATGGCCGGCTCATCCCCAACGCGCTGACCTGGGCGGAGCGGGCGGCCAATTTCGACATCCACCTGGCGGAGAAGCAGTTGGCGGAGGAAGAGCGGGTGTGGGCCGGGCGGCGGGCGGCGTTGCGCGAGGCCGAGTGGACGGCGGGCGAGGCGCTGCTGGAGCGGGCGCGGCGCATGATGCAGGCGCTGCTCTTCCGCAAGGTGAGCGAGGAGACGACGACGGAGGACGGCAAGACGTTCATCACGCACATCACCTACGCGCCGGCGAACTGGTCGGAGCGGGACATTGCGTCGGCGTTCAAGATTGCGTCCGACCTGATGCGCCGCGGGGCTGATCTTCCGCCGAACAACCCGCCGCCGAAGGCCGACTGGCGGGAGCAGGCCCGCCGCGCCGGCTTCGACCCGGACAAGGTAAAACGAATCGTGCAGCGGGCACTGTTGGAGTATTCTATCGGGCGCAACCTTCGCAAGTAGCGCGTAGATTGTGCCGGAAGCATGCGATCGGTCCTTGCGGTTGAGCAAACGCGGAGCGGTCGCGGTGGGGCGATAGCGGTGGACTTACGCCGTATACAATCCGACGTGCCGGGATTGCAACCGCCGTGTATAGGCGGGGACAGAGGTTCTCCGCCGGCGGGCTGGAACCTTCAATCACGGCGGCGCCCCTCTGCGACGTCTGAAGCGGGACATCCCGGGTCCAGGTTTGACAGCCCGTTCCAACATGACTACACTGAAGGCTGCTGCCGCACGGAAGCCCATCTACATCGCCGCCATGTCGCCTGCCATCGCATTCGCGTTGGCTGCATGCCTACGGCTGTCGCGTGCAGCGCAGCGCCCCTTGAACGCGGAGCGCCATGTACGCCGTGCGTCACATCCTCTTGCCACGACCTGAAGCGCTGCAGGGTGATCTGGCAGCGTGATCCCGTGCCCCACCGTATAGCTCGTGATCAGCCCCACCATGCGCCGTGCCAGCGGATTCTGTCGCCACGCCTCGCGCGCATCCGTCAGTTCTTGGTACAGGTCCCCCCACGACTTGTCGATGGGCGTCCCCGCCGGCCGCAGCACCAGCCCGTCGTTCTCCCGCCCGACGGGGATGGCGGTGACTGACGCCAGGTTACTGATGCGAGAGAGCCAAGCGGTGAGTCGTTGGACAGGCGTCATTCGTCGTCTTCCTCTTTCCATTCTTCGCGGATGACGGGCAGGATCGGCAAGACCGGGGGAGGGCTGTCCTCGATGATCTCGATATGCGACAGGATACGTTTGCAGCGGCAGTGGTCATGCAGGGGAGGCACGGGGCCCTCCCCACGCCGGAACAGCTTGCCGTGCAGCGCTCCGCAGCGCGCGCACGTGCGTTTATCGGACACGGCCTGCCACACGTCCCAGATCACCGTACGGCTCATCCTCGCCCCATTCTGTTCTTCTTTTCGGCGGCCCTAGCTTGCTTTTCTATCCGTGTGCATCTGCGTTTATCCGTGGTTGCCTTTGCGGTGAATCACCACCTATCCTTATCCACCCCCTCTAGCGCATCCACCGGCACCGCCGCCACGCTGGGCACGGCGTGCAAACGCGGATCCAGCGTCCCCGCCACCGCCAGCGCAAAGCTGTCCGCCAGGTCATCGTGCAGCGCCGACGGCGCCCGCAGCGTGCTCGCCTCAATGCTCGCCAACTGCGCCGCCGTCTCCGGCGTGTGAATCGTGCAGTACCGGTCGCGGATGGCGTCCGCCGTCTGCGTGTACAGGATCACCTTCCCTTTGAGATTGCTCAGCCACCTCTGCCGGTCATCGTGTCCGTCCAGCACCCGATGCTTGCCCGACCGCTGCAGCGCCGCGATCACCGTGTACCCGTGGTTGTTCCGCTCCACCATGATCCCGACCGTAGGGCGGGCCCCAACCGAACTCCCCTGCTCCGACTTTGTGGTTGGGGCCCAAGCCGCGCCCGGACCCCATACCCCGTTAGGGCCAAGACCCAATACTGGGCTGCATCGCTCGTCCTCGTCCGCCCACAGCGGAATACGTGTGTAGAAATCCGCCAGCGCGTCCAGGTACTCCGCGAACACCGTCGGCTCAATCTTTCCCCGCAGTGACGCCACCTCTTCTCCGCTCACCACGTCCAGCACCGTCGCCGCCGAGTCATCCGAGTTCGGGTTCCCCTCAGCCGGATCCGCGCCGATCACATACGACCGTCCCCGCTGGGGCATGCCATACACCGACAGGCCCGGAACGCCCGGCAGATAGGGCCAGGCGGCCCCATGCGCAGCCTGGGCGTTTGCCGAGACCACGCGAAAGACCGGCTCAATCCATGCGTACGGGATGCGCCGGTCTAGGCTCTCCGGCGCCAGCGCCTCTTCCGGCGTGGCCGGGTACTCGGCGAAGAAATCGTCGTCCGTCCCCCGCTGCGCGTACATCTCCGCCTTCGTCCGCGTGTGCCACGCCTCATCGCGGCCCGGCCGGGCGCTCCACGGCAAGAAGATGTGGCGGTACTCCCCAATCCCCGCCACCGCCGCCCGGTACAGGCTCTTGAACGTGCTCATTGGCTGCCTCTTGTCCGACGTGCTGATCAGGAACAACTGCCCGCCCGCGTCAATGGTTGGCTTCACCGCGT
>JASGTU010000164.1 GCA_030058085.1 Chloroflexota bacterium
TACGATCTGGCGGGCAGTTATTCGCCGGCGTTGATGGCGCTTATCTTGTTGCCGATAGCCATTAGTTTTTCCATGATATTTGTTAAGCGGCCCCAGAAGCGAGAGAGGAGGGAGGAGGATCATGCCATCACAGTGGGTTGAGTGGTCTGTGCGCAGCGCGGATCCGGTGGAAGCCGGCCCGCTGCGGGTGACGCCGCAGGCGCATGCCTTGCGCGTCCACTGGCCCGGCGGCGGGTTCGTCTGGAACCATCCCGCCGCGGTGATCGTAGAGCGGGATGGGGCGACGGAACGCCTGCCGGTGATCGACGTTCTGTGGGCAGTGCGGCTTGGGTTGCTGGCTGTGTTGGGGGTGTGGCTGTTTGGGTTGATCCTGTTGGCGTTATTTGCTAAGCGAAGTAGTTCGAAGGAGAGGTGAAATGAGCGAAGACAAGGAACTGGTCGATGAGAAGGCCGCGCCTATCAGCGTGGAGAGCATTTCCGGGGCGGCGGTGCACTCTACGGAGCAGGCCGCCGCGGTGATCGGCAAGTTGTTCGACGTGGCGCAACCCGACGCCATCTTCGGCAAGCCGGCTGAGCACGGCGATTACACGATCATTACCGCCTCCGAAGTCATGGTCGGCATGGGGGTAGGGTTCGGCGCAGGCGGCGGGCCGACGGAGGAAGGCGACGAGGCCGCCGGCGGCGGAGGAGGGGGCGGCGGCGGTTCGCTGGGGCGTCCCGTGGCGGCGATCATCGTCGGTCCCCAGGGTGTGCGCGTAGAGCCGATCGTCGACGCCACCAAGATTTCCATCGCCTTCTTCACGGCCATCGGCGCTATGTTTATGAGTTGGCGCGCTATGCGGCGCGCGGCGCAGTAGGGGGGCTGCCTTGGGCGCGCCTTGCGTAGATCGGCGCCCACGCAGTTCGTAGGCTTTTGGTCCGAATCAAGACCGGAACAGGCCGCAACTTAACCGTACCATCCATTCGTATACATAGTAACTGTAAGCCCGAGTACGCTGCGACAAGTCTCGGCCTCGCTCCGACGGAGATTTGCATCATTCGTATCACCGGAGGGGTACAACGCAAGGCCGTTATTTCCGCAAAGGCCGCACGCCGGCGTCCGGGTTCCACTACGAATGCTACGAATGCCAGGGTTGTCTGGGGTCGCCGCGCCGTATTGCCGGCCGGAAGATGTCCACACAGGCAGGGAGGTACGAAATGGAGTTGCTGCTTTTTATGGCGCTGACGGGCATGGTTTCGGGCGTGATCAGCGGAGCCTATCTTGGCGGGCAGGAAGGGCTGATTTTGGGCGGCAGCACCGGCCTGGTCAGCGGCGTGATTGTGTGGTCGCTGACGGGCATCATCGGCCGTACGTTGCGTGAACGACGCCTGGACCGTTACTTCAACCAAGACAGCGGCGAGCAGCATTAGTCCGCCGCACAACACGACGAATAGGGCAAGCCATGACCGAACGCAATACCGTTGCTGCGCCGCTGCCGACCTTGCGCGACGTGATGGCTGCCCAAGTCGTGGTGCGCCGGTATCTGCCGCCCACGCCCCTGCACCGCTACCCCGTGTTGGACGCCCTGCTCGACGCCGAAGTCTACATCAAACACGAGAACTACCAGCCTATCGGCGCCTTTAAGGTGCGCGGCGGCATCAATTTCATGGCGCGTCTGCCCGCGGCGGAGCGCGCCCGTGGGGTGGTGACTGCTTCAACCGGCAACCACGGTCAATCCATCGCCTATGCGGCGCGGCTGTTCGGCGTGCGCGCTGTGATCGTGGTGCCCGAAGGGGCGAACCCGGTCAAGGTTGAAGCCATGCGCAGTTACGGCGCGGAGGTGGTTCTGCACGGCGCCGACTTCGAGGCCAGCAAGCGCTACTGCGCCGAACTGGAAGAGGAGGAGGGGCTGCGCTTCATTTCGTCCGGCGATGAGCCGCTGCTGGTCGCCGGCGTTGGGACGCACACGCTGGAAATTCTAGAGGCGCAGCCGGATGTGGACGTGATCATCGTGCCGATCGGCGGGGGCAGCGGCGCGGCGGGGGCTAGCCTGGTCGCCAAGAGCGTCAACCCCCTGATCACGGTGATCGGCGTCGGCGCGGCGGGCGCGCCCGCCGCGTTCCTCACATGGCAGACGCGCGCCTTTCGCAGCGCGCCGATCGACACCTTTGCTGGCGGCCTCGCCACCGGCGAGCCGTTTATGCTGCCGCAGCGCATCCTTTGGCAATATCTGGACGATTTCACGCTGGTGGGCGACGACGAGATGCGCGTTGCCGTCCGCCTCTTGCTGGAGAAGGCCAAGACATTGGCTGAACCGGCGGGGGCGGCGCCGCTTGCCGCGGCCCTGCGTCTGCGCGAAGATGTGCGCGGCAAGAAGATCGCGCTGATCCTCAGCGGCGGCAACATCTCGCCGGACGAACTGCGCCAATGCCTGGACGCGCCCATCCCGACGTTCTGAGCGATTCACCATAGGTTGACGAGAAAGGCGGAAAGAGGCGCACGAATGCAACCGCTTGCGCTGCGCACCCTGCCGGAACGGCTGGCGATCTGCTCGCTGCCGCCGGACGCCGCGCCGCCGGAATGGGCGTTTACGAGCCGGTTCTACGCGTTGATGCGCACGCCGGAGGAACTGTCGATCGTCTGCGCGGCGGAGAACGTGCCGGCGTCAGTTCCGTCTGTGGGGCCGTGGGCTTGTCTGCAGGTGGAAGGCGTCCTCGATTTTGCGCTAACCGGCATCCTCGCCGGCTTAGCTGCGCCTTTGGCCGAGGCGGGCATCAGCCTGTTCGCCCTGTCCGCCTATTGCACCGACTACATTCTGGTGCGCGCCGGGGACCTCGCACGCGCGCAGAGGGTCCTCCGGCGCGCAGGCTACGCGGTAAGCTAACCTGCGGCGCTGGGCGGACCCTCTGCGGCGCCCCCTAAGGTATTTTGCCCCCGATACACGGGTCTAGATGTCGAAACGCGGGATCTCGATCAGCGCGCCGTCGCGCATGGCGGACATGTGTGCGCAGAGACCCGGCGCGGTCCAGTTGGCGGCGGTCACGGCGTCGATGGCCGGTTTACGTTCTTCGACGATGCTGCTCACGAATTCGTGCACCAGATGCGGGTGGGAGCCGTGATGCCCGCCGCCCTGCTCGAAGGAGAGGTGCTTGTCTTCGTTGCTGTAGACGAAGCGCTGCGTGTACTTGCCGATGGACGGAGGCAGCAGATCGGCCCGGTCCGGCGGCTCCGGCAGTTCGACGGTCACGTCGCGGAGTTGATCGGGAACGATTGGGCTCATCGTGAAGAGCATGGGCGGCTCGTCTTCCATTTGCCATTCGTAACAGGCGTTTTCGCCGTAGACGACGAAGCTCTCCATGTAGGGGCGCGCGCAGTGGAAGAGCGAGCGCGTGACTTCGAGCGAGAGTTCGGGGGCTTCGGTGCGGAAGATGGCTGTTTCGACGGGGTAGGGGTTGCCGTATTGCCGGTGCAACTCCTCGCGCATGACGCCTGAGCCGAAGCAGTGGACCGCGGTCGCACGCGTATTGGCGAGGGCGAGCAGCGGGCTGATGGCGTGGGTGGCATACCACAGGGGCGGCAGGCCGGCCCAGTACGCAGGCCAGCGCTCCATGTCCTGGTAATGGGCGCCGCGCAGGAATTGGATGCGGCCGAATGCGCCTTGCTCCTTTAGCGCTTGGGCATAGAGAAACTGGCGCGTGTAGACGGCAGTTTCCATCATCATGTAGACCTTGCCGGAAGCTTGTTGTGCGTGCACGATGGCGCGCAGGTCTTCGAGGCTGGTCGCCATGGGGACCGTGCAGGCGCAGTGCTTGCCGGACTGCAGCATAGCGACTGTTTGCCAGGCATGGTCGGGGATGCCGGAGACAAGGTGTACGGCGTCGAACTCGTCCGAGTCGATGATCTCGCGGACATCGCGGATGCGCCGCTCGATGCCGAAGCGCTCGCCGACGCGCTGGAGCCGTTCTTCGCTCAGGTCGCAGATCGCCACCTGCTCGACGTTGGGGTGCTCGAGGTAGATGGGGACGAATTCAGCTCCGAACCCCATGCCCACTACGGCGACGGATAACTTCTTGTCGGTGTTCATCGTTGTCCCTGCTTGATTGTTTGCTGCTTGGTCTGGATTAGGTTCCCTGGGTTGCGCCGGCAAGGATGCCTTCCACGAGCCGTTTCTGGCCGAGGATGAGAATGGGGATGATGGGCAGCAGCACGAGGACGCCGCCGGCGGCGATCAGGTCGTATTGCGGCAGATAGACGTCTCCGCGATTTGGCATTTCGAAGAGGCGGACCGTCAGCACTCGTTTCTCGGGGGTGACGCTGAGAATGTAGGCAAAGAGAAACTCGTTCCATGCGTGAATAAACAGCAGGAGGAAACTGACGACAAAACTGGGCATGGCGATAGGCAACATGACGCGGAACAGGGTGTCGAACCAGGAGCATCCGTCGATAGCAGCGGCATCGTCGATATCCCGCGGGATCGAGTTGAGGGCCGAGAAGACGACCAGCATCGCCAGGGGCAGGCCGCCCGACAGGAAGACAAGCGTCAGACCGAGCCGGGTATCGAGGAGGCCAATGTCTTTGTAGGTCATGAAGATGGGACCGATCGTCACCATGCCGGGCAGCGCCAGGGTTGCGACCATGAAGCCGTAGAAGGCGCTTCTGCCGGGGAATTGCAGCCGGTTGATGCCGTAGGCGGCCATGCCGCTGAGGATGGTGGCGCCCAGCGCAGAGAAGGTGGCGATGACAAAGGTGTTTAGCAACACCTCAGGGTAGTGCCATCTCTCGAGCAGGAACTTAAAAGCGTCGAGCGTTGGCGTGCGCGGGATCAGTGTCGGCGGCAGTTCATTCGCCTCTATCGGCGTCTTGAGCGACGTCACGAGCATCCAAAAAAGCGGAAAGAAGACAAAGACCAGCGTGAGCGCCAGCAGTGAATAGAGGATGACCGAAGTGATGGGACTTCTGTGGTTTCGCTTGCGCATCTGAGTTACCTTGCTGCCTGGTAGAGTTTCCACGAATAATAGAAGCCGACGAGCGCTGCAAACAGGAACAGCCACATATTCACGGCTGAGCCGTAGCCATACCTGAATTCCGTGAAAAACCGTTCGTAGGCGAGCAGCGCCAGGGTGCGGGTGGACGTGCCCGGGCCGCCCATTGTCAAGCCGTAAATCTGCTCGAAAGTCTGGATTTCGCCCATGCCTCTTAGCAACAGGATGAGCAAAGTGGTGGATTGGAGCAGCGGCAAAGACACCCTGAAGAAGCGGGTGAAGGGACCGGCCCCGTCCACCTCGGCTGCCTCGAGCACTTCCTTAGGCAGGGAGCGCAGGCCGGCTAGGAAGATCAAGGAAACCCAGGCCACGTTCTTCCAAACCGAGACGAGAGTCACCGATACCCTCGCCCAAAACGGATCGCTCAGCCAGGGTATGCGATCAAGCCCCACCATAGTGAGCGTCTGATTAAAAATGCCGGTGCTGTCGTAGAGTAAAAGCTTCCACACGTTGCTGGCGAGCATCGGCGCGATGACCCAGGGCAGCATCACGATGAAGATGGCCGTAGATTGACCGCGCAACTTCTGATTCAGCAAAACGGCGAAGGCGAGGCCGAGGGCGGTCTCGATTAACGTGGCCGAGACAGTATAGACGAAGGTCCAGCCAAGCGAGTTGATGAACAACTCGTCCTGGAACAACATCGCGTAGTTTCTCAAACCGACGAACTCACCGGGGTTGGTGATGGACATGTTCGTCAGGCTGAGCCAGAGAGTGCGGAAGAGAGGTATGATCGTATAGGCAAAGCGCACGATGATCGCCGGCAGCACCAACAGATAGGCCATCCAGTATTTGGCGAAGAAACCGGCTTCGTGGCGCGTCCGCGAGCGAGTCGGGGATAGTGCAGATTCGGCCTGTGCCATAATTGCTTTGTCCTGCGCGGCTCCCGTCTGGCGAAGTTAATCTATCCGCTTCGCCAGACGGGGCAAGAGGCTGAGGGCGCTGTGTTAGCGCCCAGGGATGGGTAGGTTAGCCGGCATCCGCCATAATGCGCTGATACTCCGTGACGGCCCACTGCTGGGTCTCTTCGGGAGTCTTTTCGGCGGAGAAGATGAAGCGACCGATGTTCTGGAACATGCTCCAGAGTTCATTCACCGGTTTCTTGTTAACGATGGGCTCGCGGAACTTGGCGCCCGCCAGGATTGTTTCCCAGCCGACGGGCAGCGCCAGGGTGGGCACGGCCTCGATCACGTCCGGGTCGTTGATCAACGAATAGCGCGGGGGCGCATCTCGGTGTACGTTGACGATGAATTTCTTGAGGACTTCGGGCCGGGAGAACCAGTTAAGATACTCGATAGCCAGGTCCTTTTTCTCGCCAACTTTCGGCAGCATCCAGCCCCAGCCGTGAATCAGCCCAATGTCGCTGGCTGGACCCATCGGCCAACGTGCGGCAGGCGCGTTCTCCATGGTGAGCACGCTTTGCTCGTGTTCGAGTGCGTTGCGGTAGCCGCCGGTGTAGTTCCACCACATGCCGGCTTTGCCCAAAGCGCTCAGGTTTGCGATCTGGTCATTGCCTTCACTGGTCGTCGACTTGGGTGTGATCTCGTGGGTGAAGACCCAGTCCTGCATGAATTGGAAGGCTTCCAGCGTTGCGGTATCGTCGAGCGTGTCGAGGTCCGCGCCGGCCTGGTTAAGCATGAGCAGCACTGTGTTGAACTCATGGCCTACGCCATTCGTCGGGCGCCATCCCCACACATCCTCATCGGCATTGGTGGCGTCCTTGCCAAACGTGATCAGTTCGTCCCACGTCTTGGGCGCTTCCGGCACCAACTCCGTGTAGTGGAAGAAAGGCTCGAGGTCCAGCAAGAAGAAGATGCGGTAGACGCCGTTGAGCACCGAATTGAGCGTATGGATCCCTTCGACCGTATCTTCCTCATGGTCGGTCCAAAATTCATAGTCGCCTAGTTCGGCTGCGAAACCATTGGACGCCATCATGCCGGCGATGAGGTCATCGGCGATAGTCAGGTCATAGCCCGAATAGCCGGTCTGGCTCCAGAGCGCGAACTTGTTCATTACGTCAGACCAAACGCCCTGGGGGAAGACCGCCTGGTTAACCTTGATGCCGGTTTCGGCGGTGAATTCCGCGTTGAAGGAATCGAAACCTTCCTCATCCCAGGCCATTAGGGTGATCTCTCGCTCGTCCTCTGCAGATGGAGCGCCTGCCTCGCCGCCTGACGGCGCGGCTGACGGCGCGCAGGCTGCTAGGCCGAGGCCCACGCCGGCGATGGCTGCGCTCTTCAAGAAGACGCGACGGCCGAAACGTTTGTGTTCTTCCATAACCATATCCTCCGGTTTTCTGGCAAGTGAGTAGTTGAAGAACAGGGGTGCTGTGGACTATTATAGAGTTCCGGTCCGGGTCTCTCAATGCCATAAAGGCCAGGAAGGGGACAAGAACAGGACCGGAGGACGAAATATGGACCCCTATGAGCTTTTTGTACGCGAGCTGCGTTACGCACTAAACCATCTCTACGAACCCGAGTTGCTGCGACACAGCCCTCTGCATGAGTTGATCGCCAAGTCGGACAGACCGCAGGCGTCGCTAGCCGAATTCTTGACGGCCGCGATTGAGGCTTTGACGCCCCCGATCAACGAGGCGGCGAATTCACCCGCCTGGCATGTCTACGAGTTGCTCTACTACCGGTACGTGCAACGGGCTAGCCAGGGCGATCTGGCTAAGCAGTTGGCGTGCAGCATCCGCCAGGTGCGACGGGAGCAGGCGCATGCGCTCTCCGTATTGGCGGAGAACTTGGCGCGCCAAGCCGGCTATGCGCACGGCGAATGGCCCCAATGGGACGATGAGCGTAGCGGCGCTGCAGACGGCGCCGACGACCCGCTGCGCGATGAGTATGAGGTTACTCTGGCAAGCGGCGAAGGGGCATGTACGGAGATTGGCGCAGAGCTGTCGGCGGTCTCCGAGCTGCTGGAGCCTCTGCTCGCGCGATATAAGGTTTCGTTGCAACTGCCGCCGGATAGCGAGTACTGGCTCACCTCCATGCCGAGCGTATTCGTGCGTCAGACGCTGATCGGCCTGCTGACGCATCTCGTTCCCTCCTGCGCCGGCGGCGCCGTGCGGATTGGGGTCGCCCAAAAGGAAGGGCGCGTGCATGTGCGCATCCAAGGGGCAAAGGCCGGCATAGGGCATTGGGCAAAGAGCCAGCAAGACAGTCTGGATGAGACGCGCTTTTTGCTGGAAATGAACGGGGGCAAGCTGGATATCGCCTCGCAGGGGACCGATCTGCTCGAAGCGCTGCTTACACTGCCTGCGGTCCAGGCAGAGACGGTCTTGGCGATAGACGACAACAGAGACGTCTTGCAACTCTTTACCCGTTATACGGAAGGAACCCAGTTTGCTCTGTTTCCGTGCAGCGATCCGGCAGGCGCATTGCGGCTGGCAAAGGAGCGGAAGCCCCGGATCATCACGCTCGACATCATGATGGCGGGGGTTGATGGGTGGCAACTCATGCGCGAATTGCGCGAGAACCGCGCTACGGCGAATACGCCGATCATCGTTTGTTCGGTCTTGGCGCAGAACGAACTAGCCGAGATGCTTGGCGCAGACGACTTCGTGTGCAAGCCGGTCAGCCGCGAGGCGTATTTGGCCGCGCTGGAGCGTCAGATGCGGCAACGGGCGTGACGGTTTGCGCCAAGGCGCCGATCACGTCGATCAGCTCTTTACTCGTGAAGCCGCTTGAACGGGAGAGGGTTAGGCGGCTGGTGATCACCGGTTCGCCAATCGGGTCCTGTGCAGAGGTGACCACGATTCTGATGTTCTGCAGAGCCGGTTCTTGCTTGCGTGCGGCAAGCACCTCAAATCCGGTCATATCAGGCATGACCAGATCGAGCAGAACCAGGTCCGGGCGGCGGCTGCGCATGAGTTCGAGTGCGCGTGCGCCGCTGCTTGCGCGCAAAATGGTGTAGTTTCGCTCGTGGGCGGCTAGCATGCGGGCGAACAACTGGACAGCCTCATCTTCATCATCTACGATTAGGATCGTGTCCGCCGGCGGGTCCAGGCTCGTCACGGCGGACAGCAAATCCTCGTGCGAAATCGGTTTGATCAGATATCCGTCAACGCCCAGGTGAGCGGCGGCTGACGGCGTGCTTGGCGCGGAGCAGGCCACAACAGGCAGCCAATAGGGGACAGCCCTAAGCGACGCCTCCAGGTCGCTAAGTTGTGCTGCGTCAGACTGATTGAGAACCGCCATTTGCGCGGTTGTGTGGCACAGATCCGCGACGGCCTCGCCGATGGTCGATGCGAGCGCTAGTTCCATCTGATCGCGCAGGTGATAGAGCGCCGACGAATAGAGACTGCCCTCGGCGTCTATAAAGAGCACGCGCCTGTCGATGGCAGGAAGCTCGCGGCGATGGCCGTCTGCACGACGGCGATGGGCAAAGTCGCGTGATATCCAGCGACCGGGGCCGCTTGTTTGCTTGGGGGGCGCCTCGATGGGAAGGCTGAAGGCGAAGCACGCCCCGGCGCTGGGTTTCGATTCTAGCCACATGCGCCCGCCGTGCAGTTCGACGAGCTTGCGGCTGATCGCCAAGCCCAGGCCGGTGCCGCTCTGCTCGCCGCGGTAGGCGATTTCCAACTGGCGGAAAGGCTCAAAAAGAAAAGGCTTCTCCTCTTCTGAAATCCCCGGTCCGGTGTCTTCGACGGTGACCACTGCTTCGTTCTTCTCGACCCAAGCGCGAATGGTGACGCCGCCATTTTCGAGGACGCGCCCCGCGTTGCTCAAAAGGTTCAAGATAACTTGGCGGATGCGCGTGGCGTCGCACAGCACATCGGGCAGGTCCGGCGCTATCTCCATCCGGATCCACAGATGCTTGGAGTCAAACAGGCTTTGTACGGCTTGGGCGGCTTCGACCGACAGAGCGGGGATCGAAGCGTAAGACAGCGAGATCTTCATGTAGCCGGCGTCGGCTTTGCTCAGGTCGAGGACGTCGTCTACCAGCTTGGAAAGGTGCATGGCGTTGCGCTGAATGGCCGAGATGTCCGCCAGGAGTTCGGGAGGGAGTCTTCTGCGGTAGGTGAGAGGGGCTTTGGCGATCAAGCTGCTGAAGCCGATGATCATGTTGAGCGGCGTGCGCAACTCGTGGCTCACGTTGGCGACGAACGTTTCTTTGGCCTGACGAGCCTCGTCTACGGCGCGTTGAGTCGCCAAGAGCATGGCGTTCAGGCGGCCCATTTCCTTGTATGCACTGTGCAGGTCTTCGTAAGCCTGGTTTAGCTCTTCTTGGCGATCTCGACTTTCTTCAAGCATCCTGCGCACGGCCGAATAGTGATACCACGATTCCGCTGTGGCCGTGCGCAAAGGGCGGAGCGCGGCCCCTACGAGCGCGATCCCGCACCAGATAGCGATAAGCGTAATGTCGAGAGATTCGAGGTGAAAGTACGCGGGTTGCAAAGCGAAAAGCGTTATCAGCAACCCGGAGACGATAGCTCCCCAGATGATGCCCGCCTTCAATCCCAGGTAGACGGTCACGAGAAGACAGGGCAGGGCGAGCAACGTCAGGGCTGCGGGCAATTGAAAAAGAACGCTGCCTAACACGACGACAGAACTCGTGCCCAAGGCGATAACCCATGCGCCATAGGGATAGTGTAGACGGAGGCGCCAGGCAGCGAAAGAAACGGCGCAGAGGGCGATTCCCATCATGTCGCGGCGTCGAATGAAAGCGGCGTCATGTGTGACCCACAACAGGACCACGGCAGCCGCTAAGAAGAGACCGATGGATATGAGCGGAAACGAGCTGTTTTGAAGTCCGCGCAGGTATGTTTGCAGCAGCGCGTCTTCGTCATCCAACGGCGAGTCTGTATGCGGGGATTTCGGCGGCGGGGCGATTTCGGAAAGTTGTGTCATGGCAGTTTCTGGGCGAAGCATAGATGGTCAAGGAGAAGACATGCGGACCGGCGCACATCCTGTTTGATTCTACTATCGGCCATGCGTTTCGGCGAACGTAGGGGGTGAGGATGCTTGGCGCTACTCCGGCAGGTTTGATATACTCCCAGCAAGAACAGCCCTATTTTGCGCCGGTCATGTGCGACCGGCGGGCGGCGTTCGTCCAAGCTGATCCCCGCGCTACGGCGCTCCACACGAACGGCAAACCAGCTATGCAACGACCGAAAATCTGCGTTGTCGGCGCCTCGAATATTGACCTTATCAGCTATGCCCCGCGCCTGCCCAAGTTGGGCGAGACGATCCCCGGCACGCGCTTCCAGATGGGCTTCGGCGGCAAAGGCGCCAATCAGGCCGTGATGGCCGCCAAGCTCGGTGGAGACGTGGCGATTGTAACCAAGGTAGGGCAGGACATCTTCGGCGAGGATACGCGCAAGAACTTTGCCAAGTACGGCATCGATACAACCTATGCCTTCACCGCCGCCGACTCGTTTACCGGCGTGGCGCCGATCTGGGTTGAGGAGAGCAGCGGCAACAACGCCATCATCGTGGCGCTAGGCGCCAACGACCTGCTCAGCCCGGCGGACGTGGGGCAGGCTCGCCCCGCGCTGGAGGCGGCCCAGGTGGTCGTTTGCCAGTGGGAGCTGCAACTGGACACGGCGTTGGCGGCGCTGCGCATCGCACGCGCGGCGGGCGTGATGACGATCTTCAACCCGGCGCCGGCGCGCAGTTCGCTGCCCGACGAGGCCTACACACTGAGCGACATCTTCTGCCCCAACGAGAGCGAAACCGAATTGCTGACCGGCATGCCGGTCGCGACCATCGACGAGGCGGCCGCGGCTGGGCGCGAATGCCTAGCGCGTGGCGCGGGCAACGTCATCCTCACCCTGGGCGAGCGCGGCAGTCTGTTGGTGACGCACGAGCAGATCGCCCATGTGCCCGCGCCGCAGGTGCGGGCCGTCGACACCACCGGCGCGGGCGACGCCTTCGTGGGCAGCCTTGCCTACTTCCTGGCTGCCGGCCGTACGCTCACGTCCGCCGTCGAGCGGGCCAACCGCATCGCGGCTGTCAGCGTGCAGGCCCCCGGCACGCAGAGCAGCTTCCCGGATGTAGCCGACTTGCCGTCCGAGTTGCTGGCGGGCTGAACGACGCGCGCCAAACCGATACGAACAAAAAGACGCAGAGCAGCGAGTTGAGTCTGCTCTGCGTCCTGTTTTATCTGCCGACGCCCGGCGTGTCGCAAGTCTAGGCGACGAAAAGCCCCCACACCTGCGCCACGACAAACGTGACCAGGAGCCCCATTACCACCGGCAGGAGCGCGGCCACCGCGGTCCATTTGGCGCTGCCCGACTCGCGGTAGATGGTGTAGATCGTGGTGCTGCACGGGTTGTGGATCAGGCTGAAGAGCATCAGGTTGATGCCGGTCAGCAGCGTCCAGCCGCCCGCCTGCAGGATGGAATAGGTGGCGTTCTGGCTCGCCAACTCAAAGATAACGCCTGCGCCTGCGCCGGCCTCGTGCATGCCCGTAGACAGGACGGTCAGCATCAAGATGGTGGGCAGGACGATCTCGTTGGCCGGGATGGCGACGATATAGGCGACCAGGATCACGCCGTTGAGGCCGATGAGCAGGCCGACGGGGTTGAGGAACCCGATGAGGTGTTCGGCGATGCTCGGCCCGCCGATGTGGATGTTGGCGATCAGCCAGATGACCGCGCCCGCGGGCAGGGCAAAGACGATGGCGCGCCACAGCACGTAGAGCGTGCGGTCGATGATCGAGGTGTAGATCGTCTGCAGGATGCGCGGCGGGCGATAGGGGGGCAACTCCAGGCTGTAGGCGCTGGCTTCGCCCTTGAGCACCGTACGTGAGAGGCCGGCGGAGACCAGGAAGGTCAACAGAATGCCGAGCATGGTCACGCCGACAACAGCCGTGGCCGAAACCAGGCCGGCCAGGTGAGCGGGGGCCAGCGCGCCGATGAAGAGCGTAGCGATGAGAATCTGCGTGGGCCAGCGCCCGTTGCACAGCGCAAAGTTGTTGGTGATCATGGCGATGAGTCGTTCGCGCGGGCTGTCGATGATGCGCGTCGCCACCACGCCCGCAGCATTGCAGCCGAAGCCCATCATCATGCTCAGCGACTGCTTGCCGTGTGCGCCGGATTTGCGGAATAGGTTGTCCAGGTTGAAGGCGACGCGCGGCAGGTAGCCGGCATCTTCCAGCAACGTGAACAGCGGGAAAAAGATCGCCATGGGCGGCAGCATCACGCTCACAACCCAGGCCGTGGTCAGGTACATGCCGTCGATCAGCAGGCCGCTCAGCTGCCAGGGCAGGCCAATCCCGTCCGCTAGCTGTTTGAGCGCGGGGTGACCCCAGTCGACTAGGAGCATGGCAAGCCAACGCGACGGGAGGTTGGCGCCGGCGATCGTGATCCAAAAGACCAGCGTAAAGAGCAGGATCATGAGGGGGAAGCCCCAGAGGCGGCTGGTGACGATGCGGTCGATGGTGCGGTCCAGGGCCAGGCGCGGGGACGCCCCCGGCCGGGTGACGACGCTGTCGGCGATGGCGGCGGCCTCGGCGTAGGCGGCCTCGACGATCTTTTCGTGGAAGTCGCCGCTGATCTGCCAGCGCAGCGCCTGGGCTGTGGACAGAATGTCGTCCGGCTGTACGCCGTCTGTAGACGGGTGCATAGTCTCTGCGGTTGAAGCGGTCATCGGGCCATCTCCAGTTCTATGGGATGCGCAGTTTCGATTGGGACCGGCTCGCCGCGGGTCAGGTCGCCTAGCTCGCCGTTGCGCAGGGCTGCGGTGATGCTTTCATCTCCGTCGAGCAGGCGCAGGGCGACCCAGCGTGCGTTGGGCAGTCCGGGGTACAAGGCGTGTATCTGGCGCACGAGCGTGGACACGGCGTGCTTCAGCGCGGGCGGTTCGTTGCGCAGCCGCCGCGGCTTGCACACGGTGCGCCCGGTCGCCACGTCTGCAACTGCGGCGAGCAGTTCGGGCAGCCCCTCGCGGTAGCGGGCGGCGGTGGGGACAACGGGCACGCCCAGCCGCCGCGCCAGGGCACGGTCGTCGACTTCGAGGCCGTGCCGTCGCGCCTCGTCCATCAGGTTCAGGCAAACCACAACCCGGTCGGTGATTTCGAGGACCTGGAGCGCCAGATTGAGGTTGCGCTCCAGTTGGGTGGCGTCGACCACGACGATGGTCACGTCGGGCTGGCCGAAGAGGATGAAATCGCGCGCCACTTCTTCGTCGGGGCTGGAGGCAAGCAGGGAATACGTGCCGGGCAGGTCGACGAGCTTGTAGCGATGACTGTCGTACTCGAAGCCCCCTTCGGCGCGGGTGACGGTCTTGCCGGGCCAGTTGCCGGTGTGCTGGCGCAGGCCGGTTAGGGCGTTAAAAACGGTGCTCTTGCCCACGTTTGGGTTGCCGGCTAGGGCGACGACATAGTCCCAATCGCTCATGTCGACGCCGAGGCGCAGGAGGTTGCCTGCGTTGTGCACCGGGCAAGTTTCGCAGGCGGCGTGGGTTCGGATACTCTTCTGTTCGGTCATATGGCTTCCCCTGTCGGGTGTTCGATATCAATTAGGCGGGCTTGCTGTCTGCGCAAGGCGATCAGCGCGCCGCGAATACGGTAGGCAATGGGATCGCCGCTAGGGCTGATGAGTTCGGCTGTGATCTTCGTGCCGGGCAGGATGCCCAGGTCGAGCAGGCGACGGCGTTCTATGCCGCGGCAGCGTGAGGAGAGGCGAACCACCTTTGCCGACTCGCCAGGCTGCAGGCTGTCCAGATGGCGCGAAGGGGTGTCGTCGACCGCCTCGGCCGCGGGCAGCGCGCGCACCGATACGTTGGCGGCGGCGATGGGCGCCAGCACGTGCTCCTTGCCGTCCGCCCAGAAGCGCACGCGCGTGGGCGATGTTTCAAGCACTTGCAGGCGCATGCCCGGGTAGAGGCTTTCGGCCATCAACTGGGCGTAGACGGCTTCCGGCTCATCCTCCAAGTGGACGATCTGCAGCGGCTTGTCCGGCGCCATGCCGTTGAGCGGCTTGCCGCCGTGATAGACCAGATCGCCCTCGGCCGTGGGGATGGGATCGCCGTGAGGGTCGTGCATTGGGTGGCCGAGTTGGCTGGAGAGGGCGGCGAGATCGTCCTCGGATAGGGTGTGCTCGGCCCAGTCGGCGCGCTCGTGCCACTCGCTTTCGGCAAAGCCTGTCTTTTCGGCCAGGTAGCGCTCCCACAGGCGATGGGCGCGCAGCACGTTGAGCGCGTAGGTCTCGCCTTCAGACGTGAGGCGGATGTCGCCGTTGTGTAGTTCGACGAGTTCAAGCTCGGTGAGGCGCTCGACGAGCCGGGCGGCGCGGTCGGCGGAGATATTGGCGGCCCCGGCCAAACTCTGGAGAGTCGGCTTGCGCTGGCGCAACCGCGCCCCGTATAGATGTTTGAGCGCGTCTTCGATGAGCACGCGCTCGTCGAGGCGCCGGGCGCGACGCCAGCGGGCAAAGAGACCTGATCCCGGCCAGAAAACCAGGGCTAGGAGAACGGCGATGAGGGCGAGGATGAGAAGGGCGATGAGCGGTTGGATAAGTGGCGGCTGTGTCATATACAAGTCTGCTTTTCTAGTTCCAATGCTGCTTCTTTAGTCGGTTTGGCTGCACCAGGTTCAGCATAGATGATGATGCGCCAAAAACGAAGAATCGTAAAGTCTAATCATGGCGTTAATCTTAGCACACATTATTTTTAGTGTCAACTAACATTTTCTGCAGATACGCGTTCTGGGTTTTCGGCGTACTCGTCAGACCCGATCATAGGAGCGTTAGGGATAGCGCAAGATTTTACGTCCGGCGGCAAGGATGCCGCCTCTGCGGTCTATCCGGTCATGGATTTGGGGGCGGAGCTGTGCGACGGTCGTGTGCGCGCCGATGCGAGAGGGGCTCGTCTGGCGGCTTTACGTCGCGGGGATGCGGGTCGCAGGGACGCGGGGCGGCTCGCCAGTCTCTTGGGGCAAGCCTTGCGGGTGGACGGCATGGTCGCCCACGATTTCGCCGTCCGCCAGCGTGATGCGTCGCGAGGTGCGCTCTGCCAGTTCTTCGTCGTGCGTGACCATGAGGATGGTTTTGCCCTGTCGAACGAGGTCTTCAAACAGCTTGAAGACCGAATCGGCGGAGCGGGTATCGAGGTTGCCGGTCGGCTCGTCGGCGACGATCAGCGGCGGGTCGTTGGCCATGGCTCTGGCGATGGCGACGCGCTGCTGTTGGCCTCCGGAAATCTCGCTGGGCAGCTTGTTCGCCTCGCTTGCCATGTCCACTTGGTGCAAGAGGTCAAGCGCGCGCGCTTCTCGTTCGCTTGGCTTGAACATGTCGCAGAAGTCCATGGGCAGCATGACGTTTTCGATGCAGGAGAGCATGGGGAGAAGCTGGAAGAACTGGAAGATGACGCCGATGTTGCGTCCGCGCCATTCGGCCATCGGCCCCTCCGCCAGCTTATGGATGGCGGTATCGGCGATGTAGATCTCGCCGTCGGTAGGCCGGTCGATGCCCGTGATCATGTTGATCAGGGTGGATTTGCCGCTGCCTGATTTGCCGACTACCGCCACGAATTCGCCGGCGCCGATGGACAGGTCGACGTCGCGCAGGGCGATGAACTCGCCGGCGGGGGTTTGATAGGACTTGAGGATGCGTTCCAGGCGGATCAAGGGCGGGCCGCCGCTGGCGCGCCGCCCGTTGGCGGCGATCTCACTCATAGCTGAGCACCTCGCGCACGGTAAGCTGTGAAGCGTGGCGCGCCGGCAGGTAGCTTGCCATGAACGCCAGCGCCAGCACGATGATCAGCCAGAGGATGGCCCCCCCCACGGAGAAGATGTAGCTGGGCGCGGCCTGGAGAAGGACCATACCCACGGTCATAGTAAGGAAGCGGCTGGCAGGCAGCGCGATCAATCCCCCGATCGCCCAACTGATCAGGCCGATGATCAGGCCTTCGACCAGGACGATGCGCAGCACGGAGTTGTTGGAGGCGCCGATGGCGCGCATGACGCCGATCTCGCGGGTGCGCTCCATGACGTTGATGCTCATGGTGCCCATCAGGCCGAGGCCGCCGACGACGCCCAGGAGCAAGGCCATAGACAACAGAAAGGCGATCAGGACGTCGAATATGGTGTTGATGGTGGTGCGCAGTTGATCGATGGTCCCCATTTGATCGACGCGAAAGCCGCCATTGCGATAGGCCTGTTCGATCTCCTGGCCCTTGGCGAGCTGGCTGGCAGACGAACGATCGTCGAGGCGGACGAGCGATACTTGGGCCCGATCCACCTCGTTGGTGACGTAGGCGAAGTGGCTGAAGTTGGCGAAAGCATTGGCGCCGGTGAGGATGCCGCGCACGATGCCGACCACGACCCAATCCATCTCCTTGCCGTTGATGTTCAGGGTGATGACGCTGCCCACGCCTACGTCTGCCTCGTCGCGCAGCGCGTCGGTATTGAGGACGATGGCATTGGCGTCATCCGGGTCGAGCCAACGGCCTTCGACGATGATGGGGTGGAGCATGGTGGTGTCCGGCTCAGGCGCATAGACGATGATGGCTTCGCTTTCGCTGTTATCGGGGCGAATGCGGCGCGCCGTGCCGAAGCCCCAGGTTTCCACGGCGTCGACGCCGGACACATTATCGAGTTGTTGGGTGATGCGGTCGGTGCGATAGGCGCGGCTAAAGACCACCTGCACGTCGTAGTCGAAAAAGGAGAGAGCGTCGTCCATCGTCTGTTGGAGCGAAGCGCGGATGCTGAAGATGGCGATGAAGATGACGCTGGCGAGCGACAAGGTGATCAGGGTGAGGGAGAGCCGCGCCTTGCGCCGGAAGGTGTTGCGGATCGAGATCTGCATGGGGCGACCCATAGGTGCGATGCGCCGCAAGCCGACGAGGATACGGTCGAGCAGGCTGTGGCCGAAGTGGCCTTTGCCCAGGCCGATTTCGCTGATGGCTTCGCGCACGGTGACGCGCACGCCGCGCAGGATCGGCCAAAAGGCGGCGAGCAGCGGCGCGGCGATGGCGATTACGCTCTGCACGATGACTACTTGCGGCTCCGGGCGCAGGCCTTCGACGTCGAAATTGAGCATGCCGGAGAAGATGTAGGCCAGGCCGGCCGCGCCGAGGCTGCCCAGGGGGATGGCGATCATCAGGGCAAGGATGCCGAACAGCAGCGACATGACGAGATACATGACGCTGATCTGCCCGGCGCGCGCGCCGATGGCCTTCATGATGCCGATCTGGCGGACGTGCTGCGTGAGGATGGCGGAGAGCGTGTTGACGATCAGGAAACCGCTCAGCCCAAGGGCCAGCACGCCGATGCCGCCCAGGATCAGCGAGAAAGCGTCCAGGAAGTTTTGCGCGGGGTGCTCCCCCGGCGTAAAGACGAGTGCAAAGAGCACATTCACGCCGCTGCTTTCCATGCGCTTTTCAATCAGCTTGGCGACATCGTTGATGTGATCCATGTCCGACTTGTTTTCGGACACGACGAAGACCAACTGGTTGTAATCGCGCGGCTCATCCAGCCAGGCCAACGTCTCGAAGTCGATATAGCCGTAGCCCGCCCCGTTCATAAAGGCGGGAAGCTGCGACATGTCGTGGACGGAGCCGGCGATGCGCATGGTGCGCTGCTTGCCGGAAGGCGACTCGACCAGCAGCGTGTCGCCGATGCCTACGTCGCCCAGCCCGAGCGAGGCTCCAAATGAGGCGCGCTCAAGCAACAGCTCACGCGGGGGCGGCGGGTAGGCGCCGTCTTCCGGCTTGAGCTTGTTGATGGTGATGTCTTCGTAATCGGGAATGGCCGTTACGGTGAGATTGCGCCATTCGTCGCTGTTGGGCGAGCGAAAGCGGAGGTTAACGCTGCGGCGCGCTTCGGCCTCAGCTACCTGGGACAGCGCCTCGACGGCTTCGACCATCCTGTCGTCGAAGGTATTGAAGGTATAGATCGTGGCGCTAGCCGGGTTGATAGCGGTGTAGGCTTCAGGCAGGTTGCGGTCGACGATGATCTGCGCGCCCATCACCATGCCGATGGCGCTGACGCCCACGGCAATGGAGAGGAGCACGAGGATGGTGCGCGTTTTATTGGACCAGAGGTCCCGGAAGACTTTGAGCCAGCGCGGGGCGACCCATGACACGGCGATTTACTCCTCGGTCAGAATCGTCACAGAGGCCGTCATGTTCCAGCGCAGGCGTTCTTCGTGGGCGTCGGGCGCGATGGTAGCGGTGTAGGTGATGTCGCCCTGTTTGTTTTCGCCCAGGGGCTTGATGCGCACGACGGTTCCCATCAGTTCCACATCGGGCAGGGCGTCGACGGTGATGCGGGCGCGGTCGCCTTCTTTGACAAAGACGACGTTGATCTCGGTGAGGTCGTCGGTTTCGATGTGCCAGGCCGATTGGTCGGCCAGTCGCGCCACGGGCGCGCCGGCGGCGACTTGTTCGCCGATCTCGAGGCTGAGCGAGGCGATGGTTCCGGCGAAGGGGGCGCGCAACTCGGAATCTTCAAGTTCGAGCTGGCGCTGCATCAGCGATGTCTGCGCCTGGATGAGATCGGCTTCGGCGGCCTGGATGGTTTCGGGCCGGGCGCCGGCGCGGCGCAGCGCTAGCTCGGCTTCGGCTTGGCGCACCTGCGCCTCGGCTGCGGCGATGTCGCTCTCCGTGGCTGGGGTGAGCGCCCGGTCGAGGCTGGCGCGCGCTTGTTCGACTTGGGCCTGGGCGTTGGCGATTTCGTTGTCCTTCGCCCCGTCCGCTACTAAGTCATAGCGCGCTCTGGCGGCCTCGTAGTTGTTGGTCGCCCGCTCTAGTTCCGCCGCTTGGGGAAGGGCTCCCACGCTGGGGTTCCATTTGACCAAGTCATAAGCGCTTTGCGCTTGGCGGAGCATGGCTTCGGCGTTCTGCAGATCCGCCAGCGCCTGGATAAGCTGGGCGTCGTCGGCGCCCTTGAGCAGTTCCGCCAGGTTGGCCTCGGCCGCGGCGAGGGCGGCCTGTGCGGCGACAATGTCCTCCGGCCGCGAGCCTTCGGCTATCTTGGCTAGGTTGGCGCGCGTCAAATCGACGGCGGCTTCGGCCGCGGCCAGTTCTTCGCTTCTGGCCCCGGCCTTGAGTTCACTGATGCGGGCCTGGGCGCTGCGCACCTGGGCCTCGGCCTGGGCGATGGCGATGGCCTGGCGGTCATTGTCGAGACGGGCGAGGAGTTGGCCCGCTTCCACCGTTTCGCCCTCCTGCACGAGCACTTCCGCCACCGTGCCGGAGGCGCGCAGGCTCAAGTCCGCATAGCGAATCGGTGCGACGACGGCGTCGACGATGATCTGCGGGCTGGTCTGGACGACCGGGACTGGCGTAGGGGTGGCGCCTGCCTCTTCTCCGCCAAACATAGCGGAGAAGCCCCCTTGCGAGTTGACGACGACGAAGGCGGCGATAGCGACGATGATGATACCGGCTAGAATAATGATCCATTTCCGCATCGGCGACTACGCTTTCGTGTGGCTAGACTGCCTGATCTAGAGTGCCAGATAAGGACATGCAGACAGGTTACAGCCGCTCTCATCCAGCCTGGTGAGTACATTGACACAGATGAGGGAGATGTCCGCCATCCCGACCTATACTGCGCTACAATGTACGCAATACGCAAAAAACGGCCTAGCGGTTGCAGCAACCGGGCGGGCTGCGGCGATGCGCTAAGGCGAGATTGGCCGGTCCAGTTTCGTTCAGATGAACGATGCGATCTCCTCGAGGGATTTTTTGGCGACGACAGGCGTCTGGGCGTCGTCGGCCGGATAGCCCGTTACCACGAGCAGATAGGGCCGCTCATGCGCCGGGCGGTTGAGGATGCGCGTCAGGAAAGCCATTGGGCTAGGGGTATGGGTGAGCGTGGCGAGGCCGGCATGATGGAGTGCGGTGATGAGGATGCCCACGGCGATGCCGACGGATTCGGCGACATAATAGTGTTTGACCCTGCCGCCGTCAGGCCCTATCGAGAAGGGCTGGGCAAAGACGGCGATGAGGTAGGGCGCTGTCTCTAGGAACGGCTTGTTGGCATCCGTACCCAGCGGGGCGAGCGCTTTTAGCCATTCCGTTGTGGCGCGGCGAGTGTAGAATTCGCGTTCCTCCGCTTCGGCGGCGAGACGGATTTTGCGCTTGGTTGCCGGGTCGCTGACTACGGCGAAGTGCCAAGGTTGCTGGTTAGCGCCGCTCGGGGCGGCCCCGGCCGCAGCAATGCACTGCTCGATCACCGTGCGCGGTATGGCGCGGGACGAGAAGCTGCGCACTGAACGGCGGCGGCGAATTTCAGCGTTGAATTCGGCGGCGCGCGCCGTCATCTCGTCGGCGGGGTATTCTTGGTAGTCGGCTAATGAGGTGAATAGCGGCTGTTCCATGGTTTGCCCTCGTCAAGGGTGTGACTGACATGGCGCGCTCGGTTCCTAAAACACGCGATTATACCACCAGCGTCGGGCGGATGCCAGTTGTCCGGCTGAACCTCGTCGAGCCGGTGTTGTCCCAATTGCTTGGCCGATTGCCAGGCCGAGACGGCGTCTTTGCCGCCGGGGGTACCGCCCGTGCGCGGAGGAGGATAGCGCCCTGACAGGCAAGCGCACAGGGTTGCAGATTTCGGGACGCACCTTCGCACCTGGCATCCAGGTCAAGACGGATCGCGTCGACGCTGACATGCGGCAATACTGCTGGCGAAGCGCCCAATGCCGGCGATGAAGGCGCCCGAGTTGACGCCCGTTACAGGATGCTGGGAGCGGCCAATCGACTTTGTCGCGCCAAACAGGTTCACCTGTTCGATTGTGAGGCGCGAGAAAGACTTGGCTTGCCAAAATGCGCCTTTCCGATTATAACAGGATGTACAGGAAATCCAAGCTTTCGACTGCATGTAATGAGCGAATTTGGGCGTAGGGTCTATATGCGGCTTATCTTCTATCAGCCGCTTGGCAGTTGAGAACCAGCGATTTTGGGTACAAGAACCCTTCTCCCGCCAGATGATGCCCGCCAACAGATTCTCCGGCGGGTCGTGCGTTTTGCCTGGGCAGGCGTCCAGCAGCGCTCGATGGCGGGGCTGTTGATGGTTTCCCGTTGAATTCGTCAAGCGGCGCTTTTTGTCGATCGTGTTGAGTAGAGAAATGCCTGCGGGATGCGCCGGTCCGCTGGGCCGCCGCATAGACAGCGAGTAGGACTGACGGTTTGATGACTGAACTCATCACTCGCACCCGAATTCAACCGCCGCGCCTCCGTCCGGACATCCTGTCGCGTGACCGATTGCTCCGGGCGTTTTCAGATTTGCTCTATGCGAAACTAGCGCTGGTCGTTGCGCCGGCAGGATACGGCAAGACGTTGGCATTGGTCGATCTGATTCACCAGGTCGAGATGCCGGTGTGCTGGTATTCGCTGGGGCCGGCTGACCATGAGTCGCACCGTTTTATCGGCCATTTCGTAGCAGCTATCGCCAGGCAGTTTACGCAGGCGGGCAACGAGACGCAGGCCGCGGTGCAGAGCTTGGCAGCCGGCAACGGGACGTTGGAGCAGGTGGTGACGACGCTGGTCAATGAGCTGAACGCGCACGTCCGCTCCGATTTCCTGTTTGTCCTCGACGACTATCATTTGGCCGGCGACAACCCCGATGTCAACCTGTTCGTAAGTCTGTTCGCCCAACAGGTAGACGATCATTGCCACCTCGTGGTTGCATCGCGCACCTTGCTGAATTTGCCCGACCTGGCGCTGATGGTGGCGCGCGGACAGGTAGCCGGTCTTGATCTAGAGGCGCTGGCCTTTCGGGCGGACGAACTCCAGGCGTTGGCGCGGCGTAACTTTGGGGTGGAACTGGCGCCCGAGACGGCACGGGAGATGGTGGAAGCCACCGAGGGCTGGATCACCGGACTGCTGCTGTCAGGGGCGGCGCAGCAGTGGCAGAAGGCAAGCCGCCTGCACCCGGTGCGCGCTTCCGGCGTCACGCTTCACGCTTACCTTTCTGAGCAGGTGTTGGATCGACAGCCGCCCTGTCTGCGCGAGTTCTTGCTGCGTACGTCGTTGATGGATGAGATCGATGAGGCGCTGTGCGAGGCTGCGTTCGATGCACGCTGGCGCCCGCCGGGTCAGACCTGGCAGGACGTCATCGACCGCGTCTTGCAGAGCAACCTGTTTGCGATGTCCATCGGCGAGCGGGGCGACGGGCTGCGCTATCATCAGTTGTTCCAGGACTTCTTGCAGCAGCGGCTGGCGGAAGAACGCCCGCACGAAGAGCGCGTGATCCTGCGGCGGCTAGTCACGGTGTATTTGGAGCGGCGGCAATGGGAACACGCCTATGCTACGGCTAGGCGACTGGATGATCCGCAGTTGGCGGCTTGTGTCGTGGAGCAGGCCGGGCTGCCGTTGTTGCGCGCCGGCAGAATGTTGCTTCTGGCGAAGTGGCTGGATGAGTTATCGCCGGGGCAGTTGTCGGACCGGGCGAGGTTGTTGTCACTCAAAGGCTATAACTTGGTGCGTCTGGGGCGGGTCGAGACCGGACGTCGTCTGTTGAGCCAGGCTTGCGAGCGGCTGGAGCGCGAAGAGGCCGCGCGGGCGCCGCTGGCCGAGGCGCTGATCTATCGTTCGATCGCGCGGCGGCTATTGGGCGATTATCCGCAGGCGGTGCGCGACGCGGAAGATGCGCTGGCGCTGCTGGAACAAACTGGCGTTGAGATGCCCGAGCTGGCGGACTTGACAGCGCTGGGGCTTCGCGCCAAGGGGTCGGCCCTGAGCATGATGGGGATGCTGGAGCCGGGCATCGAGTGGCTGCAGCGCTCGCTGGCCGCGTATCGCCAGGCGGAGGACGCCCAGAACGTGGCGGCGGTGGCGATGGATATCGCCATCGTCTACGCCAATAGCGGCCAAAACGAGGACGCCTTGACGCTATTTCGCCAGGCGCACGAGGCGTGGCGGCAACTGCATAACCTCGTAGGGCAGGCCAACGTGCTTAACAGCCTGGGCGTTCACTATCACCAGTTGGGCCAGTACGAGAAGGCGTTGGATGCGCTGGTCGATGCGCTGGATTGTGCGCGCCGCAGCGGGTATGCGCGCATGGAAGCCTTCTCGCTCGCCAGCCTCGGCGATCTGTTCGTCGATCTGGATATGTGGCAGGTTGCGCATGAGGTGTATGGGCAGGCCTACCAGATCGTGCAGCGGATCGACGAGCGCTTCTTGCTGCTCTATTTGGAGTTGGCGCAGGCCGCGCTGGCTTGGTCGACAGGGCGATGGGATGCAGCCTATAGCTGCCTGGATAGCGCGGGCCGCCTCGTTCTCGACCATAATTCGAGTTACGAGTGGGGGTTGTATCGTCAGGCGATGGGGCGATATTATCTGGCGCAGGGCAACCCGGAGGCGGCGTTGGAGCCGCTGAACGACGCGCTGACCTGTTTCTTGGATGGCGGCCAATTTCCGGACGCGGCGCGCACCGAGTTATTGCAGGCGCTGGCCCTGCGCGAGGGCGGTCGCCAACAGGAAGCCTACGCAAGCCTTCTGAACGCACTGCAATCCATCAGCGAACTGGAGTTGCGCCATCCTATCGTCGTTGCAGCCAGCATGGCAGCCCAGGAGTTAGCGGCATTCAGCCGTAATGGCGCTCAGCCTTTGCTGGAGCGGCTGATGAGAGAGGTGGACGAATTTGTCGCCGCGCTGCCGGCGCTGCGCCGCAGCCTGCGTCATAAGGCAAGCTCAGTGTTGCCCGCGGTCCACTTGGGTGAACCGACGTTGACGATTCGCTCGCTCGGCCGTGCCGAAGTCGTCGTCAACGGCAGAACCGTGACTAATCGCGATTGGAAGACGAAGAGCGCTCGCGACCTTTTCTTCTGTTTTCTGGCCCATCCCAATGGTTTGACGAAAGAACAAGCGGGCGCGTTGTTCTGGCCGGATTGCACGCCGAACCAGCTCAGGTCGCGCTTCAAGAACGCTGTCTACCGGCTGCGCAGCGCATTGAGCCGCGAGGTGATCCTGTTTTTCGACGATCTGTACCGCTTTGACTGGTCGGTCGACTATGACTATGACGCCGAATCGTTCGGCAAATGGTTGAAGGAGGCGCAGCGTACGCGTGACGCGTCGCTCCGCCGGGCGGCCTTACAGCGCGCGGTCGACCTTTATTCCGGGCCGTATCTGGCGGATGTTGACGCCCCTTGGGCGAGCATGGAACGCGAGCGACTGCGCCGCCTGTACGTAGAGGCGGCGACCGAACTGGCTCAACTCCATTTCGAGCAGGGCGAACTGGAGCGGGCATTGGACTGCTGCCAGCGTCTCTTGGCCGAAGACCCTTGTTTGGAGGATGCGCACCGTCTTGCTATGCGCATCTACGCATCGGCGGGCAACCGGGCCGGCGTGGCGCGGCAATACGCTTTGTGCCAGAAGTTCCTCGAAGAGGAGATCGCAGCCCCGCCTTCGGCGCTCACCGAGGAGCTCTATGTGACATTGATGAAGTAGGCGGCTGGGGTAGCGACGCAACGCGCCAAATCGATCTGTCCCCCAAATTGATGGCTTGGACAGCGATGCTGATAGGTAAAGCGGACAAATTGCATCCATATCACCCTGCCTCGTAAAGCGGCGGCGATGGAAATCGGCTCAATCTGAGCCGATTTTTGTTTTTCCCCGGAATGAGACTGATTTGATGCCATCCCTGAAGCCAGGCGCATAGCAGAATACAACCATACTGAATTTTCACCGACGAATCCAGCAGTACAAAGGAGAGGTGTTGAGATGACACGCAGCATGTTGAAGGCCAATGTGATCCGCGTTTTGGTAGCGCTGGGAACGCTGTCTCTGTTCGTATTGAGCGCGGGCGCTCCCCACGGCTACGGCAGCTAGGTGCGCGACGTTCAGTCTGCGCTGCCGGCGAACGGCATAGGTCCGGCGGCAGCCCTGCCGCCGCTGCAGGTTGCTGGATAACCATTGACTTAATCCAAAAGGCGCCCCGCCGAGCGGAGATCGCGCCGATTCATACCGGAGAAATAGAGATGACACGCAGCATGTTGAAGGCTAATGTGATCCGCGTTTTGGTGGCGTTGGGAACGTTGTCTCTGTTCGTGTTGAGTGCAGGCGCACCTCACGGCTACGGCAGCTAGACGCGAAGCATCTAGGCTGAATTGAACAACCGATAGCGCGGCGACGGAGGTCTGCGTTTGATCTCGATATTGTTGGCCGCGGTGGCAGCAGGCCTGGCGGCCGGCCTCTTGCGAGCCGGTATTGCTGGGAGGCCGTTTTCGCCGCCGCACCTGAGCGGTTCTTGGTTGGCGTTAGCCGGCTTTCTGCTGCAAGTCGCGGCGCTTTATATCAGGTTGCCGCTTGAGCCGCTGGGTGAGCGGATTTCGGCGGCGGCATTGGCGGGTTCTCTTTTGCTCTTGCTGGCCTTTGCCTGGCGCAATCGTCAAGATGCCGCTTTTTACTGGCTTGGCGGCGGGCTGCTGCTCAACTTGGCGGTGATGGCGCTGAATGGCGGTTGGATGCCCATCAGCCCCGAGACGCTGGCGCAAGTCTACCCGGACTTGCCCGCCGGGGCTGTAGAACTCGGCAGCCGGGTGGGGACTTCGAAGAACGTGGCGCTAGCTGCAGCGGATACCCGGCTGGAGTGGCTGGCTGACCGCTTTTTGCTGCCGGACCGTTTGCCTTTTCAGATCGCATACAGCGCAGGGGATGTGTTGATTGCGATCGGCGCTTTTTGGCTTTTGTGGCACTGCGGCGGACCGCACCGCCGAGATGCGGCGGTTGCGGCATCCGCCTGAACGGACGATGGACGCAAGGCTGAGAATCACGTGTATAGGACTGAGTGAGGGTAGGTATTCTTAATGGGATCTGATAGAATTGTGAACAGGGCGTCTTCTGATCTACATGGTTTACGTACGGGCAGATCTGCTGCGGGCGCCGGCAATGGCGGACGCACCGCGCAGGTGTATCCTCGCCCATCGCTTAGCCCAGAGCTAAATCGGTTGTTGAGCGCGGCGGTAGTGAACGCACGTTTTCGCCGGATGTTGCTCGACGATCCGGCGACGGCGCTGGCCCACGGGTATAACGGCGAGGTCTTCGACATTCGTCCCGACGAACAGGCGCAGGTCTTGGCCATACGCGCCGACACGCTGGCCGAATTCGCAGCGCAACTATTGGAGCGCTTGTGGTATGTTCGGCTGGATGCAAGACGCCGCGGTACGCAAGAGACGCCGGCCAACGGCGTCGACCAGGCTTTGCTAAGGCGAGAAGGGCCGCATAGACCTAAACTTGGGCAGGACGAGGCGCGGCTTTGCGGGCCATTCCTCAATGCCTCAATCTGAGTCGCACCTCACCCCTCTGTCAACTGCCCAGCCAATCGCCAATCACAATTCAGATAGAAACGCAACAAGTATCGAAGCGGCGCCAAACCGTACACCACAGCAGACAATGCGCAAACCGTCTCCCAACCCCAAACTAAGAAGGAGTAAGGCAATGCAATCGACAACTGGCCGATCGGCTAGGTCGCGCCTGCTTTGGGCATTTCTGGCGTTAATGGTGGCGCTGCTGCCGGTGGCGAGCGTGCAGGCGCAGAGCAACGGGCCTTACCGTGTGCCGTCTATTCGTGCGCCGCAGGCGTTTGAAGGCGCGAACTTGCCGCCTGATGCGCAACCGGGTTTGCCGCCGGGCTATGTGCCGCCCGGCAAGCTGATCGTGGACACGGATACCGGCGTCGACGACGCGGCTGCGCTGGCCTGGCTGATGACGCAGTCCGAACAGGTCGACCTGCTCGGTGTGGTGACGGTGGCAGGCAATACGACGGTTGAGAACGCCACCGAAAACGTGGCGACCCTGCTGATGAGTGCGGGGTGGCCGCTTGAAGAGTGGCCGGTCGTGCTCACGGGCGCGGCCAAGCCGCAGAACCGCAAGCTGAGCAGCACAGGCAAGCTGATCCACGGCACGGATGGCCTGGGTTATATGCGCTTTGCTCTGGCCAATGTCTTCAGTAACGCGGGCAAAGGCAAGGCGCTCAAAGATGTGACGGCGTTCTACTGCTCACACGCGCCAAGCGGACCTGAGGCGGACCCCGTTACGATTTTGGCGCTGGGGCCGCTGACCAATATCGCCGAATCGATTAAGAAATGCCCGAATGAGATGCGCCGCTATCAGTACGTAGTCTTGGGCGGCAACCGCGGGCTGGGCAACCAGACGCCATCCGCCGAGTATAACTTCTGGCAAGACCCCGATTCGGCGCAGCGCGTCTTCTCTGCCGGCATCGAGCAGCTTATCATCGTGCCGACAGACGCCTTCGGCCAGTTTGCCTTGACTTTGGAGGACGCCTACCTGTTGCTTGACCCGACCCAGACGCCGCTGGCGCAGGTGATCGGCGGCGCACTGGCCTACTATATCGGCGTTCTCTCTCTTGGGGATCCGTCGCTCCCCGTGTCTGTGCCCGACCCGACAGCCGCCATGGTCGCGGTATTTCCGCAATACTTCGCCCCGTATGATCCTTACGGCTTCGGCGCGATATCGGAGGGGCTGGTCAAGGTGAATAAGGGGCCGGAGCCGGAATATCTGCGCGGGACGTCGACCATCGGCATCTATGCGTACAACGAGCCGCTGACCATGATCGCCAAGGATAAGGAACTGAGCGCGTTGTATGATCGTCTGTTGGACGGTGTGACGACGGCAGAGGATGCGTTCGCTAAGGTGTCTGAGTGGCAAGCCGCGGTGATGGAATTGTACGCGCAAGAAGGGCCGAACGCACAGGTCGTTCTCTATCCGGACGGTGCGGCGATGCGCGCCTGTTTCTTGGGCGCGTTTGGCGTGGCGGGCTATGAGAGCGCGTGCCCGGCCCCGTTTGTGGCCGAGGCGGACGCGGGAACGTCGACGAGCGGTGAGGCGGGTGACCCCAGTCTGTTCTTGCCGATCCTAACGGTGGAGTGACAGAACCGGAATCGCCGTACGTCTGATGTAGGTCGTGCGAAATAGCCATGCTAAAGAGGAGCGTTGAGGGCGTTGACAGACATGGGATCGTCCGCGGGGACTTCATCGAGGATTCATGCCCTGTCTGATGTACGGCATGAGACAGGATGGCGGCGAGAGCAAAATCACGGATCGCACCATGACGGCGGTCCGAATGGCGGCTGTCCGGAGGGGGCGCCTACGCTAGAGGAATTCTTGACCGCGCCAGTGGAGGAGGTGCGTTCGATTGCGCCGGCGACTCTTGTTTTGGGAGCCGGCGGGACAAGACGGCGCGCGGTACTGGCCGGCCTATCTCCGCACAGCAAGGAATATGCCCGCTGGACGCGCGAGCAAGCGTTCGCCTGTTTGGATCTGATTCTGCACCATGGCGTACGGCATGTGATCTCGCCGGTGTTGGTGCATAGCCATGAGAATGAGACGACGCCCGGCTATAGCGACCAGTTGCTGAAGTGGGTGCAGTGGGCGATGTTGATGGACGGCGCCGGAGACGAGTATGCGCGGCGCGGGTGGCGGGTGCGTCTGATTGGCGCCGAAAGTTGGCCCGAATTGAAAGAGACGGCCGCACAAGTACGCACCATGACGGCGGGCAACCCCGGCCCTACGGTCTGGTTTTCGGTCGTGTCGCAGGTGGACGCCCATTGGGAGAAGATGCTGCGCTTGGCGCGCGAACACGGCGCCGCGACGCGCGAGGAGTTGGTGCGCTTGGTCTATGGCGAGGACGTGCCGCCGGCGACGCTCTATATCGGCACGGGCAAGCCGCAGATCGCCCAATCCGTCGTGCCGCCCCTGCTGGTTGGCAAGCTGGAATGCTATTGGCGGCAGCATCTGGGGTACGACCTGGACGAGCGCACCTTGCGCACCATCCTGTATGATTACGCTTACGTGCGCTGCATCACCCAGGCTGATAAGTCGGGCCGGGCTGAACAGGTGCTGGCCTATGAAACGGCGTGGGAGAATCCGCCGGTAGTAGGGATGGGGATGCGGCTTGGGCCTTTCTGGTACCCTGCACCCTGCGAGGCGCCGTCCATGCATAAACGTCCGATCTCATGAACTACCGCGCTGTTATCGTCGACCGAGACGGGGTGCTGACGGATTTTGAGATGGCGGCGGCGGCGACCTACTTCGCGCCGCTGCTGCCGATCTCGCTGTGGGAGATGTCTGATCGCTGGGAAGCGTGGGGGGCGCAGGTCGGTTTCCCGTGCAGCCTAGCGGAAGAGCAGCGTTTTTTTACCGGCTTCTGGGATGCGCTCGCCGATGAGTTCGGCCTAGACAGCGATTCACGGGCCGCGCTGCATGGGTTTGACTATACGGGCTTCCTGAAGCCCTTCGCTGATGTGCGCCCGGCGTTGGATGCGGCGCGGCGTGCAGGCCTGAAGATCGGCGTGCTCTCCAACTTCACGCTTGCCAGCCTGGAGCCGTCTCTAGAGGCGACGGGACTGGCTGACGCGGTCGACGCCGCTTGTGCGGCGACGGTCATCGGCGCATCCAAGCCGCATGTACAAGCTTACCGCATCGCAGCGGACGCGCTGGGCGTAGAGCCGCGCGAATGCCTCTTTTTCGACGATGAACAGCCTTGCGTCGACGGGGCGCGCGCCGCCGGTATGACGGCGTATCTTGTGGACCGCAACCGCAATGAGCACGACCTGGCGCAGGGCGTGGTGTGCGATCTGAGCGGTATTGCGGCGGCGTTGAGGCGCAGGACAGCCTAAGCGCGGGCCGGCATATAACAGCCAGACAGCGAGGATGATCCGGACGATCATTCTCGCTGTTTCTGTTAACTGGACGAGGATTCGGCCAGGGACGGTACGATCTTCAGTTTAGCCGACAATTCTTCGAGGCGAGTCGGTTTAGAGATAAAGTCGTCCATCCCCGCGGCGATGCACCGGTCTTGGTCCGCCTGCATGGCCGCGGCGGTCATGGCGATGATAAAGGGGCGGTAGGTGAGCGTTTCGGCGGCGCGAATGCGCCGCGTGGCCTCCAGCCCGTCCATTTCGGGCATCTGCACATCCATCAAGATCACGTCGTAGACGGCGTTATGCACGGCGGCGACCGCCTCCTCACCGTTGGTTACCACGTCGGCCTGGAGACCGAGGCGGGCGAGCATGCGCAGGGCCACTTTCTGATTGACCAAGTTGTCTTCTGCCAAGAGGATGCGCAGCGAGCGCCCGTTTGAATGGGGCGTTTCGACGGGAGCGGGGGCGGGCGGGCGGCGCGTGCGGTGTGCGGCGACCGGTTTGATGAGGATGTCGACGAGGGCGCGTTCCAGTTCAACCGGCTTCACCGGCTTGTGCAAGATCGTGCGGGCGCCGGCCTGATCGGCGCGCATGCGCGTCCCGACTTCTCCAACAGGCGCGAGCAGGATGACAGGCTGTGTGAACTTGAGTTCACGCAAGGCGTCGACCAGGGCGAGCCCACTAAAGGAGGGCAGGTGTGCGTCGATTAGGGCGACGTCGAAGCTGGTATCATTGCGCTGCACGATTTCGATGGCGGTGACAGCGGAGGCTGCGCCGGTGACGGAGAGGCCAAGCGTCGTGAGATGATCTTCGAGGACGGCGCGGTTGGCGGCGCTGTGTTCTACGATGAGGGCCGATTTGCCATGTAAGAGTGCGGCGTGGGTTGTCGCGGTTCGCTCAACGCGCGTCGAGACGGGGGCGATCAGGGTGAAGTGGAAGGTGGAGCCGACATTCTTTTCGCTGTCCACCCAGATTTCGCCGCCCATCAATTCGCACAGGCGTTTGCTGATTGCTAGGCCGAGGCCGGTTCCCCCATAGCGGCGCGTGTTGGAGACGTCGGCTTGGTTGAAGGGTTGGAAGAGGATTTGCAGTTCTTCGGGCGCGATGCCGATGCCGGTGTCGCGCAGGGAGAAATGGAGACGCACCTTGTTGTCGGGCAGCGACTGAGCCTGAACGCGAAGGAAGACATCGCCTTTGTCGGTGAATTTTATGGCGTTGGAGAGCAGGTTGAGGAGGATTTGGCGAAGGCGCGTCGTGTCGCCGAGGATGCCGGCGGGTACATCCGGTTCGACGAAATAGATCAGTTCGAGACGCTTTTCGGCGGCTTTGGGCGCCAGCAAGTCCAGCGTATCTTCGACGACGCTGCGCACATCGAGCGGCGCGATCTCGAGACCGAGCTTGCCGAATTCGGCTTTCGATAGGTCAAGAATATCGTTGATGATAGTGAGAAGGGCGTCACCGCTTTGACGGATGGTATCGACATAGACGGATTGTTCGGCGTTGAGATCGGTGTTGAGCAAGAGGCTGGTCATGCCGATGACGCCATTCATCGGCGTGCGGATCTCGTGACTCATGTTGGCGAGGAACTGGCTCTTGGCGCGCGTGGCGGCCTCGGCTTGCTCCTTGGCGGCGCGCAGCTCTTGTTCGTAGCGTTTGCGCTCTGTGATGATGGTAAGCGTGAAGAGCAGCTGATCCGGTTTGCCGTCGGCGTCGCGGGTAAGCACCGTGGATCGGCTCTGCACCCAGTCCCATGTGCCGTTTGAACTTTGTACGCGGAACTCCTGTTGTTTGGCGCTGTTGGACGCATCGCTTGGCTCGGCCCAGTGACCGAGGACGTCGCTGCGGTCGTCCGGATGGACAAACCCCTTCAGGCCTTCCGGCTCCATCAGGATGGCAGCGGACCACCCAAGAAAGCTGTTGCGATTGTGGTACGAACAGGAGCGACTCGACCTTTCCCAGATATAGATGAAGTCCGGGGAGTTCTCGGTAAGGCTGCGAAAGCGCTGTTCGCTTTGTTGTCGTACGGCGATTTCGGATTCCAACTCCTGGTTGGCGAGCGCTAGTTCGAGCGTACGTTGCGCCACGCGCTGTTCCAATTGGTTGCGGGCCTGTTGGAGCAGCAGTTGATTGGCCTTGAGTTCGCTGTTGGTTACCGTCAGGGCGGCGGCGGCGATGCGCGCGTCTTCAGCGCTTTCCTCGACATCGGCCAAGATCGCCAGCATGAGCGAGGTGTTGAGTCCGATGCCGAGCAGGACGTAAAACAGATCGTCGACTGTTGAGCGTACGCCCAGGAGAGGTTGGAGCACGCCGATCTGCTCCATGTACCAGGTGAGCGAAACCGTCACCACCGAGAGCGTGACGAAGCCAAGCATGGTTTTGCGGCCAAAGAGGAGGCCGGCAAGCGGGATCAGCACAAAATAGCCGATGATGCTCGGCTCGTGGATGGTCTGAAAGACGATGATGTGTGAGTAGACGGTCTCGCCATAGACAAGGATCAGAAAGAAATAGGCGACGATCTGCAGGCGCCCCTTGCGGATCAGATAGAGCGCGCCGAACAAGGGCAGGTAACTGGCGGATTGCAGAATGAGGAAACGCAGCCTGGTGGACGGGTCCATCGAACTGAACGGCAGCGGGATCGTGATAGCCGTTAGCGTAAAGATGAATATCCACAACACGAAATTGAGCCAACGCGCGGCACGCGTCTTTTCCGGATCGGGGAATTGAGGAGGGCTGGTTAGCTTACGGAGCCGAGTCAGCATTTGGCTTTTGGTCTGCGGTATTCAAGTGTCCTGCAACACGTGCGCTTATGTTCATTGCACTTAACAATGGCAAGTATATAACTAGGGCCGTACTGCGTATGTTCCCTGCAGTCTAGTAGGCGCATGCGACGCTGTCAAGCGACTAATGCGCTAAGTGAGCGGTGATGTAGAACAAGGGCATTAGGCTTGGATTGACAGCTAATTACGCCATCCTGGAGATTCGTATCCAGGGCCGAGGCGCGCCTCGTATATCGCGCGTTCATTGTAGCGAAGAGTGGTACAGAAGTCATGCCGGTTAGGGCGGAAATCGGGTGCGACATTTGTCTTGTGCGCGTTGACAAGCCGGCGGGCCTCCACTAGAATGAACGAGGCGGGGTGTGCGCAATCTAGGCGGGCGATGCGGCTTGCGAGCTGCGAGTTCTCCAGGTGCGTTCGCCTCCTTGTGTGCGCCTTTTGAGATGTCTATTTGAAGCGGGTCGAGCGGGCGACAAATGCCCCGGAAAAACTCCACAACACCCGCCCAAACCCCATAGGAACCCTATCAGAACCGAGGTGAAGAATGGATGGCGGTACATTGCGCGGCGTATTCGCCCCTACGTTGACGCCGGTTGACGAGGGCTTGAGGATCGATGCGGCTCGCTGGATCGAGCATTGCCGCACCTTGCTGGCGAACGGCTGCAACGGCTTGTGCCCGTTCGGCACGACCAGCGAAGCGACTTCGTTCTCGGTAGACGAGCGTATCGATGCGCTGGAGCAGTTAACGGCGGCGGGCGTACCTGCCGCGAAACTCATGCCGGGGACGGGCTGCAGCGCCTTGACGGATACGGTGCGCCTGACCCGCCACGCCGTCGACTTGGGCTGTGGCGGCGTGCTGATGCTGCCGCCGTTCTATTACAAGGACGTGAACGATGAGGGCATCTACCGCAGCATCGCCGAGGTGATCGAACGCGTAGGCGACGCGCGGCTGCGCGTCTACCTCTATCACATACCGCCGCAGGCCGTGATCTGTTTCAGCCTCGACCTGATCGAGCGGCTGATCACCGATTATCCGGGCGTGGTCGTCGGCCTCAAAGACAGCTCAGGCGACTGGAACAATCTGCACAGCATCCTCACGCGCTTTCCCGGTTTCGGTACGTTCACCGGGTCGGAGGCGTTTCTGCTGCAAACGCTGCGGCTGGGCGGTGCGGGCAGCATCAACGCGGTCGCCAATGTGATTGCGCCGATCCAGCAGCGGCTGTTCGAGGACTGGGAAGCGCCGCAGGCGGAAGAGCTGCAGGCGACGATCAACCAGGTGCGGCCTATTTATCAAGGCCTTTCCGCCATCACCGCGCTGAAGGCGATTGTGGCCCATTACCACAACGATCCGGAGTGGGCCAGGGTGCGCCCGCCGCTGGTAGAGTTGGACGCAGCTGCGACGCAGGCGGTGGTCGATCGGTTTGCCAAGCTGCCAGTCGCCGCCGAGATAGCGATCTGATCGAAACGGACGGGAATTCCCGCAGAGTACGGACCCGCTTTACAACCTAGACGATTAACAGGGTTTCTTGCTGCATGCTGGAAACTCTGTTTTTTGCCCGCTTCGTCTTCGGTGAGCGGTCAACCGCCAACTTCAATCGCCCAGCGAGGCTCCGACGCGGCGCGCACAGTTGATCCAGTGATGGTCGAGCGGGACATGCTTGAGTTTGCCGGCGACTTCTTCGAGCGGGACGGGTTCGGTATCTTCGCCGCGGGCTGCGACCATGACGCCGTAGACCCCTTGGTTGACCAACTCGGCGCAGGCCGTGCCCAGGCGGGTGGCAAGCAGCCGGTCGCCGGCGGAGGGTGTGCCGCCGCGTTGGAGGTAGCCGAGGATGGTGAGGCGCGATTCGAGGCCGGTCAGCGCTTCCAGTTGTTCGGCCAAGCGCACGGTGTTGCCGGCGTGCTGCATCTCCAGTTCGAGAAGTTTGGCCTTGGCTTCTTTCTTCTTCTTCTTGTTCGCGTCTTTGCCGGCTTTGGCGTCGGCGAGTTTTTGCTCGGCCTTGGCGAGCGCTTGCGCGTACTCGACGTCCATAGCGCCTTCGGCGACGGCGACGATGCTGAAGTGCTTGCCCTCGCGGCTGCGCCGGTTGATAGCCTCGGCTACGCGCTCTATGTTGTAGGGGATTTCGGGGATCAGGATGACGTCGGCGCCGCCGGCGATGCCTGCGCCCAGCGCCAGCCAGCCGGCCCGATGGCCCATGATCTCGACGACGATGATGCGATGATGGCTGTGGGCGGTGCTGTGCAGCCGGTCGATGGCCTCGGTGGCGATGCCCAGCGCTGTGTCGAAGCCGAAGGTGACGTCCGTCATGGCGACGTCGTTGTCGATGGTCTTGGGCAGGGTGATGATGTTGAGACCCGCCTTCATGAGGAGCAGCGCATTTTTCTGCGTGCCGCCGCCGCCCAGGCAGACGAGCGCGTCGAGGTGATGGCGGTTGTAGTTGGCGACGATGACCTCGGTCATGTCCATCATCTTGCCGCCGATGGGCATGCGGTTGGGCTTGTCGCGGCTTGTGCCCAGAATCGTGCCGCCCATGGTCAAGATGCCCGACAGGATGTTGCCGTCGAGGAAGACCGTGCGGTTTTCCATCATGCCGCGGAAGCCGTCGCGGAAGCCGATCACGTCCATGTCCGGGTAGGTGCGTGCGGCTTTGCCGATGCCGCGCAAGGCTGCGTTGAGGCCGGGGCTGTCGCCGCCCGCGGTCAAGATGCCGATGTGTTTGCTGGTTGCCATCAGATCCCCCAATCTATCTCCCTGCGGAGTTCGTGCGGAGCAGGTTGTGGATGCGGTCAGTGGAGCAAGGCGGAACTACTCCTCTGTGCAGCATTGTACCGCGTCCGTGCGCTTGTTTCAACGGGCGAAAAAGGCTTTGGCGCGGTCGGGGCCTTGGCCGATGCCGCGCGCCTGTTCGGAAGTCTGTGCGGTTCGTGGCGCAGTAGTTGGGGGCGCTAGTGTACCGCCGGCTCGTCGTTGGACTGCTTGACGGCGCGCAACGCGGCCAGAAGCGATTCGGGCGGGTCGGCTTTGCTGACGAAGAAGTCGACGCCTGCGTCGAGCGCGGAGCTGCTTGCTTCGGGGCGGCCGCTGAGGACGATGACGGAGATGTTCGGGCAGGACTTGTGCAGCGCGACCAGCAGGTTTGGGCCGCCGCCGACAGCGCGCATGCCGGGAAGTTCCCAATCCAGCAGGACGAGGTTGGGGCGCGTGTTTTGCGCCTTTGCCAACAACGCGCGCGCGTCACCGGCCTCGCCGATGACCTCGACGCCTGACTCCTGTTCGAGGAGGAATCGCAGTGCGGACCGCAGCCATGCCTGGTCGTCCGCCAGCAACACGCGCAACATTTCCGTTCTCCTTAGGCCGAATAAACTGCACGCGTACATGCAAGGGGATGCGCCTTGTACGCTGTTTTTAGTGTAGGGAGTTAGGTCGAGTTTGACGCCATGCACATGGTTAGCCGCACTCCCCGACTAGCGGGGAGTTTTTCCCCTGGTCATGTGACTAGGTGAACGGGGGCGATGGGCTCAGGGTTCGCCAGTCGTGCTGCACAGAAATGGGAAGGAGACTAGGATGCGGTCCGCGGCGGCTTGCGGCGTTTCGGCCTCCGAATCGACCACGAGATCGGGGCGGAGCGGCGGCTCATAGGGCGCGTCCAGGCCGGGAAAATCCACGATCTCTCCGGCGGCTGCCTGAGCATAGAGCCCCTTGGGGTCGCGGGCTTGGCAGACGGCGAGCGAACAGCGCACCCATATTTCGAGGAAGCGCGGCAGGCGATTGCGGGCTTGGTCACGGTGGGCGCGGCGGTTGGAGGTGGCGGCGACGATCACGTTGAAGCCTTGGGCGGCCAGCAAGCCTGCGAGCAGGGAAAGACGTGCGTAGAAGTCGTCGCGCTCCGCTGCGCTGTAGCGCGGGGTGGGCGTGAGGACGCCTCGCACCGCGTCCGAGTCAAGTAGGATTGCCGAAGATCTGCAATTCAGCAATGTTTGTTGGAGATACAGGGCGAGTGTGGTCTTGCCGGAGGCGGGCAGGCCGGTCAGCCAGATTGTCCAGCCGGGTTTGGCGATGGGGGCGGCGGCCCGGTCAGTCATGGATGGTCGCACTTTCGCCGGTGCGTGCCGGCGGCTGGAGGTAGGCGTTGACGTCTGCCGGGTCGAACGTGTCCGCCGCCAGGACGTTTTCGATGAAGTTCAATAGCGCGCGGCGCACGGTGCGCGCCGTGTTGTACCAGACGGGGCTGGCAAGGACGAGGGCGCGCCAGGCTAGGAACGGGGCGAGGACAGAGAGCATCTCGGCGTCGCCGGTGCGCTGCAGGTAGACGTTCCAGAATTCGTCCCACAGTTCGGAGAAGGGCGGGGCCAGTTCGCCGCTGCGCTGGAGCGAGAAGAAGAGGTAGTTGATTGCCAGACAGCCCACGTCGTCGGCGGGTTCTCCCCACGCCCCGCGGCTGCGGTCGAGCAGCAGGAAGTCGAGGTCGTCCGTGAAGAAGATGTTGAAGGGGTGGAAGTCGCCGTGGACCTGGCGTAGACGGTAGATGAGCGGTTTCAGGCGCCAACGCCAGTCGATGCAGGCTTTTTCCACGCGGGCGAACCACTGCGGCGAGGCGAGGTCGAAGCCGGCTGGATAGCTGTCGATCAGGCCGATGATGCCCTCGCCGCTGCCGACCGTGTCGCGGATGCGCCGGCGGTAGAGCGCGGCATCGCCGTCGTCGAGCCGCGAACCTTGTGCGGCGGTTCCTTGCGGCGGACGTTTGACGGCGTGGATTTCGGCGAGGTAGGCGGCGAGGCGCGCCGCGCGTTGTCTGTCTCGCGGCGCGGCCTGCCCGCTGTCGCGCAACTGCTGCAAGTCATGCGCATAGGGCGTGCCGGTAATGAAGCGGGTAAGGAGGAAGAACTCGTCACCGGAAGCGAGCGAAACCAGGCGCCGGTCGGGCGGCTCCGCGGGCGTGAAGACGCCGACATCCAGAGCAGGGGCGTGGCGGGGGAGCGAGTTGTAGGTGTCGAAGGCGAGGAGCATGGACGCGGCGCGGTCGGCGCGCGTTTCGTGCCCGAACTGGTTGGCGGGCGCGGTGTGCAGCACGACGCTCTGCTCCTCGTCGCCCAGGCGATAGGTGATAAGCAGCGGCCGGCCGTAGCCGAAGGCTTTGAGCGATACGGTCTCGCCTTTGGCGGCTGTCGCGGCGAGGACGGAACGGTCGCTGAGGGGGGCGATGGAGAGAACTTGCACCGGTTGGGCGTGGCGGCGGCTGAGGTAGGCTTCCACCGCGACGGGGTCGAGTTGCATGGCGGTCACCTCCGCAAGAGCGCGCAGGGCGCGAAGCACGGAACGGGCGATCGGGGTCAGCCGGCGCCGCTCGAAGGGCCGTCAGTTGACGAGGTTGGTTTGGAGGGCGAGGGCGACGGCTTCGGTGCGGCTGGAGACGTGCAACTTGGACAGGATATTGCTGACGTGAAACTTGACGGTCGACCGGCTGACGATCAGTTTGTCGGATATTTCGGTGTTGTTGAGGCCTTCGACCATCAGCGATAGAACTTCCCGCTCTCGCTCGGTCAGATCGAAGCCTGGCTGGCGCGCATCGGAGTTGCGGGCGGTGTGGATGAGGGCTTGGGCTGCCTCTGGGGCCAAGGTGGGCCGCCCGGCGTGCGCGGCGCGGATGGCGTTGGCGAGCTCGTCGGCGGAGATGTTCTTGAGCAAGTAGCCGATGGCGCCGGCCTTGAGCGCGTCTTGCACCAGGTCATCTTCCTTAAAGCTGGTGAGGGCGATGACCTGGGTGTCCGGGAACTTTTCGCGGATGGCGCGCGTGGCGGTGGCCCCGTCCATGCGCGGCATCACCAGGTCCATCAGCACGACATCGGGGCGAACACGGCTGGCTAGGTTGAGGGCCTCGACGCCGTCCGCCGCATCCCCCACCAGTTCCAGATCGTCGAATGCGAGCAGGAAGGCCGACAGGCCGCTGCGGACAACGGCGTGGTCATCTACCAGCATGACGCGAATGGTTGGCGCTTGCTCACTCACAGGTTACTGCCTCACATCTGGCGCTCAGATCTGGCGCAACGATCGGCGCGCCGGTTACGGGCGCCGGTCCAACAACAAAACTGCCTACGGACTCGCTACAGCCTTCCGGCAAGTACGCAGATGCCAAGAAGGCGTTACTCGATCAACAAGCCCGAATCCCGCTTTCATTATATTCCGTCGCAGGTGAAACGAAAAGATCAGACGGCTGGCGGCGGCGGCGATCAGCTTCGCCTCCAGGCCACGGTGACGGTGGTGCCGTGGCCGATGCGGCTCTCGATTTCCAGCCTGGCGCCGATAGCCTCGGCGCGTTCGTGCATGATGGTGAGGCCCAGGTGTTCGGGCGTGACTTTGTCGATGACAAAGCCGCGACCGTCGTCTTTGACGGTCAGGTGGGCGCGGTCAGGCCTGCGCTTGAGCGTTACCGCAGCGTTGCCGGCGCGGGCGTGCTTGGCGACGTTGTTGAGGGCCTCTTGTGCGATGTGGTAGAAGGCGATCTTGACGTCCGGCGGCAAGGAGCCGTTCCCGTGCATCTCGAGTGTAATGGGTACGCGCGCCCGGCCAGTAATCGCTTCGGTGAGTTGGCGCAACAGCTCGGTCAACTCGACTTCGATCAGCGTGGCGGGGCGCAGTTCCAAGAGCAGGGTGCGCATTTCAGCCAGGGCGCCGCGCGTCAACTGGCGCAGTTCGTCTAGGCGTTTTTCGCTTTCGGGGCGGTTGCGCTCCCACAGCCGCGGTAAGACCTCCGCAATTAGCGTGGCAGAAAATAGGGTTTGCGTCACAGAATCGTGCAGGTCGCGGGCGATGCGGCTGCGTTCGGCCGCGACCGCGGTGCGTTCCACCTGTGTGCGCAGGCGAGCGTTCTCGATGGCGAGCGCGGTTTGATCGCCTACAGTGGAGGCCAATTCGATTTCCTCGGCGGAGAACTTGCGCGGCTCCCGGTAGTAAAGCGTGAGGTTGCCGTAGACTTCCTCTTTGATCACAAGCGGTACGCTGAATACGGCCTGATAGCGCAGCGGCGGCAGGCCGGCGAAGTCTTCATCAGCGTCATCGGGCGCGTTGGCAGAAATGATGGTGAGCGCGTCAGCTGTGTGGAGAACGGTGGGCATGGCGGCATGGCCGTCGAGCAGGTAGTCTTTTAGGTCGATGCCTCCGCCGCTGCGATCGTCCCCGCCGTCTACGCCGGACATGGCTTCGGGCGGAAGATGCAGGCCGTGGGCATACTCGTCGGGCAGGCCGTAGCTGGCTTGCAGGCTGAGATGGCCCTGGTCGTTCTGGATACGGAAGATGGCGCTGGCGTCGGCGTGCAACAATCGGCACGCCTGTTCCGTAATGTGGCTGAGGATGTCTTCCAGCGACTGGTTGGAGTTGAGCACGGCTACGATATCGCGCAGGCCGTCGGCTACTTGGCGGCGGCGTTCCAACTCGCGGGTGCGCTCCTCGACGCGGCGTTCGAGCAGGTCTTCGGCCTGTTTGCGCTTGGTGATGTCCGTCACCGAGGCGATGACGAGCATTTCGTCGCCGCGTCCCAGGAAGCTGAGGCCCACTTCCAGCGGGAATTCGGTCCCGTCTTTGCGCCGGCCCGCTAGGTCCAGCCCGGATCCCATCGGACGCAGGCGCGGGTTGACGCCATAGTCGGTGCGGTGATGGATGTGGTCCATGCGAAAGCGTTCGGGGATGAGCAGTTCGATGGATTGGCCCGCCAGTTCATCGTGGCTGTAGTCGAACATCTCCTGCAACTTGGGGTTGGCATAGAGAATGCGACCGGCGGCATCGACTAGGACGATGGCGATAGGCGCAGCGGCCAAGATCAGTTGCAGAAAGTCCTGATCGGACCAAGGCGCTGACAAAATGGGACGTGGCAGATTCATTTCAGACATGATCATCGCTTCAGGTAAAAACCACCCATCGCGCTGGGATGCGACGGTGCGGCGATCTCGGCGGCGCTTGCAGCAGTGCAGTATAACACAAAGCCTACATTGGGCATGAGATGCGCAATCTTCTATAATTATTGGGATGAAAGCTGTGCGGTGCAAGCCGCTGGCGTTCCTTCGCCGCAAGGCCGAGAGAACGCGTACATCGTGATTTCATTATAGCGAAAGAGTCGCCCCTATGAGCAACTGGTATGAGTTAAGCGCCGCCGATACGTTGGCGGAGCTGAAGACGGATACCAAGGCCGGCTTATCCGATAGCGAAGCCGGTCAGCGTCTTGCCGAATACGGACACAACGAACTCGTCGAGCGCGGGTTGAAGAGTCCGTGGAAGATTTTTTGGGAGCAATTGACCTCCACGCTGGTCTTGGTGTTGATCGTGGCTGCAGTCGTCTCTGCGTTCTTGGGCGACTTCAAGGACGCCACGGCCATCATGTTGATCGTAGTTCTGAACGCGGTGCTGGGCTTCCGCCAGGAGTACAGCGCGGAGAAGGCCATGGCCGCGCTCAAGAAGCTGGCCGTTCCGGTGGTCAAGGTGCGCCGTAACGGCAGCGTCTACGAGATCTCGGCGCGCGAGTTGGTCCCGGGCGACATTATCATGCTCGAGGCGGGCGACCTGGCGCCGGCGGACGCGCGCCTGCTTTCGAGCGCCAATCTGCGCGTGGAAGAGGCGGCGCTCACAGGCGAGTCCGTGCCCGTGGAGAAGGCGCCGGATATCACGGTGAGCGAAGGCGCGGGCGTCGGCGACCGGCGCAACATGGTCCATATGGGGACGATCGTCGTCTATGGGCATGGCGAAGCCGTGGTGACCGATACGGGCATGAACACCCAACTCGGACGCATCGCCGACATGATCCAGACGGTCGAGCATGAGCCGACGCCGCTGCAGAAGCGGTTGGACCGGTTGGGCAAGGTGTTGGCCGCGGTGGCGTTGGCGATCGTGGTCGTGATCTTCGTTCTTGGCTGGCTGCGCGGCGAGGACCTGCGCCTGATGTTCCTGACCGCGGTGAGCCTGGCTGTGGCGGCTGTGCCCGAGGGGCTGCCGGCTGTTGTCACCATCGCGCTCTCGATCGGCGCGCAGCGCATGTTGCGGCGCAACGCCTTGATCCGCAAGTTGCCCGCCGTCGAGGCGCTGGGCTCGGTTACGGTCATCTGTTCGGACAAGACAGGCACGCTGACCGAGAATCAGATGACGGTGACGGTGCTTGATGTAGCGGGGAATCGTTTCGACTTGCCGCGCGGCGGCGCTTTGCGCGGCGAGGACAGCCCGGGCGGTGAGGCGGCCATGGCCCTCGAGCACAATGCCGTGCCGCTGCTGTTGGCGGGCGGCGCGTTGTGCAACGATGCCGTTCTCGAAACCGAGTCCGGCGAACCCGACTCCTACCGGGTTGTCGGCGATCCGACGGAAGGCGCGCTGGCAGTGGCCGCGGCGCGTGCCGGCCTGCTCAAAGCGCAGATGGAAGAGGCGTTGCCGCGCGTGGATGAGGAGCCGTTTGACTCGGTGCGCAAGCGTATGACCACGGTGCACGAGTTGCCGGACGATCCGTCACTTCTGCCCGAAAAACTGCAATGGTTGGCCTCGTCCTTGGGCGGTAACGGTTCAGCGCCCTACATTGCCTTTACGAAGGGCGCGAGCGATAGCTTGCTGAACATTGCCTCGCGCGTATGGGTAGACAACGTGGTAGAACCGATGACGCCGGACTATCGCGCGCGAATCACGGCGGCGAACGACGATCTGGCCTCCAAAGGCATGCGCGTATTGGGCGTGGGCTTCCGGCCGCTCGAGGCTCTGCCTGCGGACAAGGAGAGCGGTTCGTTGGAAGAAGACCTGATCTTTGTCGGGCTGGTCGCCATGATCGACCCGCCGCGCCCTGAGGTCAAGGGCGCCGTTGCGACCAGCATTAGCGCCGGCATCCGGCCGATGATGATCACGGGCGATCATCCGCTCACGGCGCAACACATCGCCGAGGAACTGGGCATCACCTCGGAAAAGGGTCTGCTCACCGGGCGCGATCTGGACGAGCTGTCGTCGGAAGAACTGGACAAGGTGGTAGACGGGGTGTCCATCTATGCACGCGTGTCGCCGGAGCACAAGCTGGACATCGTGCAGGCGTTGCAGCGCAAGGGCAATGTCGTGGCGATGACGGGCGACGGCGTGAACGATGCGCCGGCGCTGAAGCGGGCCGACATCGGCGTGGCGATGGGTATTACCGGCACTGATGTGTCGAAGGAAGCCTCGGAGATGGTGCTGCAGGATGACGACTTCGCCACGATTGTGGCGGCCATCGAAGAAGGCCGCACCATCTACGACAACATCCGTAAATTCATCCGCTATCTGCTGACCTGCAACTCAGGCGAAATCTGGGTGATGCTGCTGGCGCCGTTTGCCGGCATGCCGCTGCCCCTGCTGCCGCTACAGATTCTGTGGATGAACCTGGTGACGGACGGGCTGCCCGCACTGGCGCTGGGCGTCGAGCCGCCGGAGCCGAACATCATGCAGCGCAAGCCAGTCCCGCCTACCGAAGGAATCTTCGCCCGCGGCATGGGGCGCGACATCATTGTGATGGGGCTGTTGATGGGGCTGGCGCCGCTGGCTTTGGGCTATTTCGCCTGGCGTGCCGGCGACCCTGGCTGGCAGACTATGACCTTTACCGCTCTGGTGCTGTCGCAGATGACCTTCGCCCTGGCTGTGCGTTCCGAGCGGGAGTCGCTTTCCGCTATCGGCATCCTGTCGAACCCGGCGATGGTCGGCGCGGTGCTGCTCACGTTCGTCTTGCAGCTCATCGTCGTTTACTTCCCGCCGGCGCAGACGTTCTTTGATACGCAGGCGCTGTCGGCCCGTGATCTGATCTTGAGCCTGGTGTTGGCGACGATACCGTTTATCGGCTTCGAGGCGCAGAAGTGGTGGCGGCGCCGCAGCGCCTAGCGGCGTGTTTGCCATGAGTCTGTCATTCTGAAGCGAGCGTTAGCGAGCTGAGGAATCTCGTTGTACTAGAAGCGGAGGTCCTTCGCTGCGCTTCTAATGACACGGGCGAGAAACGGAGTTTCTCCGAAGAAACTCCGTTTCTTTGCTTCTGGACGCGCTATCAATGCATACGCTAAACACCGCGATCAGCCGCCGGGCTGGTCGCGACGTGTTTCTGCGGAGGAAGCGGCTGGACGGGGAGTGTCCGGCGCGCGCGAGACGACCACCTCGGCGTAGCGCAGGACGCGTTGATCCTGGCGGTAGCCTTTGCGCAGCTCGCGCACGATCGTGTCGGGCGGCACATCACCGCGCTCTTCCGAATCGACCGCTAGGTGCAGGCGCGGGTCGAACTTTTGGTGCAGCGTAGTGATAGGGCGGATGCCCTCCTGCGAGAGCAGCGCGCTGAAGCGGTCGCGCACCAGGGTGAGGTGGTTGAGCCACGCTTCCATCGCCGCCACGGTTGCGGCCATCGACTCGGGCAGAGGAGCGCCCGGCGAGGCCGAAAAGCCCTCGGCGTCGCCCTCGCTGGCGATCCGGGAGCGCAGTTTGTCGAGGAGGCCGGGCGGCGGTTGGCGGCGCTGATCGGACAAGGGGCCAACCGGCAGTTGACCTAAGGCCGCCAAGTCGTGGCGCTGGCGGGCGAGGATGGTGCGCGCCCGTTCGAGCGCTACCTCCAGGCCGTCGAGCGCGGGCAGCAGGTCGGCGGCGAGTTCGCCGCGCGCGCTGCGGCGGATGGCGTCGGTCTGCTCGTGTTGCCGCTCTTGGTCGCGTTCCGCCGCCTGCTGCCGCCGGGCGACGATCTCCTGCAGCGTTCCCAAGACGCCTTCGAACTGCTGCTCCTTGGTTTCGCCCAGATGGTTGGCCTTTTCGATGCCGCGCACCAGGTTTTGCAGCGTCTCGGCTAGGGCGCTGACCTGGCCTTGCGTGGCGACGGTGGCAGCCAGCCGCACGATCTGCTCCTGCGTCGCCAGGTCCGCCAGTTTCATCTCGAGGAAGTTGAGCTGCTCGTGCTCGGAGCTCATCTGCTCGGTGAACTCGGCCAGGCGTGACTGCAACAGGTGCGTGCTTTGCGTGTCGGTGAGATGGCTGACGAGGGCGGAGACTTGGAGGCCGCCATCTTCGACCTGCGCGGCGATCTTGTCCACCTCACCTTGGAGCGCGTCGAGCTGGGCGGTTAGCTGCATGAGGCGCCGGCTTAATTGCGGCAGCGAATGCGCGCTGCCTTCCCCCTCGCTTGGCGATGATTCCGGCGGCATCTCAGGTGTAGGGCTGTTCTTCATGGCTGCTCGACATCTTGTTCGTGCTTCTCTGCGGCCTGTGCGCTCTGCCAGGCGGCGAATGCATCCTCGACTACGCGGCGTGTGTCGGGATTGAGATGGTACCGGTCCAGGTCGTTCATGGCGACCCAGTCCACGTCCGCGGCGTCGTCTTGGGCGCGAGCTTCGCCGTTGACGCGGCTGGCCCAGAAATCGACGACCACGTAATGGTATTCGATGCGGCCTTGATCGTCGAATTGTAGCGGCTCGAATACGCCGACGACTGATCCGACGGCGATCTCGATGCCGCACTCTTCGCGCACCTCGCGGCGGGCGCCGTCCGCCAGCTTCTCGCCCAAGTCCAGCAGCCCGCCGGGCAAGCCCCAACTGCCCGCAGCGGGCGGGCGTCCGCGCTGGACGAGCAGCACGCGGCCGGTCGCATCGAAGACGGCGGCGGCGACGCCGACCAGCGGGGCTGCAGGATAGCGCCGCGAAAGCGTGACCGGGCGGGCGGCTTCGTGGGCCGGTTCGTCGATCTGTGCAGCAGTGACGCGTTTGTTCATGGGGTTGCCCACTCTTTGATTAGCGCCGGAATCTCCGCCAAGCCGGTGACCGCAGCATTGGCCGCGACCGTCTCAGCCGCCTGCCGATTGTCGAATGCCACTTGCGGATCGGCGCCGAAAGTGGTCTGGATGGCGAGCGCACCCAGGTCGATGGCGCCGGCGATGTCGTGGCGCAGGCTGTCGCCGACGACGACCAACTCGTAGGGCAGCAGATCCCACTGGTTGCGTACGATGTCGAAGATGGCGCTGTCCGGCTTGCGGTATTCGACGCTGGCGCTGCTCAGGCAGATGTCCAGGTAGTCGCGCAGGCCGAGGAAGTCGACGGTGCGCTGGAACACGCGGTCGCAGTTGTAGTTGGCGATGATGGCGAGCTTGAAGTTTGCGCCGCGCAGCTCGACCAGGGTATCGAGCGCTTGAGGGTAGAGGCGCCAGGCGGTCATCTCCGGCGCATAGAAGATGTCTACCGCCTGCTGGAGGATGGCCGGGTCGAGTTTGCTGGCGGGATAACCGAAGAACTGGAGCAGGAAGCTCATGGCGTCGTCGGCGATGTGTTCTTCCCGCTCTTCTTCGGACTTTTCTTCGGCAAAGCGGCGCGCTTCGACGATGTTGCGCCAGAAGTCGGCGGGCAATTCCATTCCCCGGCTGCGCATGAAGGCTTCGGCAGCGCGTGCGCCTTCTTCGAGCAGCGCCTGGCGCGGCTTGGCGAGATAAGCCAGGGTGTCGTCGAAGTCGAAGATGACGCCGCCGACGAGCGAGAGGCTTGGCGGGCGCTCGCTTGGGCCTAGCTCCGGGAAGAAATCGCGTTGGAGTTGCGCCAGTTGATCGGCATCGAGCGGCGCCGGCGTCATCTCGGCAACTTCGGGCGCGGGCGGCGCTTGCTCCGCGTCGGGCGGCGGGCCGAAAACCGCGGCCTGTTCATCCTCGGTCAGCTCGCGGCTCTGGGCGCGGGCGCGCGCCAGCAGCGCTTCCTTCTCGGCTGGCGTCAGCGGCTCGATTTTGGGGGATCCGCTTTCCGGATCGCGATCGGTCAACTTGCAAGTCTCCTTAGGTCTACGGTACAACGCCACTATTGTAGGTTAGATGGCGCGGCGGGGCAAGCCATGCCGGAACTGCCGAATGGCAAACCGTGAAGTCGCAAATAGCGAAAAGAGTCGCCACGAATTACACGAATTGCACGAATTTGCTCCCAACCGCTTCGTGAAATTCGTGCAATAAAGTGACGCCTGATTTGTGACGGATGACTCATGATGCCTGCGCAAAGATGGTAGAATTGGGCGGGCAAGTTCTCGCACCGGTGCAGGCAACGTGCAGGAAAGGATGTCGGAACGGTGGCAATCACACTGGAGATCGGCGGCGTGCGCTGCCATATTCTGAGCGACGGGCTGCACCGGCTGGACGGTGGCGGCTTCTTCGGCCTGGTGCCGCGCGTGCTGTGGCAGCAGGTGATCCAGCCCGACGACCGCAACCGCATCCCGGCGGACACGCGCTCGCTGTTGATCGAGTCCGACGCGGGCCTGATCCTGGTGGATACAGGCGTGGGCGATAAGCTGACGGCGAAGCAGCGGCAGATCATCGGCCTGGAGGATCGCACGGAGCGGCTGATTAGCGACCTGGCCGCGGCGGGCTTCTCACCGCAGGACGTGGAAACGGTCATCCTGACGCACCTGCACGGCGACCACGCCGGGGGGTGTACGCGCTGGGACAGCCAAGACGGCGGGCCGGGGCCTGTGGTCCCAGTCTTCCCCAATGCGACCTACCTGGTGCAGCGTATCGATCTGGCGGATGCCAGCTACCCGAACGAACGTACTGTCGCCACCTATTTCCCCGACAACTGGGAGCCGCTGGCGGCGCGTGGACAGCTTCGGGTCATCGATGGCCCGAAGCGGCTGGGCAGCCAGGTGCGCACGGATGTGGCGCCGGGCCATACCGCCGCCATGCAGACGGTGTGGGTGGAGGCGAAGGGGGAGAGTCTACTTTTCCTAGGGGATGCGTGCAGTTGGGCCGTACATATGGACCGCCTGGCCTGGGTTCCGAGTTTCGATATTCTGCCTATGGTCAGCATCGAGACGAAGCGCCGGCTGCGCGATGAAGCCCTGCATCGCGATGCGCTGCTGGTCTTCCAGCATGATGCGCAGGTGGCGACGGGGCGTCTTGTCTCGGGGGCGCGCGGCGCGCAGGTGCAGCCGGAGATCAGGGCGGATGGCGTGGAATGAGGGGTAGACGCGAGTCAGGCGTCACGAGTGACGAGTTATCCGTCAAGTGTGCTTTGCGGTGTATTATGTGCGGTTCTGACCTAGCGCAGGCAGGGCGAGAGGTCCGGGGCGTAGCGCGCAACAAGTTGGCGTAAGCGCAGGACTGCCAGGTCCTTGGCTTTGGCCTCGAGCATGATGTCGAAGGGGCGCAGACCACGGTCACGCGCCAGGCGCAACAGGTCGATGAACTCGAAGGCGTTGATGAAGTCGCTGTGCTGGTTGGGCAGCGGCATTTGCACGCGCCATTGACCGTGACGATAGAGGCGGCGCAACTCGGTGCGGGGGCTGCTGAAGTGGATCTTGGGTTGTTGGCCGGGCGGCCAAGTGGCAAGCGCCAGCGCCAGCGCATCGGCGAGCGGCAGGCTTGCCGGATCGAGACAGCGGTGGTGCAGGACGTCGAGCGCCAGGCGGATGCCGGTTCGCCGGTGAATCCAGAGCGTATCGGCCAGGGCGTAGTGGCGGTCGTCGTTTTCGAGGGCCAAGCGGCGGCGCGTGGCAGGGGCGAGGCTGTTGTAGGCGCGCACGAAGCGCTCGCGGCCGGCCGCGGCGTCGCCATAGGGACCGCCGACGTGGACGACGATCACCGCGTCCTCGCCCGCGCCCATGGCGTCGAGCAGAGATGCAGAGAGGTCGAGTTCCTGCGTGGCGCGCGCCGTCCGCGCCGGGTCGGGGCTGCTCAGGCGCACGTAATGGGCGGGGTGCAGGCTGAGGCGGATGCCGTAGAGCCGCGCGAGGTCGCCGATGGCGGCCAGTTCGAGCGCGCATTCGTCGATCTGCCGGTGAAACTGCGGCATGTCTGGGTGGCTGCTGTAGGGGGCGAGTTGGCCGGAGAGGCGGTAGAAACGGATGTCCTGGGCGTGCAGGTATTCGAAGACGTCACGCAGATAGGCTAGGCTGACGCTGAGATGCGGGTGGTTTTGCCAACGGCGGCTGTCGTGCGAGCGCAGGGGGGCGCCCAGGATGCTGACGGCGACGCCGAGGCGGTAGGAGTCCATCAGGCGCTCGTCAGGCGGCGAGGGGGCGCAGCGGCCAGACGAGCACGTCCAGGCGGCGCGAGAAGTGGAGTCGAGGCGCAACGTCGGGCAGCGTCACGCCGCCGGCCGCGGCGACCGTGTTTTCGACGATCTCGGCCTCAGCCGCCTGAAGGGGCCAGGGCGCGTGGTGGATCTCGGCGCGGTAGGGCCGGCCGCGTGCGTCGGTTGTGTAGAGGCAGTAGCGTTCGGCCAGCCAGTGATCGAGCGTGCCCCGGCGGGCGGGTTCGATACCGCCTGTGGGGGCATAACGCGCCTCGAAGCGAGCGGGCGCGGCCTGGGGGTGGGTGCGCAGACTGGCGTAGCGGATGGCGCGGGCGTCTTCGTCCAGGCGGATGGCGGCGCGGTAGTAGGGCAAATGGAAGAAGCGGCGGGCGATGGCGACGGCGACGGGGTTGGCCGCGTCGAGGCTGAAGAAGAAGACGCCGGGCTTGATGCCAGTCGGCCCCAGCGCGGTGACGTAGGTGCGCACGTTGAGTTCGGGAAACGCCGAGAGCCAGGGCAGCGCAGGCAGCCGGGCGGGGCGGACGTCCACCATGCGAAAGGGCACGATGCTGATCCAGGCTTCGCCGGCGAAGGCGTCGATCCCGAAGGCGGGCGGCACAAGCGGACGGACGGCGTCGATGGGCAGAGGCCAGTGCGCAAAGAGCAGGTCGCGCCACGACTGGCGCATGGTCCACGGGCCATCCGGCAAGGGCCAGGGGCGATGATCCGTTTGGCTTGTCAGGTCGAATGACACGGGCAAGCGCCTCTTCTATGCAGGGCAGCCGCGTCGGGTTTCCGGGCGGCGACGGCTGCAGGGTCGCACAGGCAGGTTCATACAGACAGGTTCACACCGACATTGTAGCACAGGCGCGAAAACTCATGGGCGCGGGCTGCAACCTTTTGCGAAGATCGCCGTACTGATCTGTGAACAAGACGGCAAAGCGGGGCAGGATGCGATTTTCGGGCCGTCTGTGCGACCAGCGCTACGCCCCGGCGGTTTGAAAAGGCTATAGAGGAGACGAAGACAAATGGAACAGATTGCAGAGAATGTCATGGCTGAGACCGGCAAGGATGAGACGCCGGCCACTGTGACTGAGCAAGGGCGCAAGCGCATGTTGTTCCGCAGCCCCAACGAGAAGTTGATCGGGGGCGTGTGCGGCGGCCTGGCCGAATACGCCGGCTGGGATCCGGCATTGGTGCGCATCCTGTGGGTGGTGCTGACGCTCGCCACGGGCGGCGGCGGCATCCTGGCCTATATTGCGCTGTTGATCCTGCTGCCGGTGGGCACGGCTGATGAGGGCCAGGTGCGCGCTGCGGCGTTGGAACTGAACGAGAAGAACCTGGCGCGGGCCGCGTTTGTCCTCATTGCCCTGGGCGGCCTGTGGCTGCTGGCGAATCTCGGCGTGCTGCCGTGGCTGTGGGGCGGCGTCTGGGAGCTGATTTCGGTGGCGTTTTGGCCTGTGCTGCTGATCGGCGCCGGTTATGTACTGTTGCGCTATACGGGACGGGGCATGCGCTGGAACGCGGGTGACGCTGCGGAGCGCATGAAGAGCGGAGTGAGCGACAAGATGCCCAGCAAGGAAGGCATGAAGGCGAACCTGCGACGGACGCGACAGCAGTTTCCGTTGAAGCGCAGCCGCAGCGATCGCGTGTTCATGGGCGTGTGTGGCGGCATCGGGCAGAAGATCGGCATCGACGCCAACCTGGTGCGCCTGGTCTGGGCTGCGTTCAGCATCGGCAGCATCGGCATGGGCGTGCTGATCTATGTGCTGGTCGGCCTGTTCTTGCCCGAGGAGCAGATGGCACAGCTCGACATTTCCCGCGACGAGCCGCACGAGGTGCAGATCATCGACGCCAGCGCCGGGTAAGTGGGCGCGGTAGGCAAATCGAAGAGCGACCGGCGTCAGTATGGATGCCGGTCGCTTTTTTGTTGTGGCTGCTTGGCTGGCAGGCGACGCGCCGCTATAATCAGCGTGCGAAGTGTGTGAGTTCGGGCGTACTGCGATGCGGAGGGGATAGATATGGGCTGGCTGGTGAGTTTTGTCGTTGGAGCGGCTGCGGGGCTGGCGTCTAGCGCGGTGTTCCACTATCTGTTTGCGCCGGCAAGCGAGACGACGCGTGACGGGAATTATCGCTCGCGGCTGGATTGGGCGCTGGCGGAAGGCGAAAAGGCCGCGGCGGAGAAAGAACGCGCCTTGCGCTTGGAGCTAGAGGCGGCCAAGCAACCCAAGCCCGCGGAGCCTGCTGGGGAGTAGATCAGCGCGTGTCCGGCTGGCAGACGGGGCAGTAGTGGCTGCTGCGCTGGGCGATGACCATGCGCTCGATGGGATGGCCGCAATGCGGGCAGGGCTGCCCGGTTTTGCGGAAGACGTTGTGTTCCTCTTGAAAGCCCCCTTGTTCACCGCCTGGGCGGATATAGTTTTGTAGATTGCTGCGGCCCAAGCTGCTGCCGCAGCGTTCGATGGCGACTTGCAGCACGTCCTGCGCAGCGGCGTGCAGCCGAGCGACCTCGTCTGCGCGCAGGTTGCCGGCGGGCCGCGCCGGGTGTACGTGTGCGCGGTAGAGCGTTTCGTCGGCGTAGATGTTGCCGATGCCGGCGACGATGCGCTGGTCGAGGAGTAGGGCCTTGATGGGGGCCTTGCGCCCTGCCAGCTTATCGATCAGATAGGCAGGCGTAAAGTCGGGGCCAAGCGGCTCCGGTCCCAGCTTGGCGAGTACGGTTTCTGGGGTTGGCGTCAGCCAGAAACGCCCGAACTTGCGCGGGTCCTGGTAGTGCAGGTTGCGCCCGTCGTCCAGGTCGAGGATTACGTGCTCGTGCTTGGCGGGCGGGCCGGCGGCGGGGGCGAGTTGGAGCTTGCCCGTCATGCGCAGGTGGACGATCAGCGTGCGCGGGTCGTCTAGCCCGAAGAGCATGTATTTGCCGCGACGCTCGAAGCGGTCGAAGCGCGCGCCGGCTATGGCCGTCACAAATTCCTCGTCGGTGGGAAAGGCGATGACGCCGGGCCAGAAGACGCGAGCGCGCGTGATGCGACGGCCGTTCAGTTCGGGCGCAAGCTCGCGGATGAAGGTCTCGACTTCGGGCAGTTCGGGCATGATGAGGTGAGGTTAGCGGCGGCTGCCGGGCGGGGGCGCTGAGCGGCTGCGCCACCAGAGGACGCCGAGGATGAAGACGGCCAATGCCAGCCCCAGTTGCGCCCATTGCATCACGCCGGGAAAGCCGATGTTGACGGATCGTGCGACCGGTTCAGGATACGGCTCGCGCAGCGGGCTGTAGGCCGGAGCGACGCTCGGCGTCTGCGTCGGCACCAGGCTAGCGGTGGCGATGGGCAGGGCGGCGTGCTCGTCAGCCGCTTTGGCGAGGGCTGCCGGCGCGGCCTCTGCTTCTTGCTCTCCAGCGTCTGTTTCCGCCGGTGGGGCGGCTTCCTCCGCTTCCTCCTGGGCGGGCGCTTCTGCAGCGGGGGCGGGCATTTCGGGAATTTCGGCTATTGCCGTCTCTGCGCCAGAGGCCGTCTCTGTCATCTCGCCGGTGGCGAACGTCTCGACGGCTTCTTCTGCGGCAGCTTCTTGTTCGGGGATGGGCGATTCGTCTGGGAGCGGCATGGCAGGCGGAGCGGGGGCAAATTCGAGCGCGGCTTCCGGGGCCTCCTGTGGGGCGGCTGCGCGAGGACCGGGAGCGCCGCCGCGGCCTTCATCCCCGCCGATGCCGAGCGCACCGAAGATCATCGCTTCCTCGGCGGAGACTACGTCGGGCGGCAACTCGCCGCCTGACGGACCGGGCTGGGCCATCGCCGCGGCTGCGGCGGGCGGCTCATCTGCTAGGGCTTGCGCGGTAGGCTGGGTTACCGGGGTCGCCTGCGGTTCTGGGGCGGCTTGGGCGGCGAGGGCTGTTTCCGGCTCGGCGGGCGCTTTTTCGGCTAGAGGCGCCGCCATTGCCGGCGCACCGTCCTCTGCGGAAGCGTCCGCCATATCGCCCGCAACATCGACCGCAGCCTCTTCCTCGGTTATGGCCGCGGCTTCTTCTGCGGCTTCTTCTGCGGCCGCTGCTGAGGCATCTTCTGCCGTATCTGCGGCGGCGACTTGTACTGGCGCGGCTGCCGGTGCGGCCTCTGCCATTTCAGCTTCGCCGGCGGGTGCTGCAAACTGGATCGGCGCGGCGTCGCCGGCAGGGGCCTGCAGGCTGCGCCTGAAGGAGAGGTCGCCCAGCAAGGCGTCGCCGCCGGCTAGAACGAGCAGCAGCACGAGAGCGGCCGCGGCTGCGTTGCGCAGGATGGGGTTGCCCGGCTGCCAGAAGGAGCGCCATCCGCGCGAGAAACGGTCGAGGAATGACGCCGGGCCGGGCTGGGTATGTGACGCCAACCCGCGCGACGGCGCGACGGCTTCCATGACCTGCGATTCGTGCAGAACGAACGAGCGCGGGAGCGAGATTTCGGGCAGACCGTGAAGCAAGTTGACGGTCTGTCGCAGCGAATCTAGCCGCCAGGCGATCTCGGCGTCGGCTGCGGATGCGGCCTCGACCAGCTTGCGTTCTTGCGCGGTGACCGCGTTGTCGATGTAGGCGGATAATAGTTCATCGGTAATGCGGCTGAACTCTGATGAATTCATAATAAAGTGTCACTAGATTAAGACGCCGGCTGCTCGGGAACCGGCATGCTATTCACGTTTAGGACGCAAGCCGGCAGGCAATAGTTCCGGTTTCTGGAGCAAGAAATCTCGCAGTCGAGCGCGCGCCCGGCTGATGCGGGATTTGACTGTTCCCATGGCGGCGCCGGTGATCTCTGCGATTTCCTCGTAGGCATAGCCGTGGACGTCGCAGAGGACGAGCGCCAACCGCTGATCCGCAGGGAGCGAGCGTATGCCGTGTTCGATGAGTTCGCTCACTTCCATGCGTTCGGCGTAGTCGTGAGGACTTTCCGTGTCGTCGACGAGTTGGCGGGCGTATTCATCTTCGCCGGGTTCTTCGTCGATGCTGTCGGCGGGATAGCGCTGGCGCGTGCGCAGCACATCGTAGCAGGTATTGACCACGATGCGGAGCAGCCAACTCTTAAAGACGCCGCCGCGGAAGGTGTGCAGGGCGCGGTAGGCCTTGATGAAGCTGTCCTGGATGGCATCCGCCGCGGCGTCTTCATCTTGGAGCATGCGGTAGGCGACGCTGAAAGCCAGGCGCTGGTAGGTTACGACAAGCTGGTTAAAGGCGCTTAAGTCGCCGTACAGCGCACGCTCGACCGTCTGATTTTCTTCTAATGCTGCCGGGGTTTGGGTAGACGGGGCCAAGTTGGCGACCTGACGGACCTCATGCATTTGACGATTGCGAATGGAATCGGTATACTCAAACCGAAGTTATGCCGAAGTGGCGGAATTGGCAGACGCGCACGACTCAAACTCGTGTGGGGAAACCCTTGTGGGTTCGACTCCCACCTTCGGCACTACCGTCTGCCGCACTGTTTTCCTACTCATGCGTGCATTATAGCAAGGGTTGGACGACGGCGAAAACGGGAGTTGGGAAGGCGACAAACCGAGGCGCTGCCAGCAGGTGATTTCTGAAGGGAAAGGATGTACCGTCCGCTCGAGGAAAGATAGAACGCCTAAACGATGCCAGCCCTTGCGCCAGGGGCTATTAGCCGGTTGACCGGCTTGACAGCGCAGGAAACTTAGCGCATCTTGAAGACGTTATGTCGCCGGAGCGGGCCTGTTGTCCCGTCGGAAGCATGTCGAGGTTTGAGCTGAACTGGTTAACGGATTATGTCCTCACATTACGCAAGCTGTACGTCAT
>JASGTU010000165.1 GCA_030058085.1 Chloroflexota bacterium
GGCGGTCGCCGCGCTGATGCTGGTTTTGCCCACGCCGCCCTTGCCTGTATAGAGCAGAATTCGCATAGTTGCCTCATGTTCACCGGCCCGCTACATTCATGCCGGGCCAGCGCTCCGCCGGAGGATAGCGCAGGCCCGCTTCGAGTATACCACAGCGCGGGGGCCGCCTGCGCGTCAACAAACTGCGCCGGCGCCGCCTCCGCTGCCCCCAATAACGTCGCCGCCAGGGGTTTGGTTTCTAGGCGCGGTTGGCCGCGGAGGGGCTGTGTGGGGCGCATTCCGCGGCAGGAATACCGGCTACGCATTGATCGGCTATGAACCAGGGATAGACCCGTGCGCGGTGTTGATTGACAACTTTCGCAGACTTGATGTAGAATAGCGATTATGACAGCGCTGACGTTAGCGTTGTCTGAAGCCATGCTTGTCTCGTACGTCATTCCTGCGCTTCTAAACTACGCTTACCGCTCATCCGTCCCTGTTTGAAGCCCAAGTCCCCGGGCGCAATTGACTATAGGGAAGATTAGGGAGCCGGTTCTCTTGGCTGTGACCATGCGAGATGTCGCCGAAAAGGCGAATGTCTCGATCAAGACCGTATCGCGAGTCGTCAACAATCAGGGCGAAATCTCCGAAACAACGCGGCAGCGCGTTCTGGACGCAATCCGCCAACTCGGTTACCGGCCCAACATCGTCGCGCGCGGGTTGGCCTCCGGTCGTACAGCGTCGGTCGCCCTCATCATCCCCCAGATCACCGACCCATTCTTTCCCGAATTGGTGCTCGGCGTAGAGAGCGTGGCGCACCGGCAGGGTTATAGCGTCTTCCTGTGTAACACCAACGAAGACCCCCAGCAGGAACTGGATTACATCGACATTCTGTCGGGCAAGCAGGTGGACGGCATCATCCTGTGCGGCAGTCGCCTGGATGCTGAACAGCTTAGCGCAGTGGCGACCCGGCATCATGTCGCCATCCTCACCAGCCGCCGGCCCGCCCACGCCGCGGTTGTCAGCATCCCCGGCAGAACCGGCCTGCGTCGCATGACGTCACATTTGGCCGAACTGGGACATCGCAAGATCGGATACGTCGGCTTGTATTGGCCGGGCGACCAGGAACGCCTTCAAGGTTATTACGACGGGCTGGCTGCCCACGGCATCGGTGCGAACGACCGCTATGTGCGGATGTTGCCGACGATTACGGTCGATCTGGCCAGACATATGACGCGTGATCTCCTGCATGCGGCTCCGGAGATCACGGCGATAGCCTGTTACAACGACCTGGCGGCATTGGGCGTGATGCAGGCGGCAGCGAGTCTGGGCCGCAAGGCGCCGGAGGACCTAGCCGTCGTCGGCTTCGACGACATTCCGCTAGCATCCTTGGTCAGCCCGCAATTAACTACGATGCACGTGCCAAAGTACATGCTCGGACAGATGGTCATGGACCTGTTGCTGAAAGTGATTGCGGCCAAGGGGGACTATGAAGAGCATGCGTACGTGGAACTTCGGATGATTGTTCGAGAATCATGCGGCGCCAAGAACCGGCTTCCCGTCGGTTGAAGGGTGCAGAAGTAGACTCGGCGCTTGTCATTGAGCGCCCGGGGACAAGGTCAATTCAGCAATCGGTCGATACCCAAAAAAGGAGAATGACATGACTGTAGGGAAAATGAGCCGGCGCAGCTTGCTTAAGCTGATGGGTTCCAGCGCCGTCGCACTTGGCGTGGCTGCATGCGCGGCGCCTTCGCCGGGCGGGGCGCCCGCAGGAGCGCCGGCGGAAGCCGGGCCGGTGACGCTGCGGCTTATGACATGGGGCGGCACAGATAACACCGAGAGACGCAACAAAGCAGTTCGCAGCGTCTACCCGGAACTGGACGAGCAGTCCACGGTGGAGGTCGTGGTCGGCGGCGCAGGCGACTTTGAGGTGGCTGACGCCGTGCGCCTTGCTCTGGCCGCGGGGACGGACATCCCCAACATTGTGCAGTTCAACCGCACTCAAATCGCGGAGTTCGCCGCAGCCCAGGAGCTGCTTGCACTCGAAGAGGCCTGGGGGCCGTACAAGGATGATATGTACACGGGCGCCATCGACCTGTGCATGTACGAAGGTTCGCTCGTCTGCTACCCCTATGAGGTCAAGAGCAAGGTCTTCCATTATCGCCAGGATATGCTGGATGGGATGGGCGTCTCGACCGCCGACATGAAGACGGCCAACGACTTCATCGCCATCGGCAAGGCTTTCCACGAGACCTACCCGAACAGCTATCTCCTCAACCTCGGCCCGCAACCCGCGCAGTACTGGCTTGGCGAGCTTCTCTCCGCCTACCCGGATGCGCGTATGGCCGATGAGGCGGGCAACTATCTCGTGGCCGAGCACCAGGCTTTTGCCGATACCTTCCAATTCATCAAGGATATTTACGATTCCGGTCTGGCAACGCCTATCGACGACTGGTCGTCGGACTGGCAGCAGGCCTTCGCCGATGAGATGATCTGCGGCAGCCTGATCGCCAGTTGGATGAAGTTCTTCCTGCCCACCTTTGCCCCGTCTCAGGGCGGGTTGTGGGGCACCTCATTGTGGCCTGAGTTAGCTCCTCTTGCCGACCAGCGGTACGGCAGCGAAGCGGGCGGATCGGTCCTGGTTGTGCCCAAGCGCTCCGAGCACCTGGAGGCATCGACCGAATATCTGAACAAGATGTTCTTGGACAAAGACGGGGCCCTGGCCTGCTATGGGGCGACCGGTATGACGCCCTTGATGGAAAGCGCACGCGACACCCTCATGGAGGCCGCGGCCAACCTGGAGAAGCCCGCCGGCATGTCCGACGAGGACTGGAACACCCAGCCCAATGTCTTCTTCGGCTCAGAATACCAGGGGATTGAACTGGACAGCTACAACTACGTGAAGGTGTTCCCCTACGATCCTTCGGCGACGAAGGAGATCGACATCCTCCACCAGTGGCTGATCAAGTTCCTGGCGAACGAGGCGACATTGGTTGAAGCTCTCGATGGAGCCAAAGCCGATATGGAAGGCCAGATCGGCAATCCGTATCTCGTCTAGACTACTACAACTAGACCACAGCTAGACCACAGCCTAGCTCCAACCTTATAGAGGCGGGCGGGCATACTCGCCCGCCTCTCGTGTCGCCAAGGGCTGAAAAGAACTTGGTCCCTAAACCCGGAGAGGCGAACATGGATACAAACAACGCGGCGGAGCTCTCTGCGCGGAGAGCAACCGTCGTAGCCGGCAAGAGAAAAATCCGCTGGGGTGACGCTCTCGCACCCTATCTGTTCATCTCGCCGTTTATCTTGGCCTGGCTCACCCTCTTCATCGGGCCGGCGATCTATTCGCTTATTCTTAGCTTCTACCGCTACAAAGGTTACGGGACGGCTACGTTTCTCGGCTTCCAGAATTACCGGTCGATCTTGACCTATCATGTGTTCTGGACGATGTTGGGCAACACGATCTTCTATTGGCTGGCGCATGTTATCCCGCTGATGGTTTTCGCCTTCCTCTTAGCCGTATTGGTGCGTTCCAAACTGGTCCGTTGGAAGTCATTCTTCAAGCCCGTCATCTTTCTGCCCAACGTCATCGCCGTCGTAGCATCGGCCCTCGTCTTTCAGAGCCTATTCGGCACACAGTACGGCGTGCTCAACTCACTGCTCGGCGCCCAGATTCCGTGGCTGCAGGACCCGAAGCTGACGCGCTACGTGGTCGTGTTGCTGCTCGTCTGGCGCGGGGTCGGTTGGTGGTTTGTAATCTTCTTGGCGGGTCTTACCGCCATCAACACGGAGGTGGAGGAGGCCGCGCTGGTAGACGGCGCGTCGGCCTGGCAGCAGATGCGTCACATTACCCTGCCGCTGATGCGCAACACCTTCCTTTTTGCCTTTGTGATGGATGCCATCAGTTCGTTCCGGCTCTTCACAGAGGTCAACGTGCTCGTCGGTACCGGCGGCGGCCTGGCGCCGGTAGCCGTCGCGCCGATCCTGAACCTGCTGCTGAGCAACTTGCGCGGGGCGCAGTTCGGCATGTCCGCCGCTGTCGGCTGGATCCTCTTCGTGCTGGTGGTGGCTGTGACCTACATACAATTTCGGCTCTTCCAAGAGAGCGCCGAGGAGGTGGAATAGTGGCCGGCAGCGCAACAGCAACCCCGACACGCAGTTCAGCATCCTATCGGCGGGGCCGCAGCATTCAAGTGACGCTGGCCCATATCGTCTTGCTCATCGTAGTCGCCATCTCCTTCTATCCGCTGATCGTCATGGCGCTGAACTCGTTCAAGACCGATAGCGAGGTGCTGCGCAACCCGGCAGGCTGGCCCGAAGTTTGGACGCTGGCGAGTTACGAGGCCATCTTCCAATATCATGGCGGGCTGTGGCGCAATTTCATGAACTCCGTCTTTGTCGCCACGACCAGCACGCTGATAGCCGTCTGGTTTGCGAGCATGGCCGCGTTCGCCTTCGCCAAATACCAGTTTCGCGGGCGGAACCTGATCTTCGCCCTGCTCCTGGCGATGATGATGGTGCCGTTTGAGATCACAGTGCCCCCGCTCTACATCATGTTCGCGCGGCTTGGCTGGCTGAACACCTATCAAGCCCTGATCGTGCCCGGTCTGGCGAGCGTCTTCGGCCTGTTTCTCATGCGCCAATACATGCTGGGCATTCCCAGCGCGCTGCTCGAGGCGGCTCGCATCGACGGCGCCAACCACTGGCAGCTGTACTGGCGCATTATGGCGCCGGCGTCCGCGCCGATCCTCGGCGCGTTCGCAATCTTGCATTTCATGGGCGTCTGGAACGACTATCTGTGGCCGTTGGTGGTCGCCACAGAACGCAGCATCCAGCCGATCATGGTGGTGCTGCCCAACCTGCGCGACCCGCACATCGGCTTTTTGCCGGTCTGGGGGACGATCATGGCCGGCAGCGTTTTGGCGACCCTGCCGATCGTGACGGTGTTCGTCGCCTTCCAGGACAAATTCATGTCGAGCGTCGTGATCGGCGCCGTCAAAGAATAGGCCCAACAACGCCGCCGCCAGTCGGTTCTCCGCATAGGCGTTAAGCGTACACATTCATTCGATCCGATAGACGGAAAGGAAATCATTCTATGGCAATGCCGTTGCCGCAGATCCTACAGGTGAATGGCCGGCCGCAGCTTCAGGTAGATGGCCGGCCATTCCTTATCCTCGGCTTGCAGTGGGACTGCGACAGTTGTTTCAGCCGCGCCGAGATGAACCCGCTGTTCGCCCATGCCGCCCGCATGGGGGCCAACACCGCCGCTCTGCCGCTCTACTGGCGCGAGATCGAGCCGGAGCCGGGCGTCTACGACTTCGACATGCTCGACGAGCGGCTGGCGCAGGCACGCGCCAACGGGCTGCGCCTCGTCCTCCTGTGGTTTGCCACTTGGAAAAACGCTTGCTCCTTCTATGCGCCCGACTATATCAAGCAAGACCCCAAGACCTACCGGCTGGCCCAAGATGCCGGCAGCCAGCCCACGGTCAGCCTTTGCCCCACCTGTGCGGCGACCTGGGAGCGCGACAACGCCGCCCTGCAAGCGGTGATGGCCCACTTGGCCGAATACGACGCCGAGCGCACCGTGATCCTCTTCCAGGTGGAGAACGAACCGGGCATCTTGGGCAGCGACCGCTGCTATTGCGACGCCTGCAACCAGGAATTCACCGCCGGCGGCTGGGCTGAGCGCTATGGCGACGAGGCAGCCGAAGCGTTCAGCGTCGCCTCGGTGATGGGATACATCGACCGGCTGGCCCAGCAGGCGCGCACGGTCTATCCCCTGCCCCTCTATACCAACGTGTGGATGGGGGCGGCTGTGGGCCATATGCCAGGGAGAGAGTATCCCTCCGGCGGCGCAGTAGGGAGGATGCTCGCGCTGGCAAAAGAACATACGCCGCACCTCGACCTGATAGCGCCCGACATCTACACCCACGGCTATCGCGAATTCCGCCGCGCCTGCTTGCGCTATCAGGCGGACGGCAACCCGCTCTATGTCGCCGAAGCCAGCAGTTCGCTGACGGGGCGGGCGGAGCGCAACGTCTTCTCCGCCCGGGGCGAGCCTGGGGCTATCGGCTTCGACCCGGGGGCCATCGACCGCCCCTGCCCGGAGACGACCGGCCATCCGCTGGTTGACCCGGTCGGCGGGGAATGGGGCGTGCAGGCATACTGGCTGCGCGATTCCTATGTGTCGATTGGCGCCGCCCTCGAAATCATTGCCGCCGCCCAGGGTACGGAGCGGTTGTTCACCTTCGTGCAAGAGCCGGGCGAGACGCGTGCGGCCTGGGCCGCGGACGGCTGCGACGTGCTGATTAACTACCTCGACCGCGAAGGGTCGGGCCGCGGCATGGTCGTGCAACTCTCCGCCGACGAGTTCCTCTGTATCGGCGTGAGCTACTCGGTGCAGTTCCGACAGCCCAGACCGTCCGGACGGCCGCGCGCCATCGAGCGCGCCGAGTGGGGTCGCTACGAACAGGATCGTTGGGTAGTGCAGCATCCCATGCGGCGCGAGCGACCGGAGTCGCTGGGCTGGCCGTTGAGCCTGCAGGAACCGGGCGTAGCACGCGTCTTCTTGGCGCCGCGCTGAACCGCTCAAGTCGAGATCAAACCGGCCTTCATGCCAATAGAAACGAGTTGAAACAGATGCCAACAGGAGTGAAGATCGCCATCATCGGCGCGGGGAGCGCGCAGTTCTCCGCAGGCATCGTGCGCGACCTGTGCGTCGCCCCGGGTCTGCACGGCAGCCATGTCGCCTTCATGGATGTGGACGAAAAACGGCTTGATATGGTCAACCGGCTGGCGGAACGTCTCTCGGACGAACTGCACGCCGGGCTGACGTTCTCTAAGACGACAGACCGCGCCCAGGCCCTGCAGGGCGCAGACTTCGTAATCAACACGGCGCAGGTTGGCGGGCACGACTGGAGCGAGGCGCTGCGCAGTATGGGCGAGCGTCACGGCTATTACCGCGGCGCCCATCTGCATATGTTCGGCCAGATGATCTTCTTTCTGGAAGTGGCGCGCGATATCGAGCGCATCTGCCCGAACGCCTGGCTGATACAATCCGCCAACCCGGTCTTCGAGGGCTGCACGCTGATGACGCGCGAGACCAAGACCCAGGTCTTGGGTCTGTGTCACGGCCATTACGGCTACCGCGACATCGCCCGCGTCTTGGGGCTGGACCTTGCACACGTGACCGCGCAGATGTCCGGCTTCAATCACTGGATCTGGATGACCGACTTCCGTTACCGGGGCGAAGACGCCTACCCGCTGATCGACGAGTGGATCCGCACCAAGGCCGAAGCCTACTGGGCGCAGGACGACCGGACGTTCCACGACAACCAGATGTCACGGGCCGCCATCCACCAATACCAGTTGTTCGGTCTGATGCCCATCGGCGACACGCCGCGCATGGTAGATTGCCCGCGGCTCGTCGGCGGCTGGTATCACGTCGACCTGGCGACCAAGCAGCGCTGGTTCGGACGGCTCGGCGGCTTCGATTCCGAAATCGGCTGGCAACAGTATCTCGACCGGATGGCCGAGAACGTGCAGAAGGTCGAGCGGACGGCTACCGACATGGACCAGCCGGTCAGCGCGGTCTTCCCGCCCGAGCAGAGCGACGAGCAGATCGTGCCGATCATCAACTCCCTCGTGCATGATGTCGAGGCGCTGTACCAGGTCAACATCCCCAACGACGGCCAAATCGTCAAGGGCTTTCCTGAGGACCTGGTTATCGAGTGCCAGGGCGTGGTGAGCGGGGCCGGCATCCGCGGCGTATCGGCCCCGCATTTGCCCGCCAAGCTCATGGCCGGCGCGATGATCCCGCGCTGGCATCATGCCGAGTTGGTGGTCAATGCCGTCCGCACGCATGACCGCGATATGTTGCTGCTCTATCTGCTCGAAGACCCGCGTACGCGCCGTCTAGAGCAGGCCGAGGCGCTGTTGGCAGAGTGGCTGGCCGACCCGCGCTGCAAGAGCGTGGCGGAGTGGTTCAGCCAATAGCGGCGCATGAGCCGGGCGTCCGCCCGCGTTTAGGGCGGCGCGGCGACATCTTGTTCCCGTCGTATTCTATCGAAGTCGTGCATGCATGGAGCGTCTATGAAGATCGTCGATCTGAAAACGTTTGTCGTAGGCAACCCCTGGAAGAACTGGGTCTTTATCAAGCTGTACACCGATGAGGGGCTGACCGGCCTGGGCGAGGCGACGGGCGGCCTTTCCACCAAGCCCTGGGTCGGCGACGTGGATGAGCTGCGCCGCCACGTTATCGGCGAAGACCCGCTCCACCCTGACCGGCTGGCGCTCAAGCTGATCAAGGCGCGCTACCTCAGCAACTCCAAGGGCATCAGCGCCATCGAGCAGGCCAGTTGGGACATCCTGGGCAAAAGTCTGAATGCGCCGCTGTGGCAAATCTTCGGCGGCAAGCATCACGAGACGTTGCGCGTCTACGCCAACGGCTGGTATCGTGGCCCGCGCGACCCCGCCTTCTTTGCCGAAAGCGCGGCGCAGATGGTCGCCAAGGGCTATACCGCGCTCAAGTTCGATCCCTTCGGCGGCGCCTACCAGCAGATCACCAAGGAGAGCGAAGACCTGGCAATCGAGATCGTTCGAGCCGTACGCCAGGCCGTGGGGCGCAGCGTGGACATCCTGATCGAGGCGCACGACCGTTTCACCGTCGGGACCGCGGTGCGCGTTGGCCGGCGCTTGGAGGAGTTCGAGCCGATGTGGATCGAGACGCCCGTGCGCTCTTACGACCTGGCGGGGCACATCGAGGTGGCGCGCTCGATTCGCGTGCCGGTCGTGCTGGGCGAGGCCTTCGGCGAGCTGCGGCAGTTCGCCGACCTGCTTGCCCACCGCGTGATCGACATCGTGCAGCCGGAGCCGCAGACGCTTGGGCCATCGGCCGCGCGCAAGACAATGGCGATCGCCCAGGCTTACGACGCTCTCGTCGCCTGTCACCAGGCGCAAAGCCCCTTCTGCACCGCCATGAATGCGCATCTCCACGCATCCATCCCCCACTTCCTCATCCAAGAGAATTTCGACGACGGGGCCGAACCGTGGACGTGGGACGTGTTAAGCGGCGTGCCGCGCGTCGAGAACGGCGTGTTGCGCGTGCCGGATGCGCCCGGCTGGGGCGTGGAACTGAACGAGGACGAAGCGCTCCAGCACCCTTACGGCGAAAGGAACTTCCTGCGCCTGTTTGAGGAGGGCTGGGAAACCCGGCGTCCCAAATCAGAACAGTAGCGGCAGCTTTTGCGCCGCATCCGCTCGATCTGTTTGCAGGAGCAGCGGCGAATTCCGGGCCTACGCTGGAGCCGGAATGCCGGCCTGCTCGATGGCATACATCGCCAACCATTTACGTTTCGGAGAGAAAACCATGACTGAACCCTATCGCGGCGTATTCACCATCCCGTCTACCCCCATCCTGCCTAGCGGCGAGGTGGACTGGGCGGGGCTGCGGCGCGTCGTCGACTTTTGCGTTGAATGCGGGGCGCACGGCATCGTCTGGCCGGTCAATGCCAGCGGCTTCGCCACCCTTAGCGACGAAGAACGGCTGCAAGGCATGCAGGTGATTGTCGAACAGACGGCGGGCCGTATCCCGGTCGTGCTGGGCACGCAGGGGGTGTCCGCTCTCCACGCAGCCATGTTCAGCCGCCACGCCAATGCCATGGGCGCCGATGCCGTCATCGCCATGGCGCCCTATATCCAGCCGCTGGAGGATGAGGATGCCATCGTCGCTTACTATCAGGCTATCAGCGATGCCGTCGACATTCCCATTTTCATCCAAAACCACACTCGCGGCAGCGTGCTGCCGGTCAAGACCCTGGTGCGGCTCGTGAGGGAAGTCGAGCACGTAGAATACATCAAGGACGAGACCT
>JASGTU010000166.1 GCA_030058085.1 Chloroflexota bacterium
ATCGCCGAGCGGATTGTGCCGCAAACCCTGTGCGTGCTCGAAGTCGCGCAGATCATGCACCTCACGCGGCGCATCTTCCAGCAGCGCATCCAAGCCGCGATCATAGGCCGCTTGTTGCACTGCCTTCCCCAGCATCACATCTCCGGTGCGTTCCGCCTGCCCCTTTAGCGTCTCTAGCTCGCGCTGGTCCGCCCTGTACGCCCTGCCGTACACATCGCGGTAGCTGTCTACACTGGCAATGCCGCGCCGAAACGCCACGCTATACAGCCGCTCGCGCTCAGCCTTCACCGCCGCTTCGCGCCCTGTCAGCAGTTCCGCGTGCTTGGCTTGCGCCGCCTCCCGCAGCTCGCGCACCCGTTCCGCCTTGCCGTGCTCGGTCAGCCGCTCATCGGCATGCACCGCTTCCTTTGCTTCGCTCAGCCGCACCTTGTTAGCCGAGATCGCCCGATCATGCTGTTCGATAGACATCGCTTGCTTGTTCATCAGTCCTCCTCCACCCCAAACATGTCCAAACCCTCGATACACTCGCCCCACACATCCGGATCAGGAACGATCTCCCAGTCCATCACCGGATCGGCGTACACCGCGCCGTATTGCTCGCGCAGCTCGCGCCGCATCTGCACCAGAAACCGGATCGCCATTGTGCGGGCGCGCTTGCCGTTTGCGTCCCGCGGCGTCTGTCCCTCTATTGTCGTCTGCGTTTGCCACAGCGAACGCGCAAGCCGCTCATGTTCCTCTGTCGTCAAGTCCGACACGCACAGCCGCCGCCACACGTCCACATCGTTCTCCCCGCCCGGTCTTGCCATCTCAGCCCCCTTCTATACTCACCCTCTTTTTCCCGTTTGTAATTTTATCGACACCATCGACACCCTAGCCGCTTTTTTGGCCCCTTCCCCAGAGGTAGCGCACCCCCGACAAGGTGTCGATAGCCCCAAAAACATCGTCACCTTGACCGACACCCATCGACACCAGAACATATGTTTGGGTGTCGATGGGTGTCGATAAGGGTGTCGATAAGGTGTCGATGAAAATGCGTGCTATGCGAAGCATTTCCCAGAGGTAGCGCCCCGTAGGGTGTCGATGGTGTCGATGGATTTCTAAAACTTACGAAGAAAAAGAAAATGCTTCGCATAGGACTCACCCGCTCATTCGTTCCAGCACGATGCGCTTCACGCCCTGCACCCGCTTGAACGTCACGTCGACGCCGATATTCCGCAAACTAGGCGCAAGCCGTAGCAGCGCCGTGGGCACGCGATTGGGCAACGAAGGCCACGCCCGCGCGCGCCGCTCGGAATCGCTTGCCCGCGCATTCAGTTCCGCCAACAATTCCGACGCCGTGCCTTCCCACGAACCCGACACCAGCACCAACGCCCGCAGATGTGCGCCCAACGCGCTGGACTCGATCACCGTGGCGTGCGCCTCCTCGCGGTTGTTGGCGTATGCGTTCAGGAAGCCCACGTCGCCGCGATAGGCCGGCTCAGCGGCCACGGCGAACCGTGCAAAGTCCGCCATGCGCGGCGGCGCATCCAGCTTCACGCCGGGCAAGTTGCGCAGCCCCACTGACAGCGCATCCAGCAGCGCACCCAACAGCAGCGGGCGGTCACGCTCGAAGTCCGCCCAGAACTCGGATTCGTTGCGCCGCTGGGTCTCCGGGATGATGGGCGGGCAAAGCAGGATGCACCGATCCATGAGATCGGGCCGGGTCACGATGTCCCCAATGCCGTTGATCACGACGGGCCGCTGGGCATCCATCAAGAACTCGCCGTCGTCTGTGTAGTTGGCGCGCTTTGCGTAGCCGCCGCCCGTCGCCAGTCTGCACAGCGCATCCGACACGTCATCATGCAGCCGGGACACGTTGTCATAGGCGAGAAGCCAGCCGTTATTCGCCCCGACCCACAGGTCGCGGATATCCTCAGGCTGCCCGCGCAGCCCCGCCGCGGCCGGGTCGATAGTCTCCTTCAACACACGCTCTGTGGTGGATTTTGCAGTGCCCTGTTCGCCGGCAAAGACCAGAACCGGATGCGGACCCGTGGGTCTCGCCGCCGCAGTCATCCACGCCATGACCAGCGTCAATTGCTCCGGGTCCAGATTCAGATACTTGCGGAAGAGTTCCAGCGTCGCGCCGCGTTGCGGCATGGGCAACGGCTTGAGGCTCGCCGGCCGGCGAAATGCCACAGGAGGCCGGTCTACCATGCGCCAACCGTCCCCGTCCACTTCGATGGCGTTCCAGGCTTCGGTCCCCATATCGATGTAGACCTTGCCGTCGCGGCCGCCCACACGCACGAACACATCACGGCGCACAGTGCGAGCGTCCCACGACAGAGCGGCCACAGCCTCTTTGCGAGCTTCCGCCCCCGGCATCCGGCCCCCGGTGAACTGGCGGTAGAGCGCAGTAAGCCAGCCCGAGAATGCGTCATCGCGCAGTCGATAGCACTCCGCATGGCCGTTGATGGGCACGAACGCATAGGCCGTGCCGTCGGGTCCGGTGAAAATGTCGGCAAACTGCGAGGCCAGCCGATAGAGCGTTTCGGCCTGGGTCGGCTTGCGCTCTCTCTCAGATTCTGAGTGACCGTCCCCATCGACACCCATCGACACCCGGTCACGCATCTCCGCAACCTTGAGCGGAGGAACGCCGCAGCGCACCAGTTCCGCCCAGACGTGCGTCGCATCTCCGTTCAATGCGGCGATCTCGTGCAGATGCGCTTCGGCCCATGCGCCGGCATCCTCAGCCGCTCGCAATGCTTCCAGAATCTCACTGGTAGGCATGTCGCACGATTCCTTCCGCCTCGCGGCCCGTAGGACGATCCGTGATATGGGCCTGCACGAATTCGTTGATCAACTCGGCGGCGAGGATCTCCGGGCATCCCTCTTCACGGAGCTTGTGCGCCAGCCACAGCGTCAGGTTGTGTCGTGTGCCCTTGTAGGCGAGCCGTTCCGCCGCGCGATACAGTCGCACCCAAGAAGAGTCCTTACCCGCCAACGCCGCGGCGCGTTCCTGCCGGATGCGCTGTTGCTCTTCGTGCAGTTCGACGTAGGGCCACACCACATCGGCCACGACGGACAGCGGGAAGATCTGCTTCCGGTTGAACTCGATCAGTTCCACCGGCCGCGGCGGCGAGTATTTGTGATTGAACGTGCCCGGAAGCCTGAGCACGCGCGCCATGTCCTTTGCGGCCGAGTCCGCTCGCACCACCGCGTCGACCCAAACCTGTTGCACCAGTTCCAGCCGCGCCCGATGCGCAGGCTTGCGCAGGTTGACAGGTTGCTCAAAGAGCCAGTAGCAGTGCACCCCGCCGCCGCTGGCCACAAGCGCCGTGGGGTAGAGGATATCGGCGCGCCAGAGATCATCCAGATGCGTCAGGATTGCATCCACCGAGCCGTAGACCTTGGCGTCGAAGTCGGCATACAGGCAGTTGGCGTACCCGAGCCGCCAACCGTCGCGGCCGCCCCGTTGGCGCATGCCGCCGCGCTCATGGCATCCGTGCACCGAGAAGTAGACGTTGCCCCACGCTGCCGGCGGCTCTGGGGGGCCATCTTGCACCCGATACCAGAGCGAAGTCCCGTGAAACTCCTCATCGTCGGTGTAGTCAGTCCACAGATAGGCCCACGGATTGTGTGCGTGCAGCTCGCGCAGCAGCTCGCGTGTGTCGCTATTCACTTGTGATTGGGGGTTGTTTCCCCGCCCGTCTTGGTGTATCATGTTCATAGTTCGTGGGGCCTCCCGGGCCCCGTGAATAGCCCGCCCGGCGCCGCCGCCCACTGTCTGCATACAGGGGCGGCATTGCTTTTGCGGGCAACGCAAATGTTACGCTGCGACCGCGGCGCGCTGGGCTTCGACATCCACAGCGCCGCGGTTGGCATTCTTCATGGCGTCGTCGGCCTCAGCCGACAGCGCCTGCCGCAACAGATACCGCGCCTGGTCGCGAGGATGGCGCAGATCGCGTTGGGCCATTGCGCTAAGGCGCTCAAATTCCCCCCTCGACAGCCTGATGTTCAGACCGGCATACTCGTTCATTGCGCAGCCCCCTTCGCTAGCTTCTCGCATTGTCCTGAGACTAGGATAGCAGCCGGCGGGCGGGCCTTCCAGGGGTAAAGTTACCGGATATCCGGTAACTTTGTTACCGCTTGTCCGCCATGTAGTTGGCGTGCATGTTCTCAACAGTGCGGCGGGTTTTCCCGTTTAGACTCGCCATGTGCTCAAGCCTGTTTGGTATCGGTCCCCACGCTTGGCGATAGTACCAATCGAACCAGGCGTCCCATTGCCCAGGCGTGGCTTTGTTTGGCAACAGGGGCATAGGTTCCTGGTCGTTCGGCGCACTCTCCGGCGAGTTCACAATCACGCCGTCCTCGCCCCATCGCCGCCGAAGCCACGACAGCAGCCGCGGGGCGTAAAACTCAGGTAGTGCTTCCCGGACGATTATTTTTAGCCGGTCGCGCCGGAAGCGGAAGACTTGGATGTAGAGAACCCCCGCCAAGAAGTCCGCGAACGTTCGCCCGCGCCCCCCACGAGAGAGACGCGGAAACCCGGTCTGCCAAACTGCCTCCCCGCCAGACGCTACGCCTTCTTCGCAATACTCATACTGGCTCTCCTCCCCCATTAGCCAGGACGGGTCGCCGGCATAGGACCGTTCTAGCACCTCGCAGAAATCTTCGATATCAGTCCAAACCAGGTCAACGTGCAAAGTAGCCCCCCAGACCCCGCGCGTGCTATCATTCATCTCATATTCTCCGTGTTGTTGAATGCGCCGGCCGCCTCTCCCAGAGTGCCGGCGCATTCATTCTAGCAGCCCCTTCCTACTCCCCGAACACAAGCAATTCCGGCTGCCGTGCGCACTCCCAGCCGACGGCAAAAGCCTGGTCGAAGTAGGTCGCCACGTACTCCCCGATGGCCTGGTCAAGTTCTCGCCGCAGATCCACGTCAGACACGGCCGCAACCAGCCGTCCCACGTTCGCGCTGCACCGGTCAATCTCTCCCATATCCATCTGGCGATAGGCCGCGTCCCACGCCGGCAGATCAGACACGCGTTTCATGCTTTCCCCCTGTTCGTTGTGTATCAGGTTTTCTCAGGTTCTCGCCGGATCAGGCTATCCGGCCCTACCCCCCATGCTACTGCCGCCGCCGCCATGCGGCATAGGCCGCATGCCACGCTTCCGGCGTAATGGCGTCACGTTCGATGGCTTCGTGCGCCGCCGCCGCGGTCGGGTATCGGTCAACATTCACATGCCAAGCGCGCGACAGCGCATCGTACCAGAACAGCCGGTCGCGCCGCCCGCGCACAATGCTGCGCAGGATGTCTCGCTCGCTGGGCACAAGCCCCCACTGCGCATAGCCCGCCCTGCCCCACGGCGCGGGGATCAGGATGCGCCCGTCGAGGGCGTCAACGTTCACCGGCTCCCCGGCCGCATCGCGTTCGTACAGCAGCGCCGTGAATTCGTGCAGACGGCGCATCAACAGCGCCGCCTTCGCTGCAAACAGCGTGCGCCGGCTCAGCGCGCCCGCCGCTGTGCGCATCCGCCCTGCCTGCCGCCCCTGCACGGCGCTGGGCAACGTCGCCCGGTCGATTAGCCTAACTGCCTCACTCGCGTTCATAAAGCCCCCTGTAGGCCCGCTCACGGGCTTTGCGTTCCCGTTCGACATAGCGCCAGGCAAACAACACGTGCAACAGCGCCACGCCGTCCGGCGATACCACGGTGTGCACGATGTAGCCGAGCAGCCACACGCCCGCGAACGTGGCGAAATAGACCAACAGCGCAGTCACGCTCAGAATCGGCATGGCCCAGCCCACGGCCGCCAACAGCACGCCCGCCAGACCGCCCACAGCCGACAGCGGCGTCACGGCGAGCAGCCAGCCGCGGGCCCGATCTTCGTATGTAGTGCGCAGAATGACTTCGCTAGTCGCCGGCGCTGCGGGCAATTGCGCCGTTTCCGCCGGCATGATGGCCGCCTGCCGCCGCGCCTGCACGATCTCGCCGGGCGCATGCGGCGCGATGTAGTTCGGCCCGTTGTCGTATCGATTCATCGGCTCAACTCCGTTCATTAGGGTGTCGCCCCCGCGCGCGTGGGTGTGACAACTATCTGTAATCGGATGACAGATACCCCCCGCGCCTATCGCCCGCACGCCGGGCACGCGTCGCCGCGATTGCGGCATTTGCCGTGTTCCGAAAGTTCCGCCAGTCCCCATATTTCCGTTTGCCCGCACTCCGGGCACGTCACAACTTGCGCATGGCCGGCGGCCACGTCGTCTAGCGTCCAGTCGCCATGTAGCGCGTCCGCTTCCACTGAACGCGCCACAGCGCCCCAATCCTCTTCGCGGTGGTCGGCGCCCCACAGCGCCCGCGACTG
>JASGTU010000167.1 GCA_030058085.1 Chloroflexota bacterium
CCGCGCTGCTTCGCCTTGGCCAACCCGTCTTCCGCCACGGCGCGCAGCGCCGCAAAGCTCTTGAGGAACATCCAGCTCTGCTGCGTCACCATCGCCACGCGGCCGCCATAGTACGCCAACTCCAGACAGCGCAGGATGAAGGCGGCGTAAAGGTCGCGCTTGCCCGGCTTGTAGTGCGCCTCCACATACCTGCGCAGCGGCGTGTCCATGTTGCCGCTGCCCATATAGGGCGGGTTGGTGGCGACCACGGCGTATTTGCGCCCCAGCAGTTGCAGCAGATGCACGCCCTCGCCCGCCTCGCGGCCCAACAACTGCGCGGCCACGTCGCTTTCCCTGGCCTCGCGGCCGAAGCTGCGCGCCACCCGCTCCAACAGCAGCCGCTTCAGCTCGGCCGGGTCGTGCCGCGCCAGCTCCGCCAGCAGCCGGTTGGCCGTCTCGTCCTCGGCCAGCAAGCTTGTCTGCCCGCCGCGCCGCGCCTGGCGGAACTCCTGGATGGCCGCGTCCAGGTGCTCTTCCGGCTTGATCAGGCTGCCCAGGATGGGGGCCTGCTCCAACGCGGCAAACACGCCCTGCAGGATGGGCCGGTAGACCTCATCCTCGGGGTAGCGCTGCAAGTGCCGTTCCATCCCGCCTGCGTCCAAACGGGCGGGCGCGGCGGCCAGGTTCAGCGCCGGCGGCGGGAAGCCATCTAGGCCCCGCCCGTCCCCCGCCGTCTCCCAGGCGCGCAGCAGCAGCGTAATGGCGCTGAGCTGCACCGCGCGCGGGTCGATGTCCACGCCGTGCAGGTGATGCGACAGAATGCGGCCGGCGGCGGCGCGGGCGTCCATCTGCGGATGCCGCTCGCGGTACATGGCGAAGAGCATGTCGAACGCCTCGCGCAGGAAATGCCCCGAACCGGCGCACGGGTCCATGAACGTCAACTCGTCCAGCGTGAAGAGGGGACGCCTCTCGGTCTCGGCTTGGTCCGCCTCGCCGTCACCGTCCTGCTCAGCCAAAACCTTCTCGCGGTCGATGTAGTACTCCCACGTCTGCGGCAAAGCCGAGTCCGGGTAGGCTTCGGCGTAGCTGCGGCCCAGGCTGTTCTGCAGCAGCCACTTGACCATGTACGGCTCGGTGAACAACTGCGTCTTTGCCGCGATCTCAGATCGGGTTTCAACCTTGCCGCCGTTCTTCACCTTGGCATCGATGCGCGCCTTGGCCTCCTCCTGGTAGAACTGGTAGGCCCAGCCGAGCGCGTCGGGGTCGGCAAGAACGTCGTCCAACTCCGGCCTGCCCACCGCCTGCACGCAGCGCAGCAGCGCCGGCGTCGAAGGTCGCAGCGCGGCGTTGGGGTCGTCCAGGTCAAACAGCCCGGGCAGCGCCTTGGCCTGGGCTGCGCAGGCGTCTTCGATCACGGCGCGCCAGCCGCCGTCCGGCCCGGCTGTACGTTGCGGCTGTTCAAAGCGCAGCAGATAGAGCGCCTCGGAGACGCCCTCATAGGCCGGGTTGGCGCGCAACGTCTCCTCGATCAGCCCGCGCGCTTCCATGGCGCGCAGCGCCAACAGCCGGTTGATCCACGTATAGGCGGCGCGCTCCACGATCTCGGCGCGCACAGCTTGCCCTTGAGCGGAGCGAAGGGCCGCCCGCTCCTCCTTGAGTGCAGCGGCAAGCTGCGCCGCGGCCACGCGGTGCGCGCGCTCGTCATGCGGCGTGCGGTTGGGCAGCGCGTCCAGCGGCGTGATAGAGCCGTCGGGCGCAATGCCGATGCGCTCCAGCTCGCGGTCCAGGTCGCCGCGGATGCGCGTGCGCCCATCAGGCGCGGCCTCGTCATAAGCGCCGTCCAACGTGTGGCGCAGGTCGGCAACAAGCGTGCGCAACAAGTCTTTGTGTTGTTTGAGCATGGCATCAACTCTCAGAGGGATTTAAGTACGATGTCACGAATTCTTAGGGAAACTGTCACCCTGAACGAAGTGAAGGGTCTCAACGTCAATTCCTAGAAACTAGCGAATTTGTACTTAAAGTCGCCATTATTCAAAGTTTACTGGATGATGACCGTCTTGCCGTCATCGAGATAGCCTGCCACGCGAGCGCGCACCCCTTCCAGCCAGGCATCAAGGTCCTCGGCGGACGCGATATGCACCGGCTCCGGCGCCAGATCGCGCCAGGTCAACGCTTTCTCGCCGGCAGGCGGCTGCGGCGCATAGCGCGCCCGCAACTCGCGCAGCGCTTCGTTCTTGCGCTCTTCGCTCTCGTACAGAACCGCAAGCAAGAAGCGCGTCTCGCCGAAGGTGCGGGCATCGCGCTCCAGGCGGCTGCGCACGTCGTCATAGAGGGCCGAGAGCGCGGCCGCCTCATCCCGCACTTGCTCGCCGGGTACGTCCGCAATGCGCACGGCCTCCTCCAACTCGGCGCTCAAAGTGGCCAGCCGCCCCTGCACCTGGCTGCGCCATGCCTCGATCTGGCCCGTGACCGCGGCTTGCGCAGCTTGATAGGACTGGGCTAACTCGTTCCAGCGCTCCGGATCCGTGAGCGTGCGCTGCTGCTCAAGCGTGCGGTAATCGCGCAGGAAGGTGCGCACCTCGTTCAGGTCAGCGCCGGCGTTGACCATGCCGGTGTAGAAGTCACGCACCCGGCGGAAAAGTGTATCGTGATCGTTCCTGAACGTCTCCAGCCGCTGGAGCAGGCCGGCAAACCGGTCCAACAGGTCGCGCTGGTCGCGGAAAGCGATCAGCCGCCGTTCGGCCGCGCCGATGTTGAGCAGTTCCTGCACCGTGTCCCTCCCAGCCAGGAAGTCTTGCGGCACGGGACATTGGGCTGTACTCGCCCATTGATTGACGGCCTCCCCGCGCCGGGCCAGGTCGTCCAGCTTCTCCTGAAGAGCGCCGTTCAGCGCCGCCGCGATCACGGCGACGCGAGCCGGAATGGCGAACAAATGGCGCATGTGGTCGCGGATGTCACGCAGCTCAAGCGGCGTCAACTGCGAGCGCACGCCCTGGACGCGCACATTGCGAAAGCGGGCGTCGTTGGTGAGGATGCGCTCGGCCTCGTCGCTGCCCGGGTCCGTGATCAGAACGCCGTTTTCGATAAAGCGGCACTCGGCGGCGCGCAGCAGCAGGGCCAGGCCCGCCTTGACGCAGTTGCCGTCCCAGCCATAGGGCGGGGCCTCGAAACGGCGGCGCAGTTCTCCGGCGTTGACCGGCTCCTGGTTCTGCTCGGCGGAAGGGAGTTGGGTGCGCAGCGCGGCCAGCAGTGCGTGGCTTTGGTTGAGTTCGCCGCCGGCGCGATAGACGCCCAGGGTTTGAAGGTCGGGGTTGCTGGTGTTGTGGTTCAGCGCCGCACGCACAGCGGACTGCTCATTGGCAATGCGGTGGGTGACCTCGCCGTAGCGCGGGTAGATGTTGGGCAGAATCTGGGCTAGCGTGTTGACCACGGCCTCGCCGGGGCCATCCCCCGCCGCGAGTTGGTAGATTGTGCCGCGGAAGAAAACAACGCCCCCGCGCATGGACTGGCTGATCATGCGGCGCGCCTGCGTCTGTAGCTCGGGCAGGTCGATCTGCCGGGCTTGTCGCGCCACTTCCGCTTCACCGCCGGCGGAGGCTGACTGCAGCACGCCATCGGCGATCTCCTTCGTCGCTGCGGCCAGGGCCAGCCCGACGCGCAGCCCCTGCACCTCGCCCATGCGCAGGAATATCGCATCAGGCTGCTGGGCGGAGCGCTGGCGCATGGCAGTATCATCGCCAATCTGCGGATCGAGGCCGCGCTGCAACGGGCTGAAGACGTGGACGGTCACCTGTGCGCCCGAGGGGTTGCGGATCGTGCGCCCGTCCAGTTCGACCTTGACAGGCAGCTCGCGGCCGGCGATCGGCACGCGCTCAAAGCGGAATGCGTTGTCGCTCTCGTAGTCCCTAAGCGCTTGGCTCAGATCGTAGGAGCGGCCCGTCAATTCCTCTTGGCGTGCGCGCACCTTGTCCTGGAAGGTGCGCTGCTGTGTGTTCAGGAAGACATACTGGTCGCCCACTTGCTTGGCATAGCCGGCAGCCACCAGGCGCTCCAGCTCCGGCTTAGCGCGGTTGCGCAGGCTGGAGAGGGGCGTTTCCAGGTCGGTCGCCACCGCCCGCGCCACGTTGTCGAGCGTGGTCGGAATGTATTGCGCCTGGCCGAGCAAAAACAGGCCGTAGGCGACGTCCCTCGTCAAGTCCGTGGCATCCGGGACCGTCTCGCGGATGCGCCGAAGGTCGGTCTTGGTCTCCACCGGCACGTCGTCTTCCAACTGGCGATAGAGGTCCGCCAGCGAAATCAACCTGCCCAGCGACGCGTCAAGCGGGCCGCCGCTCTCAATGAGGCCCCCTTGGACGACGCCGATCATGGTACGGTTGGAGCCGGTCAGCGCCTCATCGCGATTGGCGGCCTGGGCAATGCCCTTCACGACATCGGGGATGACGCTCACGGTCCAGGGCAGATAGGGGTAGAAGAGCGGGAAGTTGCCCGCACTCGGGTCCGGATAGACACGCTGGGCGCGCTCGACGCTGCCCAGGTCGACAATAACGCCGGTACGCTCCTGGAAACGACGGGCCAACTCTGTGCGGCCGGCCTGCGTCTTGTGCAGCACCCGCTGTTCTACCACCTGGCTGATGTCCTCATTACTCAAGCGACACGGCAGATCAAAGCGTTGGATAATCTTGGCGTAGTACTCCTGCTGCACGTTCTGCCGGAGGGCCTGGATATCTCCGTGAGCTGTCACCGACACCCAGATGCGCCCCCG
>JASGTU010000168.1 GCA_030058085.1 Chloroflexota bacterium
CTTCAATCATCTCGGTCTGATCGCCCCAGCGCGGCTTGCCCTGTTGCTCGGCGTAGTGCTCGTGCAGTAGCGCGAAGAGGCGGGCATAGGTTGCAGGCCCATGCCGGAATTCGCGGCGGATGCGGTCAGCGTCGGGATTGAGGAACTGGATGTGTTTGGAGCGCAGCAGCGTGTCGAGGCAGCGCTCCAGGTTGGCGACGCGCGCCAGGTCGCCGTAGCGCCCGTCGTGATCGGTCCACAGGTTGGCGCGCCGGCTTAGGCAGATATTGGGGTGCGAGGACAGCATAAAGCGCATCCAGGTCTTGCCTGAACGCCCAGTGCCGCCGATGAAGATAGGTCCTCGTTCCATGCGTTTCTGTTCCATGTTCTGCATCTAGACTGTCTGCGCGACGCTTCGCCTGTTCTGTCCGGAGGATCTCAGCGTCTTGCGGTCGGGCCGGCGACCGAGAAGCGCGGGCAGCCGGTTATGCGCCTCCTCCCGACCGCGCCAGGCGGCCATGCGCGCCAGGTTTGCCGGGCAGTTGACGAGCCAGAAGTGCAGAGTCTCTGCAGCGGAAAACGCGACGGGATCAAGTACGTAGCCGTATTGGCTCATCTTCTTGCCTGCAGCCCACTGGATGAAGGCTATATCACCGGCGCTGAGCGACTGGCGAAAGCCGCCGATGAAGTCTTGTGAAAGCGGGCTTGTGCCGGGCGCGCGGCCTGCCGTGCGCGCCAACTTGTCACGCTGCCGGGGCGAGCCGTCCATCGTGAGCATGGACGGGACGTACTCCTCACCCAGGAAATCGCACACCTGGCGCAGCGTTTGTTCCGGCTGCGCTACCATTGTCTCGAAGCGCACGACCAGGTAGCGGTCGGGGAAGCGGCGACGGTTGCGCTCGGCAAGGCGGGCGGAGTAGAGCCAGCGGGCCGCCGCGCCGCCGGCGCGGCCTTTGCCTTTGGGCGCACGGGCCAGCGATGCGGCGTAGCGATCTCGTGGGTCGCGCACCATGTGGATCAGTTTGGCCGAAGGGTCAGCGGCGAATAGATGACCGGCGTACGTCTCGATCAAGCCCGACTGATCTCCCCAGCGCGGTTTGCCCTGCTGTTCGGCATAGTGCTTGTGCAGCAAGGCGAAGAGGCGGGCATAATCGGCAGGCCCCTGCCGGAACTCGCGACGTATGCGATCCGGATCGGGATTCAGCGCGACCGCGTGCGAGTAGCTTAGCAGCGCGGCAAGGCAGCGCTCGAAATTCTGCTCTTTCGAGAGATCGCCATAGCGCGCGTAGAAGAAACTCCACAGGTTGGAGCCCGCATACGGGATGGCGATGCGCGGATGCGAAGCGAGAAACGCCTGCATTGTGGTCTTGCCGCTGCGGTCTAGGCCGCCGATATAAATAGGTCCGTCATTCATTGCCGATACCATTCATCCAAAGAGTGAAAGAGAGCCGAAGCGCCTAATCACCGGCGCCGGCGAAAAATCTGCGCGCCCGCGATTCGCGATCCAGGAAAAGCGTGCGGAAGCGATCGATAGAGCGGGCGACGATGAGCTTGTCTTGTGGCGCTAGGCCGAAAAGCATTAGGGCCGCGGCGTAGACGATCAGGATCGTCGCCGCGTGTATCGCCGCGACGATGATGTTGGCGTCGGTGTGAAATTGCCAACGTGTGTAGAAAGCCAGCGCCGTTGTTACAGCCGCGCCCGCCGCCGCTCGGGCGAACCAGACATCGTAGGGCTGCATGCGCAGGAGAATCGCCGTCTGTACCAGGCGCGCGATCTGCGTAATGCCGATAGAAACAAGGGCGGCTGAAGCCGCGCCGACTACGCCCCAGCGCGGGATGAAGAGCACCGAGGTGATGACAAACAGGGCGAGTTGCGAGATCGAGTTGATCAGCTTGAGGCGCGTGTATCCGGCCATCTCGATGACTGTACCGGCTAAGCCGGTGCTTACGGTGACCAGCGTGGTGAGCGAGAGCAGTATGAGCGCCAACGACCCGCTGATGAAGCTTTCACCGAAGATGGCGAGAAGCGGTTTGGCGAATAGGATGGTCAGCAAAACGAGCGGGAAATTGAGTGCGAACATCCAACGCGAAGTGGCGCGATAGAGGTGTTGCAATTGGCTGCGATCCTCTTTGGCATGTAGTTCGGCGAAGGCCGGCTCCGCCGAGGCCATCAGCGAGAATGAGGCGATGCGGCCAATCATGTTGACCTTGTTGGCGACGGTAAAAACGCCTACGCTGGCGACAGCATAGGTGGCGCCAAGCAGGATCGTCTGGATGTCGCTGCGGAAGGTTTTGAGCAATTCCGAAAGGAAGAGAGGTACGGAGTAGTTCAGGGTATTGCGCAGTTCGCGCCGCGCCGTTCGCAGCGGGCGCTTCCACGAAAACACGCCGTTGAGCAGGTAGAGCAAGATGATGACGCTGACCAAATCGGCGATGCCGTAGGTCAAGATGGCGAGGTAAGCGTTGAGGCCGGCGAACGCCAGCCCGCCGAGCAGGACCAGCCTGACGAGCAGATGGACGATGTCCTGAGCCAGCACCGGGAAGTGCATACGCTTGAAACCGCGACTGGCGCCGATCAGAATGTCGTTGAGGACGGCGATGGGGACCATGACCGCGCCTAGTCGCAGCAGCGATGCCAATTGCGGCTCATGGTAGATGCGCAGGGCAATGGGTTCGGCAAGGAAGAACAAGCCTAGCCCAAGCAGAACGCTGGCGCTGAGGGCAAAGGCCAGGGCGATCTGGAGTACGCCCCAGACGCCTGCCTCATCTTTGTTTCCCGTGTACACCGCCACGAAGCGCACAACCGCGGAGTCCATGCCGACCTTGCCGATGCTCCCCACGAGAGCCGTTGTCGCCAGTGCGAGGGTATACTGGCCGAACTGGTCGGCCCCTAGGATGCGGGCCAACAGCACAGCTAGGACAAACCTGCCGCCGGTTTCGACGACTTTGCCCGCCGCCAAGATGCCGCTTCCTTTGGCTGTGGTTAGGATGGCGGCATCCGCGGCGGAGGTATTCTGTTGCGCTTTGCGTTTCGCGACTGGCGCGATTTCCGATGACAAGATAGGCGTCCTATACCTTAAATGGCCTAAACTAGGCAGATCTCAATTCTCGCTCGGTGCGCCAATCCGTAAGGCGTCCGGCTGAGGATTCGGTTGACCCGTTAAGTTGCGAGTACAACGTGACCTTTCCGTAGGCGAAGATATCGGCGTCGTTCAACGCTAGAGCCGCCTGGCCCCAGAACTCGTCGGCGTCCAGCAGCGCGTCGAGGTAGCAACTGACTCCTGCCGATGTGTTAAGGCCCCAAGCGCCGTTCTCTTCATATTTAGCTTGGGACTCGTCGCCCTGTAGACGAATGCAGAGCTC
>JASGTU010000169.1 GCA_030058085.1 Chloroflexota bacterium
GTAACCGCGGGCCACTGGGAATCGATAACGGCCATGCCGCGGCCCTTCGCAGGCGCCGCGCCAGTTCGATCTAGTCATACAGTGCACCAGACCTAGGAAGGAGGCACGAAATGGGTAAGATTTCCACCTATTATAAGGGCGATATGTTGTTCGAGAGCGAGATGGGGAACCATAAGCTAGTGATCGACGTACCGCCGGCAATGGGCGGACGCGATCGCGGACCGACTCCCCCTGAGGTTTTCGTCGCCTCGCTGGGTTCATGCGTTGCCGCGTTCGTGGCCCAATATTGCGAGCGCAACGGCGTCAATACCGCCGACCTATCCGTCGATGTGGCCTTCGACAAGGCGGATGACCCATCCCGGCTTGTTAACCTCAAGGACACAGTCAACTTGCCGCATGGGGAATGCAAGCAGCGCAAAGCTGCGCTTCAGCGCGTGGCAGAACACTGCCCTGTCCACGAGACGATCTCCACCCTCGGCGGGATCGAGATCGAAATATTGGACAAGGCGACTCGGTTAGCGGCGTAGGGCGGCTGGCTGCAGCTATGCCGCTTCTATCGTTAGGCATGACCCGGGCCGGCCATCGCCGGCCCGCTGACCATAAGCATTGCCCGCCGGGCAGACATCGCCTGCCAAATGGGCGGGAGGAGCGATTATGCAGACGGTTGTGGGTCTGACACACAGCAGCGCAGAGGCCGAACAGGCTGTGCGCCTGTTGCAGGAGAACGGTTTCGCTCCTGCCAGCGTAGACGCGGCGCATAATCTGCGTTCGGTGTGGCGGGCGTTGGTCTGCAAGCCTGTTTATGTGCTCGTTAGCCATCTCGCAGTCGGCGCAGTGATGGGCATCGCACTGTTCGCGTACCTGGGCGTACTGATCGCCGCTGGCGGAAATGCACTCGGCTATACGCCGCGTCTGACCGCGGGCGCGCTGGCTGTATTGGCGGCGGCGGGCGGCGCGGTAGGCGCGGCGATCGGTCTATATGTCGGGTTGGGCGATTACGCCGGGCAAGCGCGCTTTTGCTGGCGCAGCCTGGTGCGTGGGGGGGCGCTGGCTGTCGTGCGCACAGCGGATGAACACGCGCCGCGCGCTGCCGCGATCTTGCGGCAGGCGGGCCTGGCGCCAGTGAGCATCTGTCCTGCACCCGGCGTGCGCCCGTTCTGGCAGCGCCAGCCCAGTTCGACCGACCGGCTTTCGTTGTGGACACGATGGGCGGCGCGTCTGTTGGGCGTAGCGCTGCTGATCGCGGTGGCGCTGATTGTCGCCGGCAAGGGAGTTTTTAGCCGCGACCTGTCCGCGCTCTATGCGATGCGTCTGGCCGACCATGTTTTGCTGGTTGCGCTGCTCTTGGCCCTTGCCGGCGTCCTCATCGCCTGGCGGTGGGAAGGCGCGGGCGGGCTGATCATCGTGGCGTCGATCTTGTTGCTACAGAGTGTGGACGCGCTGTCCGGCGGACAGTGGCGCCCCAGCGTGCTCGACCCGCTTTTCTATCTGACGGGGCTGCTGTTTCTGTGGGATTGGCGGCGAACCGAAGCCGGCGACAAAACATTCTCGCTGCCCAACCTCTGAGAAATGCAGCCGCTACGGCTTGCGGTCGAACAGGACGCCGGGTTCCGAAGCGGCGCCCTGGTCGTTTGCCGGGCGATTTGGCGCGTCCGCCGCGGCAGGGTTAAGATTCGCCATAAGTAAAACTTCCACCGCAGGCAGTACATTCGCGGCAATCAAGCTTATACGGAGGAGCAAGGTGACTGACGACACAACGCAAGGCGCGGGACGCACGCTGTTGGCCCCGGGCGCCTTGTGGGAGTTGACTTGCGCCACAACCGCTAAGGCATTGGCCGGGGGCGCGCTGCAGCCTATCAAGGCGACGCGCACCACGGTGGTCGATGCGGGCATCCCGTTTGAAGTGCATGTGGCCGATCTGCCGCCGGAAGCGCCGCCGCAGCCCCTCAAACCGGCATATGTCGAGGATGGCTTCGACCCCTTTCTGCCCTATGACCCCGCGCTCTACGTGGCGGACTTGTCGCCCACGCACGTTTGTCTCCTGAACAAGTTCAACGTGCTCGACTACCATCTGTTGATGGTGACGCGCGCCTTCGAGCACCAGGAGACGTGGCTGACCCTGGCGGATATGGAGGCGATGTGCCTTTGCCTGGCCGAATTCGAGGGGCTGGCCTTCTTTAACGGCGGCAGGATAGCCGGCGCCAGCCAACGCCACAAGCACCTGCAGTACGTGCCGCTGCCCCTTCTGCCGGGCGGGACCGGCCTGCCCATCGCTCCAGCGCTGGATGTCGTGCGCTGGGAAGGCGACTTCGGCGCGACGCCCCTCTTCTCCTTAGCCCATGCGCTGGTGCGCCTCGACCCGGCCTGGCTGGCTGACCCGCGCGACGCGGCGGCGCGGACGCTCGATCGCTATTGGGCGCTGCTGGACTTCGTAGGCATCGAGCGCGGCGACGATGAGCGCCAGACCCGCGCCTATAACCTCTTGGCGACGCGTGAATGGATGCTCGTCATCCCGCGCAGCCAGGACGCCTACGAAGGCATTGCGGTTCACGGTCTGGGCTATGCCGGCTCGTTCATGGTGTGGGACGAAGCCCGGCTGCAATTGCTGCGCCAGACCGGACCGCTTGCCGTGCTGCGCGCCGTGGGCGAACCGCCGCCCGACTTGCGTCCCCAGGCAGCCGGCTGACACAAGGCAATGCTTCGCAACCGAAACGGGATAAATTAGCCGGGCGCCCGATGCCCTGCCGCGGCCAGCGCGCCGGGCGTATGGCCGCGTGCGCGCAGTTCGAGTTGGGTTTCGTTCAGCGGCATCCACGGCGCGGACGGCGGCTCGACCTGGCGCGGCAACACGCGGCCGTTGACCAGCGTTAGCGTGTTGCGGATCAGGGCGCGTCCGTCGCGGCGCGTCATAGACACATCGTAGAATGGGAAAACTCCCTCTAAAATCTCGAAAAGGGCGATGTCGGCATAGGCCCCTGGGCGGAGCGTGCCGACCTCATTCTGCATACCCAGTAGCGCAGCAGGGCGGCTTGTCGCGGCTTCGATGACCTCGGGGAAAGACATGCCCAACGCCATGAACTTGCTGAGGCAGGTGGGCAGGTCGAAGAGCGGGCCGAGAATGCTCATCTGGTGGATGTCCGAAGAGAGCGCATGCGGGCGGAAGCCCTCGGCGATCAACGCCTCGGCGGCCTCGAAGGAGAAGGAGCCGGCGCCGTGGCCCAGATCCATGATCACGCCTCGATCCCAGGCGCGGCGGGCGGCGTCCAAGATGCGCCGATCGGGGCCGACGATGCGCATAGTTCCGCCTGTGGAGCAGTGTGTGAGGATATCGCCGGGGCGCAGCATGTCGAGCACGTCGCTCACGTCGGGCGGGCCGTTGGCGATGTGCATCATGAGCGGCAGGCCGCAGCGATCGGCGGCTTGGCGCGCCAGGCGCAGCGGCTCCAGGCCATTGGCGCCGGTGGTGTCGCGGTCGATGCGCGCCTTGACGCCCATCACCAGGTCGCGGTGGCGGTCGATCATGGCGCAGCACAGGTCGACGTCGCAGTAATTGAGATTGGCAAGCTCCCAGGTCGGCGCGGTCAGCCCGATAGACGAGATGTTGAGCAGGGCGAAGATGCGGCACTGTGCGGGCTGTGCGATGAATTGGCGGAAGCCCATGATGTTGTATCCGCCCGCGGAGCCGGCGTCGAGCCAGGTGGTGACGCCCGTGCGCGCGGCCACGGGGTCGGCGTGGATGCCCCAGTAGGTGGCGCTGTGATAGGCGTGCGTGTGCAGGTCCACCAGGCCGGGGGTGACGTACTGCCCGGCGGCGTCGACGACGTTGGCGGCGGATGCAGCGGGGATGTCGCGCTCGACCGCGACGATGCGGTTGCGCCGGACGGCGACGTCCAGTTTCCCTTGAAGGCCGGCGCCGGGGTCGACGACGGTTCCGCCTTTGATGAGCAGGTCGAAGTGCATGGGCCGCCTCCGCGGGCAAGAGGGGCGCGCCGGTTAGGGCGCGCGAATTTGGGCAGTTCGCAACGCAGCTGCGCAATTGAGTATAGCGGCGGGTTTTTGAAAGCCCAACCTCACGCGGCGACTGCAACCGGCGTCAAGACGGTCGGCATAGACTGGGCGCGCCTAACCTCGGCAAGACGTCACACAAAATGCCGGACTGAGCCGGTAGACTATGCGAAGGGCAGGCGGGCCGCCGCCGCGATCATGAATTTTGCCTAGAACGTCTCCCAGTGCAGCACGGCGGAGAGGGACTTCTTCTCCTTTTCAGGCCGCTCCTTGGGCACGCCTACGGGAATGAGCGTAAGCAGCCGCTTGTCTTCAGGCACGCCGAGCAGCGTCTTGAACTTGGCTTCCAGCGGCAGCGTGTAGCCTTCGAGCCAGCAGGCGCCATAGCCCAGGGCGTGGGCGGCGAGCAGGATGTTCTGAATGGCGGCGGAGCCATCCTCCAGCCACCAGCGCGACGACGGGTCGAGCACGACGGCGATGATGGCGCCGGCCTTCTCCATCCAACCCGCCGCGACCTTGAGCTGGTCGATCATGGCGCGGTCGGTGACGACGATGAAGTCCCACGGCTGTTCGTTATGGCCGGACGGGGCCAGGCGCGCGGCGTCGATCAGCGCCTCTAGGTCCTGGCGCGGGATGGGGTCGCCGGTGAAATTGCGGATGCTGCGGCGCGTGCGGATGGCTTCGAGTGCGTCCATTTGTGTCGGTTCTCCTATCATATTGGCGCCTACCAGGGAGATTATGGCTCCCCGGTAGGCTGTGGTTTGTAAGTGTCAGTCATTCTGAAGCGAGCGCAGCGAGCTGAAGAATCTCGTCGCACCTGAGGCAGAAACGCTGCACTAGGAGACCCTTCGCTACGCTCAGGGTGTCAGTTCGTAGGTGCGCCATCCCTGGCGCACGAGCGGCGCGTCCGGCGGCATCCTTGCCGCCGCTACGATCTGTCATTCTGACGACCGGAGGGAGGAAGAATCTGTTGGTCCGTTACACAGGGATTCTTCGCCTACTTCTCCGAATGACAACTGCACAAGTCACGTTAACAAACCGCTCAGTCCAGGCGCGGGATCCAGATGCGCATGGCGCCCGGCCCGCGGTTGGCCCAGGCGTAGTACGGCACGGCGCGCAGCTTGACGGGGCGGCTTGTCTCTGCGACGGAGCCGAAGGGCTGGTAGAGTTGATCCGCCCAGGGCGCTGCGTCCACGACCGCGCCGGCCCCTTCGACGACCATGACGCCGCCCAACAGCTCCGGCTGCCAGGACGCGGTCAGTGGCGCGGCGGGGTCGATGCACGCGTCGAG
>JASGTU010000170.1 GCA_030058085.1 Chloroflexota bacterium
ATCCTCAGCATCTACCTCAACGAGCTGTACTACGGCAACCTGGCTTACGGGGCCAATGCCGCCGCCCAAACCTATTTCGACAAGTCCGTCTCCGAGCTAACCTTAGCCGAAGCGTCGCTTCTGGCCGGCCTGCCGCAACTGCCCGCCTATTACGACCCCTACACCCATCCCGACCGGGCTAAAGAGCGCCAGTCGGTCGTCCTCAGCCTCATGGTCGAGAACGGCTACATCACCGCACAGGAAGCCGACGCCGCCTGGCAGGAACCGCTCGCCTACGCGCCCGCCAACTTCGACATCCAGGCGCCGCATTTTACGCTCTTTGTGCGCCAGCAACTGGAAAGCCTCTACGGCCCCGAGGCCCTCTACCAGACCGGCCTCAACGTCACCACCTCGCTCGATCCGCAATTGCAGGAAACGGCAGAGCGCATTGTCGCCGAACAAGTGGCGCTCTTGGCGGGCAACAACGCCTCTAACGGCGCACTCGTCGCCATCGACCCGCGTACCGGCGAGATCGTCGCCTTCGTGGGCAGCGCCGATTTTGACAACGTCGAGATCGACGGCCAAGTCAACATGGCCCTCGCCCCGCGCCAGCCCGGCAGTTCGATCAAGCCCTTTGTCTACCTGGCCGCGTTCGAGCAGCCCTCGCGCCCGCCCGCCGAAAGATGGACGCCCGGCACGCTGATCGCCGACATCGAGGAACCGTTCCCGGACGGAGCCAACCCGCCCTACGTGCCCACCAACTACGACAACCGCGAACATGGCATGGTCACGGTGCGCGCCGCCCTCGCCAACAGCTACAACATCCCCGCGGTGCGCGCCCTCCAGACCGCCGGCCTGCCCGCCTTTTTGGAACTCGCCCAACGCCTGGGCATCAGCACGCTGACGCGCCCAGACTACGGCCTCGGCCTGGGCCTGGGCGCGGGCGAAATCCCGTTGCTCGAACTGACCGCAGCCTACGGCATCCTAGCCAACGGCGGCAAGCGCGTGTCGCCCGTGTCGATCCTCAAGATCGCCGACGCCGAGGGCCGCGCCCTGTGCGACGTCGCTGAGGGCCGCCCCTGCCAACCGGCCGCGGGTGCAGGCGATCAGGTCGTCAGCGCCGCAGACGCCTTCCTGCTCACCGACATCCTCAGCGACAACGCGGCGCGCACCCCCGCCTTCGGGGCCAACTCCGTCCTGCGCCTCGACCGGCCTGCAGCCGTCAAGACAGGCACGACGAACGATGTGCGCGACAACCTCACCGTGGGCTACACGCCGCAGTTGGTCGCCGGCGTCTGGATCGGCAACGCCGACAACTCCGAGATGGTTGGCCTGTCCGGCATCAGCGGGGCCGGCCCCATCTGGAACCAGTTTATGACCGCAGCCCTGGCAGGGGAACCGGTCGAGACCTTCGCCCCGCCGCCGGACGTCTCGCAAGTCGAGGTGTGCGCGGACACCGGCGTCCGTTTCGGGCCCGCATGCCCCGCTTCGCGCCTCGAATGGTTCGCCGGCGACCGGCCCCCGCTCCCGCCGGAACAGGACCTCTATCAGATTGTGCGCTTGGACAAATTGACCGGGCGCCTCGCCACCGAGTTCACGCCGGACGAGGCAATGGAGGAGAAGATCTTCAAGGTTTATCCGGAGAAATACCGCGATTGGGCCGAGGCGCACGGCATCCCGCAGCCGCCGGTGGATGCCAGCGACGTCTTCACCTTCGAGCCCGAGTTGACTATTCGCCAACCCGTCGAGGGCGAGGTCGTCAGCGGCGTCGTCCAGGTGTACGGCACGGCCAACGCGCCCGCCTTCGCTGCCTATCACCTCGAATACGGCGTCAGCCACGACCCCGGCGCATTCAGCCTGCCCATTGCCGGCCCCTTCCCCGCGCCTGTGCTGGACGGCTTCCTGGGCGAGTGGGACGTGCGCGGCCTACACGACGGGCCGCACACCCTGCGCCTTGTGGTCCAAGACACATTCGGCCATGCCTACGAAGCACGCATACGCGTTTTCGTAGAGCAGCCGACGCCCACGCCCGAGCCAACGTTAACATGGACGCCTGAACCGACCCTGACCTTCACACCGGAACCGACGGTCACCTTTACGCCTGAGCCGACCCTGACCGTGGCGCCGGAACCCCCGACGCCTGAGCCCACATGGACGCCCGAACCGGAACCCACGCCCACACCGGAAGCGGAGTTGGAGCCGACGCCCACCGAAGCGCCGCCGCAGCCCACGCCCACTTGGACGCCGCAGGGAGAGGTCATGCCCGCCGAGACGCCGGAACCCACCTGGACGCCCGAAGAATCGGTCGCGCCGGAGGAGACGCCGACCGAACCTGCGGCGGAGGGCCGGCTGCGCCCGCGCAGGCCGCCGCGTAACGCTAGACCGACAGAATCGACCCACGCATTCACCGCGGACGCGACCTAGCCGCCTGAGGAGTCCTCCGCAGTCTCCGACAGCGGATCCTTCACCACGACGACGAACTCCAGCCCCGGCCTAGCCGCAGAGGCGAACGCCTGCTCGTGACGGAAGCCGGCCTTCTCGAACACGCGCCGCGAGCGCGCGTTGAAGTCCGCAATCGTGGCGCGAAAACGCACATCCCCATATTGCTCGCGCGCGAAGGCCAGAATCGCCTCAAGGAACGCCAGCCCCATGCCGCGGCCGGCCAAGTCGGGCCGGATCCCCAGCCCCACGTCCAGCGCGGCTTCCGAGTAATCGCCGCCCGGCGCCTGCGCTTCCGGCCCGTAACAGCAGAACCCGAAGAGACCGTACTCGTCGCTCCACACGGCATAGTAGGCGTTCTCCGCTTTCAGCAGCGCCTGCACGTCCTCTTCCACATCGCTCGGCGCGCTGTTATACAGCTCATACTGTCCAGGATAGCGCCAACCCACGATCTCCCGTGCGAATTCCTCGGTCATCGACGTCAATTTCAGGTGCATCTGCCTGCGTCCCGTCTCGGTGAACATTCAGACCTTTCGCGCCGCCCTATCCCCGGCAATGTGCGTCACGCCAGCACGGCCTCGATAATGCCCTGGTAGCCGCGCGCCGCCGCCAGCAGATCGTCGATACGCAGCCGCTCGTCGATCATGTGTGCGTCCGCCTCCGTCGCCGGCCCGAAGCCAATCGTCGGCACGCCGGCTACCCCCGCGCTGTAGGCCGCGTTCGTGCAGAAACGGTAGGCGCCGATCTTAGGTTGCAGCCCCGCGGCGTGCAGCCCCCTCAGCGCGGCCTGCACATAGGCGTCATCTTCCGGCAGCGCCCACGCCGGGAAAAACTTCTCCTGGCGCATGACCTTGTCTGTGTACGTCCGGTACTCCCCGACGCCGATAGTAGCGTTCAGGCGAATGTCCTCCAACCCCGGGCGCGCCGTAATCGCAGCCAGCACATCCTGCGCCGTCTCCCCCGGCAGCAGACGCCGGTCAACCGTCACGCGGCAGATGCTCGGGATCACCGAGTGTCCCGGATAAGGGTCGGAGATGATGTCCGTCAATGCCAGAATGGCCGGCCCCATAAACGGGTCCTCCGGCAAGTCGATGCGCTCCGCCTCCTGCACCACGCGCAGCATGTCCAGCACCGCGTTGCGCCCCAGGTGCGGGGCCGATGAGTGGGACGGGCGGCCAATCGTCTCCAGATGCACCTCGGCGCGGCCGCGCCCGCCCCGGCTCAGGTTGAGGCCGGTCGACTCGCCGATCACCACGAAATCGGGATGCTCGACCGCCATCACCGCGGCCAGGGCCACGCCCTCCAGCACCTCTTCCATCGTCGACGCGCTGACGACGACGCGCCCTGTCAGCGCTTGCCGGTCGATGGCCGCGGCCGCGTAGATGAACGCAGCCAGCGCGCCTTTCATATCCGCGCTGCCGCGTCCGTAAATAGCCCCGTCCTCGACCAGGCCGCTGAAGGGATCGTGCCGCCAGGGTACGCCTGAGGTCACGCCCACCGTATCCGTGTGCCCGTCAAAAAGCAGCGTCTTGCCTGGCTGCGCCCCCTCGATCACGCCGACCACGCTGCCGTACTCGTCCTCGCGCACGCTGTCGAAGCCGAGCGCGAGCATCTCCTGGCGCACGCGCGCCGCCGCCGCGCCTTCTTCGCCGCTCAAGCTGGGTCGCTGCACGAGCTCCTGCACGAACTGCACCAATTTCTCGTTATTCATCAGGCTTCGCCTATTGGGTTTGATTGGATATGTGACTGGAAATGAGGCTAGAGGATGATGGCCCGACTTCTTGGTGATTCTTGCTGCTTCTCGCTGGATTGTAGCCTAGCGCCGCGCCCTGCGCAACCGAACCCGCTTCTCTGCACCCAAATGAGAATCTCTTAAGGATGATTTACATTCCGCGATCCATGATGTACACTCTGGGGCACGATTCGGCCAAGTATGTCGCGTTGCGACTAAGGAGCTTCCCCTGTGAGCCAAATTCAGTCCTACTCATCTCCTGCACAGGTCAAGAGCGCGCTGGGCGACCAGCAATACATCGCCGGCGACGAGATCGCCACCACCGTCTACCTCAGCCAGCAGTTGGGCAAGCCGCTGCTCACCGAAGGGCCGGCGGGTGTGGGCAAAACCGAGTTGGCGAAGGCCATTGCCGCGGCCACGGGCCGCAGGCTGATCCGCCTCCAGTGCTACGAGGGGCTCGACGAAACCAAAGCCCTCTACGAATGGGAATATGCCAAGCAGATGCTCTACACGCAACTGCTGCGCGATAAGCTGCAAGAGACGCTGGCCGACTCCAGCAGCCTGGCCGAAGCCGCCGACCGGCTGGCCGACGAGGAAGACGTCTTCTTCTCGATGCGCTTCCTGCTCCAGCGCCCCTTGCTGCAGGCGATCCTGAGCGAGCATCCCACCGTGCTGTTGATCGACGAAATCGACCGCGCCGACGCCGAGTTCGAAGCCTTCCTTCTCGAAGTGCTCAGCGACTTCCAGGTGAGCGTCCCCGAACTGGGCACGCTGGCCGCGGTGCATCGTCCGCTGGTGCTGCTGACCAGCAACAACACGCGCGAACTGAGCGAAGCGCTCAAACGCCGCTGCCTCTACCTATTCATCGGCTACCCCAACGTCGACCAGGAATTGGCCGTAGTCCGTCTCAAGGTCCCCGAGCTTAACCCCAAGCTGGCACGGCAGGCCGTCGAACTGGTGCAAAAGCTGCGTGAGATGGACCTGCGAAAGTCACCCAGCATCAGCGAGACCCTGGACTGGGCCAAGTCCCTGGTGGCGCTCAACGCCAAGCAGTTGGACGCCGTCACGCTGGAAAATACTATGAGCGTGCTGCTCAAGCACGAGAGCGACCTGCACAAGGTGCAGCGCCGTCTGCAAATCACGTCGGGCGGCATCAGCGTCGAGGAAGACGACCTCAGCCAGTTCCGCTGGCGCGACTGACCGCAAGACGGTTCGCAAGCCCGGCAGCTAGCATGGCGGGAAGGAGGAACGTATGGAAGAACGCCTAGTCAAGTTCATCAGTGCACTGCGCGCCGGCGGCGTGCGCGTTAGCCTGGCCGAAAGCGCGGACGCCTTCCGCGCCGTCGAAGACCTGGGCGTCCAGCAGCGCGACGCCTTTCGCCTCAGCCTGCGCACGACCCTGGTCAAAGATGCGGAGAGCCTGCCTGTCTTCGATGAGCTGTTCCCGCTCTTCTTCGATTCCGGCGACGCGCCGCCCATGATGGACCTCACCGGCGACATGTCGCCCCAAGAGGCGCAGATGCTGGCGCAAGCCCTGCACCAGTTCAACCAGCAGTTGCGCCAGATGATGGAAAAGCTCTTGCGCGGCGAACAGCTTTCACCGGGCGAGCTGCAACGCCTGGGGCAGATGGTCGGGCTAAACCGCATGGACGATCTGCGCTACCGCGACTGGATGGCGCGTCGCATGATGCAAGCGCTGAAGTTCAACGAGGTGCGCAACGCCCTGAAGGAAATGATGAAGCTGCTCCAGCAGATGGGCATGAGCAAGGAGCGGCTCGATCAGATGCGCCAACTGCTCAAGGCCAACCAGCAGGCCATGCAAGACCAGATGAGCCGCTACGCCGGGCAGCGCATCGCCGAAAACATGAGCGAGACTGAGCGCCAGGAGTCCGCCGAAGGCTTGCTCGACCTGCCCTTCGGCGCGCTCTCCGACCGGGACATGGACCTGCTGCGCCGCGAGGTGACGCGCCTCGCCAACCGCCTGCGCAGCCGCATCGCGCTGCGGCAAAAGCGCGCCAAGGACGGCCAACTCGACGCCAAAGCCACCATCCGCGCCAACCTCAAATATGGCGGCGCGCCCGTCGAATTGCGCCACCGCAACCACCGGCTCAAGCCCAAGCTGGTCGTCATCTGCGACATCAGCACCTCCATGCGCCACTGCTCCGAACTGATGCTCGCCCTCGTCTACGCCCTGCAAGACCTGGTGACCAAGACCCACGCCTTCGCCTTCATCGACCACCTGGAATACATCTCACCCGACTTCGCCGGTCGCCAGGCCAATGACGCCATCAACGAGGTCCTCGTGCGCATGCCGCCGGGCCACTACAGCACCGACCTGGGCTACAGCCTGGAGAGCTTCACGCGCAACTACCTGGACACGCTCGACAGCCGCACCACCGTTATCATGGTGGGCGACGGGCGCAACAACTACAACGACCCGCGCCTCGACATCTTCTCGCGCATGGCCCGCCGCAGCCGCCGCACCATCTGGCTCAACCCGGAAGCGCCCATGCTGTGGGGAACCGGCGACAGCGATATGCTCCGCTACGCGCCGCACTGCGACAACGTCATCGTCGCCTCCACGCTGGGCGAACTGACCAGCGCCATCGACCACCTGCTCTCCTCGCCCTGACCGCGGCCAAAAAGCAAACATGACAGCCGGCCCGTTCGCCTGTATAATAGCCGCCATTGCACCCTCGCGGCGCAAAGCGATGTCTACAGGATAAGCACCAAGGAGACGGAAAATGGCGATGCGGGCTGACTTCATTTGGATGAACGGCGAGATTATCCCGTGGGATCAGGCGCAGGTGCATGTATTCACGCACGCGCTCCACTACGGCAGCAGCGTATTTGAGGGCCTGCGCGCCTACGAACTGGCGGACGGCCCCGCCATCTTCCGTGGGCCGGAGCACTTCGAGCGCATGCTCTTTAGCTGCAAGGTAGCGCGCATCCCTTGCCCGCTCACCGTCGATGAGTGGATGGCCGTGACCGCCGACGTGCTTCGCGCCAACCAGCACCGCAGCGCCTACATTCGCCCGCTCGTCTTCCGCGGCTACAACACCCTCGGCGTAGACGGGCGCGGCTGTCCCGTAGACGCCATCCTCGCCTCCGTGCCCTGGGGCGCGTACCTCGGCGCCGACGCCCTAGAGAACGGCGTCGACGTGCAGGTCAGCAGTTGGCGCAGAATGGCCCCCGACACGCTCAACGCCCTGGCCAAGATCGGCGGCCAATACGTCAACAGCCAAAACGTCGTCATGGAGGCCAAAGACAACGGCTTCAACGAAGGCATCGCCCTCGACGTCAACGGCTACGTAAGCGAAGGCAGCGGCGAGAACATCTTCCTGATCAAAAACGGCGAGTTGATCACCCCGCCGCTGGGCAACAGCATCCTCGGCGGCATCACGCGCGACTGCGCCTTCACAATCGCCAAAGACCTGGGCTACAACGTGCGTGAAATGACCATCCCGCGCGAGATGCTCTACCTGGCCGACGAGATCTTCTTCACCGGCACAGCCGCCGAGATCACGCCGGTGCGTTCGGTCGACCGCCTGCCCGTGGGCGAAGGTAAGCGCGGCCCGGTCACCAAAGCCATACAAGACGTCTTTTTCGGCATCATCTCCGGCCTCGTAGAGGACAAATGGAACTGGCTCACGCCCGTAACGCTGCCTGAACCGGCCAACGCCTAGATCCGTCGCATCAAGCGCTTGTCTGTTTCGGCCAAGTTGTGTGCTATAATAGCCATATGAAAGGTGCGATCTGCCGGAGTTTCGTCCCGGCGAACAACCAGCGTTTCCTGTTGCACATAGCAACCGCCGGAAACACCGTCGGTGGGATGGTCGCGCTTACATAGCCCGCTCAGTATTTGACGCGGGCCATACCCAAAACGTGAAGTGTGGGACATCACCGCTTGTCACGGTCGCTGTCCGGCGTTTCGCGTTTTTTATTGCCTACCACGAATCCGAACCGCCTACCGACAGGAGTTTGCGCCATGTCTTCTAAATATATGCCGTCACAGATCGAACCCAAATGGCAAAGGGCTTGGGAAGACCAAGACCTGTACGCCACGGTCGAAGACCCAAACCGCCCCAAGTGGTACGCGCTCACCATGCTGCCCTACCCATCCGGCGACCTGCATACCGGTCACTGGTACGCCATGACGCCCAGTGACGCCCGCGCGCGCTTCTACCGCATGAACGGCTACAACGTCTTCTTCCCCATCGGCTTCGACGCCTTCGGCCTGCCCGCCGAAAACGCCGCCATCCGCCACGGCGTCCACCCGAAAGAGTGGACCTACGCCAACATCGAGCGCATGCGCCAGCAACTGCGCAAAATGGGCGCCATGTGGGCCTGGGATCGCGAGGCCGTTTCCTGCGACCCGGAATACTACAAGTGGAGCCAGTGGTTCTTTCTGCGGTTCTACGACGCCGGCCTGGCCTATCGCGACTACGCGCCCGTCGACTGGTGTCCAAGCTGCAACACCACCCTGGCCCGCGAGCAGGTGTGGGGCGACGATCGCCACTGCGAGCGCTGTGGCACGCCCGTCGTCAAAAAGAACCTGAACCAGTGGAAATTCCGCATCACCAACTACGCCGACGAGCTGATCGACGGGCTGAATACCATCGAATGGCCGGAACGCGTCAAGGCCATGCAGACCAACTGGATCGGGCGCAGCGAAGGCGCGGAGGTCACCTTCAACACCGAAGCCGGCGACGACCTGGTGATCTTCACCACGCGGCCCGACACGCTGTGGGGCGCCACCTTCATGGTTCTGGCCCCGGAACATCCCGCCGTCGACAACGTGACATCGCCGGAGCAGAAGGCCGCGGTCGAAGCCTATAAGGAACAGGCCGCCCGCCTGGACGAGATCGAGCGTGGCGCCGCCGACAAGGAAAAGACCGGCGTCTTCACCGGCGGCTACGCCATCAACCCGGTCAACGACGAGCGCATCCCCATCTGGATCGCGGACTACGTGATGATGGGCTACGGCACCGGCGCCATCATGGCTGTCCCCGCCCACGACCAGCGCGACTTCGACTTCGCCACGCGCTACGGGCTGGAGATCCGCCGCGTCATCACCGGCCCCGATGGCGCAACCGGCCCCCTGTCCGAAGCCTACGATTCCAAGACGGACGGCGTCATGATCAACAGCGGGGCCTTCGACGGCACGCCCGTGGACGGAGCCGCCCGCGCCGTCACCGCCTGGCTGGAGGAGACCGGCCGCGGCAAGTACGCCGTCAACTACCGCCTGCGCGACTGGCTGATCAGCCGCCAGCGCATGTGGGGCGCGCCCATCCCTATCATCTACTGCGACAAGTGCGGCACGGTCCCCGTCCCCTATGAGGACCTGCCCGTTCTGCTGCCCGACGACGCCGAGTTCCGGCCTACCGGCGAAAGCCCCCTGGTCTATCACGAAGGCTTCCGGAACGTGAAGTGCCCGCAGTGTGGCGGCGACGCCAAGCGCGAGACCGACACCATGGACACCTTCATGTGCTCCAGCTGGTATCACTACGCCTACGTCTGCCCTTACTGGAAAGCCGGCGAGAAGATCCACGCCGGCGACATGCCCTGGAGCAAGGAGAGCGCGGATTACTGGCTGCCGGTCGACATCTACACCGGCGGCATCGAGCACGCTACCATGCACCTGCTCTACACGCGCTTCTTCACCAAGGCCCTGCGCGACCTGGGCATCGTCAACTTCGATGAACCCATGCTGCGCCTCTTCAACCAAGGCACCATCCTGGGGCCGGACGGCGAGAAGATGTCCAAGAGCCGCGGCAACGTCGTCAACCCCGACGACTATGTGGAACGCTACGGCGCGGACACCGTGCGCGGTTACCTGATGTTCATTGGCCCCTGGGAACTGGGCGGACCATGGGACCCCAGCGCCATCGAAGGCGTCAGCCGCTTCCTGCACCGCGTCTGGGCCGTCATCGTCGACGCGCCGTCGCGCCCGGCGAGCGGCGACCCCGGCGAAGAGGAGGTCCGCAACCTGGAGCGCAAGCTGCACCAGACCATCATCAAGGTCACCGACGACATGCAGAACTTCCGCTTCAATACGGCCATTGCCGCCTTGATGGAGATGAACAACTGGCTGGTACGCACCAAAGACACGGCCATCTACGACACGCCGGCCTGGCGCGAAGCCATCCATAACATCGTCCTGCTGATGGCCCCCATTTTCCCGCACATCAGCGAAGAACTGTGGCACTATCTGGGACATACGGAAAGCATCCATCTGCAGGCCTGGCCCCAGGCTGACGCGGAGAAGGCGCGCGAGGAGGAGATCGCCATCGTCGTCCAGGTCAACGGCAAAGTGCGCGACAAGCTGGTCAAGGCGCCGGGAACGGCGCAGGATGTGCTGGAGCGCGAGGCGCTGGAGCTGCCCAACGTCGGCAAATGGATCGAGGGCAAGCAGGTGCGCAAGGTCATCGTCGTACCCGACAAGCTGGTCAACATCGTCGCCGGCTAGTAAATCGAGGCGAGCAGACGCCAACCAAACGCAACAACAAAACGGAGGACACGTTCGGCGCGTGTCCTCCGTGCTTTTTCGGTCCTCGTCTGCCTTCCATAGGCTAAACGGCGATGTCGCGGACGCTTGCCCTACGCCGCCCATACTGCCTGTTAGTCTCTTAACCTGCGCATAACACACGCGTCAAGCGCTATTCATCTTGGCTTAATCTAGCCCGCCCATAATTTGGGGCGCAATGAGCCGGCGCATATACGCAGCCTCCCCTAATGCAGCACAGGCCGGCGTCTCACAGAGGTCAGATTTATAGTTCTATGGAGGCGTACGATGATCCGCAAACTTAGCTCTCCGGTCCCAGGGTGCGTTCGCGTGGTCTTCGAATTGCCGTCCGGCGTCTGGGCCGACCGCATCAGCATAGCAGGCGATTTCAACAACTGGAGCGAATCGGCCACTCCCCTGCGTCAAGACCGCGACGGCGTCTGGCGCGCCATGCTGGACCTGCCCGCCGGAACGTCCTGGCAATTCCGCTATCTGATCGACGGCGAGTGGAGCGCCGACTACCACGCCGACGGCGGCACGGCAAGCGCCTTGGGTGCGCCCAAGAGCATCGTGCACGCCCAACTGCCGCCGTCGGTGGCGGTTGCCGAACCCGCCGCAGCCAGGCCAAGCCGGCGCCCGCTCGCGCCGCTCAACCGCACGGCCAAACGTCCTGGGTTACGCCCGGCGGCCTAAACATCCCCCGGTCAATCCCCCTCGATTAAGCGTTGTAGCGCATTGACCAATAGCCGGTGTTCCGCCTGGTGTATACGGTTGGTCAGCATCTCCAGCGTGTCGCTTTTGTAGATGGGAACCTCAGCCGTCGCGATCACCGGGCCGCGGTCCACCTGCTCATCCGGCACAAGGTGCACCATCGCGCCCGTCTGCTTGATCTCGCCCCGCTGGAACGCCTCAAATGCGTCTTGGATGGCGTGCGCGCCGGGGAATTGACCGGGCAGCGCCGGGTGCAGATTCACCACGCGATAGGGAAACCGCTGCAGGAACGCATTGCTGAGGATGTGCATCCACCCTGCCAGCACCACCCAATCCGGCGCATACTCCTTGACCAGGGCAGCCAAGTCGGCGTCGTACTCCTCACGGCTGCGTCCGGCATCGCGATAGGGCTTGAGCGGATGATAGCGCGTGGGCGCGCCGGCGCGCGCCGCGCGCTCCAGCCCGAAGGCGTTCTTGCGGTTCGACACCACGACAACCGTCTCCGCATCCAACATGCGCAGGCGGATGGCGTCGAGGATGGCCTGCAGATTCGACCCATTGCCCGAAATCAGAACGGCCAGTCGCGCCGGCATCGTATAGGAGCCTCCTTCTCTGCCCTGTGCTCTAGTCCAATAAACGAATGGCGGCAGCGCCCGGCGGGCGGCGCTCCCCCCGCCCGATCTCCCGCGCTGCGGGCAGCGCGGCGAGCATTGCCGCGCGCGCCGACGCCGGCGCAATCAACACCCGGCCGATGCCCATGTTGAAGACGCGGAAAGCCTCCGCGCGCGTCA
>JASGTU010000171.1 GCA_030058085.1 Chloroflexota bacterium
TGTCCGCCTGGGGCAGGATACGTACATAACGCCCGGCATCTAGATGTCCGTCGCCGCGCGGCTGCATGGCGAGTTGGTTCCATGCATCCCCGTAGATCACTGCAGGATCGACCCCATACTGAGCAGCAATCGACGCCAACGTCTCACCCCCCTCCACCCGGTGACAGATCATGCCCGAAGGCGGCGGAACCAGCGCATCCCCAATCACGAGCGGTTGATCCATCTGGAAATCCGGACGAACTACACACGGCATTTCCTGCAGATCAACGCCGATCTCAAGCGACACCGACCAGAGCGTGTCCTCCTCCTTTACGACGTATATGTCAGCCTCAGCGCTGTGCACCTCGCCTGCTGACATGCCGTCTGGCGTAGGCGTAGGCAGCAAACTCACAGGCGGCATGGGGGTTGGCGTCGCGACATCGTCCGGCTCCACAACAGGAACCTGCGCCAGGACAGGCAGCCCGCTTCGCAGCCAACTCATCGCCACAATGAAATAGACCGCCAGAAAATATCGCAGCGCCTTCATGCGCCGATCCCCGCTGCCCCGTCGAGACATGCACTGCACCAGACCTCTCCTAGTCACCGGCTGTCGGGCTAACGCCTATCGCAAGGCGCAAGACGCGACCGCCGTCGACATCGGTCACCCACACATTGTCTGCCGCGTCCACCGCAATGCCTACCGGTTTGACCAGTGACCCGTCTGCCGGCGTCAAGGAGTAGGTTATGACGCGCTCTCCCCCTGCAGCAACCTGCGCGACGGTCCCCAGTTCCGGTTCTGTCAAGTAGAGACCCCCACTCGCGCCAATCGCCAGGTGAGGGCTGTCTCGTGTGTTCGCCTCCGCGATGTCCCATGAGCGCAGGCGCATGCCATCCGCGCTGTATGCCGTCAGCTTATACACGCCGGCGTCAACCGTCCAGATGGACCCGTCCGATAGGCGAGCCGCGTCGACAGGCTGCGCCTCGCCAGCCGCAGACAAGTCGCGGCGCACCAGAAGCGAGCGAATCAAGGCGCCGTCCGCCGCGAAGCCAGCCACTACCCCGCCCGACGTATCCGCCAGCCAGATCAAACCTTCGCCATCCACATGAATCCCGCGCGCCCGGCTGGCGTGCATCGCGTCGATTGCCAGGTCCTGCACGAAAACGAGGTCGCTGTCAAACAGGCTGACGCGGCCTGCCCCCGCGTCCAACACATAGAGATTACCACTTCTGTCTATTGCGACGTCAAATGGTTCGTCAAACGGCTCGCCACCGCGACTCAACTCCATCCGCGCCCCGTCTGCCGCATCGATCACCGCCACCATTCCAGCATCCGGCAACGCTACAATTACGTCCCTGTCCTCTGTGACGGCAATCCCAGCCGGACGGTCAAGGTCCGAGGCGATCACATCTACCGCCGTGGATTCCGCCGGCGGGGTGATAATTCCTGGCCCTTTCGGTTTCTCACTCGGCCAAAGATCGGCCAGGAGCGGCAATGTAACCGAAGAGTAATCGCCCTGCGGCGGGAACAAGACCTGCTTTGGGATGATCTGCCGACCTGTCCCGGTTGGCGGGGTCCAGGTAACTGCTATGCGCGTGTGATCGGTCCGGTCAGCATAACGAATGCGGATATCATGCAGCCCCTCCGCCAAATCGGCTTGGCCCTGCCCGTACTCTCCGGCGCCTCCGCTGCGTGCCACTTCCACCTCGTCAATAAACAGGACCGACTCATCGACCGATGTCAGTCCAAAGTCATATGGACCCGAGACGGGGATCGCGATCTTGCCTGTCCACTCAACCGTATAGGGGCGGTTCAATGGCGGAATGTGGAAATACATCTCGAAGCGAGTGTCAATCTTCGCAAGCGCTGCGCTGCCAGACCACTCGCCGTTCTGGAAGTATCGCCCGAGCAGGCCGTTGTTTGTCACAGGAGATGTGTAGACAACGTGGGCTGGCAGGGTCTCGGTTTCACGGTCGGGCGTTCGCCACATCAGCCGTACCGGTCCCTCACCGCTGCGCGCCGTGACGCGCATGGTGTGGTTGCCGCGCGGCAGGATGAGAGCTGATGCCGCTTCCCGAGGGCCGTCACCATCCAGAGAAAGCACCAGATTCTCGTTGATGAACAGCTCGGCTTCGGCGGGTGCTGTCAGCCCGAACTGGTACGGTCCAAAGGTCTCCGCAGTCAGCACCCCGCGCCACTCTACGTTGAAGGGATGTGGCAGCGGCGCATCGTTCGGCCAATTGAATTCGATAGTCTTGTCATGGCGATCAACTGTCTGCGAGCCCAACACCTCGCTGTCGTCAACATAGCGCGCCTCCCAGCCCTGGATTGCCGCCAACTGCTCGGCCGGCACGTCCACATAATAGACGACCGCCGGGCTGCCGAATGGTGCAGTCAGTTCCTCGCGGTGGGCGTTCGGGTAGAGTGCGACCGCGTCTTCGTACAAATGCCTGCGTTCTGCATCCAGAATAAGCGCTAGGTTCGCATCCGCCGGCATCACCAGGGGTAAGGCGGCAGTCGTACTGAGACGTTTGTATCGCGCTTGGTTGCGCGTCAGAAAGCGTACGGTCGGGTGTTGATCGAAGAGCGAGATAACATAGGCATGTGTCTCCGGCCCCAGCGAGTTCAAAATGTTGGCTGTGAGCGTCTCCGGCGTGGAATGTGCGTTCCACGAAGCAAAGTCCATTGCCTGGCGCCGAAAATAGGTATCCACATTCAGACACGAGACAACGAGCATCAGGACAGCTAGGCCCGCTAACACCGCATTGGGGTAATACCGCCCTCCGCCGCTTGTCCACTCCCGCATCAAGGCGTCGAGCGGCGCGACAGCCAAGAGCAGGGCCGCCGGCATAGCCCCAATCGAGCGCAGAGACTGCGGAGCTTCGAAGTCGAGCGAGAGCACGCCCCCCATCAGCGAAATAAGCAACCACGTGGGCAGGAACAAATAGACTGGCTGGCGCCAACGAACCAATGCCAGCGCCACACCGGCTACGAAAAGCGCGCCGGTCACCGGGTCGAGCATCGGTTCACCGGGCAGGTTGTGTCGCCCGTTCGGATCTCCCCGGACGTTGAACATCAGCAGGTGTTTGCGCAGGTTCGCGCCGAGGGCGGGCAGACGTTCCCCCGCTTCCTTGTTGGAGAAAAGTGAGGTTCCTTGTACGCGCGCAAAATAGCTCTCCGGTCGCTCCAAGGCGAACGTCAGCACTGGTGCAACGACAATTACTGCGCACGTCACAAGCACAGCCGGACCTAACGCAGCGTATAAGCGAGATCGGCAGAAAGCGTAGATGCTGCTGAGCCTATCCGAAAGCCCGTCTGCAACGCCGGCGTCTTGCCCTGTCCGAGTTTGCCTCCATGCTTTCCAGGCCTGTAGCACAAGGAGCGCCGCCAACAGCAATCCGACCGCGGCGACAAAGAGATGAAAGGCAGGGTAGAAGCACAGCCCGAATCCTATCGATAGGCCGGCCAGGGCGAAATCGGACGGATGGTTGCGACGGAAAGCGCGCAGGAGAAATGCGACCGCAAGCAGTTCAAACAGCGGCGTACTGATGTTGTACATGCCCAGACGGCTGAACGTGATCGACCAGCGCGCCACGGCGAACAGCGCCGCAGCCAACAGAGCCGCCTTCGCGCCATACAGCTCGCGCGCCGCCAAATAGGCCGCTATGACCGTCGCGATCCCCATCGCCGCGCTCACTAGCCGGATCGAGTGCGCGCTGACGCCGAACGCCTCAAATGCAGCCACGATCAGGTAGAGGTAGTGCCCGGAGGCGTTGACACCGTCGGTATAGACCGGCTGGTACTGCGGCTCGTTGGCTACCCGCAGCGCCTCCAGCCCGTTAGCCGCCTCATCGTACCAAAGGCCAAAGGGCAGATCGGAGAGGCGGTAAAGCCGCAACACCGCGCCCGCCACGAGGATGCCCGCCAGAATCGCCAGCGTTCGCCACATGCTGCGCGACCACGCTCTCGTCCGAGTCTGCTCTATACAGCACGCCGCCAGCGATCCGCCCAGCGTGACGACAAGGCTTACGCCGTAAAGTTGCCAGAAGCGAGCATCAGGAGCCGGCACATCCAGCATCTGCAATGCGCCAAAGCCAAGCGCGGCGGCGACAGCCAGTAGAAGCAGCAAGAGGCGAGCATCCCAACGTCGCCAGCCGGCGCGCCTCAGCGACTCTCCATGTGATCCACTCGGCAGTCGAAACGCCGCTGCAAAGCCTATTGCGCCCAGCAATAGCGCGCCCCCGCCGGCAATGCCCGCGCCGCGCCTGATCGCGAACTGGCCTGCGATTGCCATCGCCAATAGGGCAGCTCCGACTAGAAACCTTCGGATGGTCGGTACGGATTTCATGAAGGTTTGCGTTTCAGGCGCAAGGTCGTCACCTGGCGGGCACGATCTTTGCGCCAGTGCGCTTCTCAGCAGTTCACGCCCGAATTACCGCCTTAGGGCAGAAGCGGCATCACCATGATGCGATTGTTGTCGGCATCGGCGATGAGTAGAGTCGCCTGAGCCTCGTTGACTGCGATCCCGTTCGGCAATCCAAAGCGGTCAGCTTCCGTGCCATAATCGCCGAAGGTCGCCTTCAACTGCCCCGCCCCATCGTAGACGATCACGCGGTACGACTCCGGATCAGTGATATATAGGTCCCCGTTTTCCGCCGCGGCGACATATGGTTTGTGGTAGATCTCTTTACTCTGCCAGCCCGGAACCGGCCACTCTGCAGAAGGCGCCAGCTCTGCATCCAGCTTTTGGATGCGCCGGTTCCAGTTGTCCGCCACATAGACCGCTCCGCTTGCCCGGTCGACCGAAACGGATGTCGGTTCTTCAAAGCGTCCCAGAATCACCCCGCCGCCGCCGACCTGGCTCACCACGTCGCCCGTAGGCGTGAAGCGCAGAATGCGCTTATTGCCGGTATCGGCGACCAGGACGTTTCCGGCTGCGTCTATCGCCAACCCACGCGGGCCGAACATGGCATAAGGATCGCCTAGCTCGCCGTCTGTGGTGTTGAAATGGCCCCATTTACGCAAGAAGTCGCCCCCGGCATTGAAGACCTGTATTCGTCCGTTCCAGGTATCGGCCACATAGATGTCGCCGGATTCGTCCACAGCCACGCCCCACGGCTCATTGAACTGCCCGTCACCCAGTTCAAGCGGGCCGCCGCCGTCCGGGTCGACACAGCCGCCGGCCTCTCCTTCACCCAGGCGGCACAGGCCGCCGAAGGAAAGCACAAACTGCCCATCTGCCCCGATCACCACGATACGATGGTTGCCCGAGTCCGCTATGACCGTAGTGCCGTCAGGCCCGGACGCAACCGCACGCGGCCTCACGAGCGGCAGCTCGTCATAGGTTGCGTCATAGAGCGCTAAGGCAGTGAGCGGGATTTCCTTCTCGATCAGTTGCGCCTGCAGGCCGGACCCGCTCGTCGCCGTCGGTACTGCGCCTAGGTCCCAGATCTCCGATGCGATATCGCGTCGCACGTGCATCTCAAAGTCCGACCGGGTAGGCCACTGGGTCAGGTCGCGCGGCTTGCTCGGATCCTCATTGTCCGCATAGCGGCGGTAAAACACGATATCCGCAATGCGCTTCATCTGGGCCGGATCGCGCAAGGCGCCGGCGAATCGATCCCACGTGAGGTTAAAGTAACCTTGATCCGGCCACCAAATGCGCCGGTAGGTCCGCTTCACATAGTCGCGCGCCACGTACGGCCGCACTTTCTCATAGTTCGCCGGGCCGACGATGATCACCGGAGCGGTCATCACATCACTCGTGGGGTTATTGCCGTAGAAGCGACTATTGGGGTACAGGCGCATGTACCAGCTCATGGGCCAGGAGCTTTCGTCGTCGTAAGCCACAACGACGTTACGTTCGCCGGCAGTGCGCTCGCTGATCAGGTCAATTTCGCGAAGGGCGCGCTTAATATCGGGCGATCCGTGCGCATAAACCAGGTACTCGGTCGCCATGTCGAAATTCACGTAGTTTAACAAATACGTGAAGCGAATAGTCAGAAGAAACAAAGGAGCCACGACGCCCATGCTCGCCAAGATCGCCGTCTGTCTCCTACCTACCTGTTGCGCCAGTCGCACGGCTACATACACGAGTCCCGCGAAGACAAGCGCGGCGACTATCCACTGCATCGTCGCCGCGACGCCCGCCAGCGTCCGGTCCTGAAATGGAGCCATTCGCAAGAGTGTGAAGACAAGATAGAGCAGAGCCGGCGTCAGAGCGATGAGCCATGTCGCCCCCGCACGTCGCACAGCCGGGCAGTCAATCTGATTGATCAAGCGACCGAACCACCAGCCGCCCACGACGCCCATCGGCAGCGCCATATGCGTCAAAAGCCACGGCATCTTCTCGCCGGCTATCGTATACGCCATCCAACTCCCGACAATCCACCAAACTCCGTAAACGGCAAACGTCGCGCGGTTCACACGCAGCAGCTCGGCCCGCGCATCGTCGCCCGCCGCTTCGCCGGCGACGTTAACCGGCAAGTCTTTGGTCGAGACAGGGTCCCAATGTCCATCAACGCCGGCGCGCCGCAGAATGACAATCGTCCCCCCCACCGCCAGCAACATAGGCAGGAACTCGTACAAGGCGCTCAACATAAAATAGTAATACCAGGGCTGCCCGCCGCGAGCCACCTCCTGTTGCGCCAGCCAATAGCCCAAGCTGCCGACCACGCCCGTAGCAAGGCCGTTACGCGTGTTGGTGAAGAACGTGGTAAAGAATAGAACAGCCGTCAACCAGAACGCGCCCATCGCCCCCAGCCATTCGCGCCATGTCAGCCCATCAGGCATGCGTTCTTGTGAACGCATCCCGAACCAGTAATACGCCACGACGACGCCGGCCAATGTCACGAACAGCACGAGGCCTGCCGAACGCAGTAGGTCCGTGTTCGTGACATAAGCCATCGGGTCCCAACCCAAAGCCGCATGGCCGAACGGCGCGGTGAAGGGCATGATCAAGGTGAGCATCAGAACAGCCAGGTCTGCGGCGCGACTGCTGCGCAGCTTACCCCATGCCTCATCGCGCAGCCACATGACGAGCAGCGCCAGCGACGCAATGGCGCCAATGCCCGCTACGACAAGGCTATACGTTATCTGCCCCGACTCAAACAACCAAAAGGCCGCGCCTGCGGCGAAAAGAAGAGGAGCAACAGCGACAAAGAAACGGGGGCCGATTACGCGCCAAATAGCCAAGCCGGCAAAGAAAGCGCCGATGAGCGCGCCAGCCATGAATGCGTTCTCTTTGGCAACAAAAGCCGGCGCCATCCCCAACAGCATCACGGCTAGCCAACGTCGTCGCTTTCCTAGCTCCGCCTCCAAATAGCGAAACGCGCCGTAGCTCCACACCATCACGAACAGGGCGATATAGATGTCATTGCGGATGTAGCGGCTGTGAAAGAGTAGGCTGGGGCTGACCGACAGCATGACGCCTGCCGCAAGTGCTCCGATCCGCCCGAGGTATCGACGATAGGGGTACGCCATCCAGACCACGCCGATGCCGGCGAGCGCCGGTGCGATGCGAGCCGTCGTATCGCTGTCCCCGAAGAGGAAATAGAGCAGCGCGTTGATGTGAAACAGCAGCGGGCCATGCATCATCGGGTTATGTTCGTAATTGCCCGCATCGTACAGGTAATACGAGTAGAGCGCATGCAGGCTTTCATCATGGCTCATCGCCCGCACGCCCAAATCATAGAACCGGGCTACGGCCGAGACGACGAGAAGCAAGGCCCATGCCGCTGTTTCCCAGTTAACAGAAACCAAGGCACTGACCGGCTTGTCCAGCCAACGATTTGGCGCGCGCTCCTCCACGACAGACTCCGTCGCCGCGTCGCCGATTCCGATGTCCTTCTGCTCTATCGTCAGATCCATTGCCTCACTCGCTGAAGATCGATTGCATTTCTGCCGGTTTCACCGGACCGCCGCCTCCGTCTACGCTCGCTAGTTCGTGCCCACGGAATACGCTTCGGCGCCGTCGCTCAGGACCCATAGGATGACGCGTTCCGCCTGGGGTGCAATGTCCGCACGGCGTTGGTGCGCCCACCGCAACCACGGATACAGTGTCCTCGTCCAGAGGACGCTCAGCCGCGCAGCGGCCCCTGCCGCGGCGTCTTCCAGCATATCGCCCTCAGGTACCAAGTCCGCGGGCAGCCATATGACACGGTGCACGTAGTCGCTCCCGATATAGTCCTGAGCCGGTGCAGCGATGCCGGTAATGTCCGCCGCTTGTATCACCAACGGTGCAGGCGCCGCCGCCAACTCCTCAGCTTGCGGCGCCCGCCAGGTTAGCCGTCGCATGTGCCGTAGACTCCAGCCAAGCAAGGCATTCCCGGGATTCGTCGGCTGGGCATGCTGCACAAATATCACAATCTCGTACGGATCGCCTGCGCGCTGTGCGCTGATTGTGTTGATATCCTGCACTAACTGACGCAACCCCTCGCCGCCCTTCTCGACGAAAAGACTGTCTCGTCTATCCGGAGCATGCCGGTAGTTAATCTGCCATGTGCTGCTGATCGTGCCCAACAACGCCAGTGCGGCGATGCTAGCGGCTCCGATCCACGCCGCCTGACGCGGATCAGTCCATGCGCCATACAGCACAAGAAGCGCAAGACCGACTGCGGCTATGACGGCGACGGCTTGCGCCAATACGGCGTCGAATGACGCGCTAGATGACATCGCAATGCCCCAGAAACTGCCCGACACTGCCAGCACTGTCAGGGTCAAGAACATCGCCGAAGTCTCCTGGCTCCGTCCATAACGCGGCCAAAGGGCGATGAGTTCACTAAGCGCATGCGCCGCCCCGACGAGCAGGGGCAATACCAGGACGATCAAGCTGAAAGGGCTGCGCCCCGGCGAAAGACAGAGCAAGACGCCCCATCCAAACCATAGCCACAAGAAAAGCGGCCATCTAGCGTCACGCGTCGCCGAACTCAAGCGCCGGCTTAGCGGCAGGTAGATCAACCCGCCGAGACCGAATAACGTGAGCAGCGGCTGATCGATTAGGAGCCGCGTTATGGGCCAGCCAAGAGGGTAGCCCCCACTCGCCGGCATGGTTGCCGCCGGCGCACCGATCGCGAAGACGCTTTCCAGCCACACGGTCAGGCTGCGGCTGACAAGTCCGACGCCGTCCAATTGCGTCAGCCCTGCTGTTGCGCCTGCTACGGCGCTCACCGTAAACAACAACAGGGCTTCCCTCCATCCGGCTGCGCTTCTGAATAGTGCGCGCCGGTTCATCAGCGCAAACGTCGCCAACAGAGGCAGGAAGCTCCAGGCCGTGGGACCGCTGACAAGGAACAATCCAGCGCTGACAGCCATCATTCGTTCCACAATGACTGAACGCCTGTTCGTCAGTAGCCGGGCCGCCCCGGCGAGTAGCGCCATCGCCAACGCCGCGCTTAGCATCGCCCCATCCGCCAGGCGGCTCAGCGTCACCAGCCAGGGATCGAGTGCAATCAGCGCGCTGAGCGCCAGCGCAGCCGGACGGCCCATCAGCCCGCGCAGCCCCCAAGGCGCTAGGATCAACAAGGCGCCGGCTGCAGCAGCGACGCTTCGCGCCCAGCCATCGCCGTCGACGCCGGTCCAGAACAGCCACGTTTGCAGGCTGTGCCATAGTGGGCTCACAGGCGTCAGTTCGGCAGGGCCTGGCAGGTCCGTCGCCGTCTGCCAGGCGGCCCAGGCATTCCAAGCTTCGAGCGAATTAAGCGGCTTCTGCGCCAACGCGCCGAAACGAAGAATAATCCCGGCTATGAAGGCGAACAAATATAGCGCTCGTTCAACGGTGAACCAGGCTTGACTGCTCCCGGTACCACCGTCCAGCGCCCATACCGGCTTTGGTGATGAAGACATCTCAATGTTCGTACCTGCCAAAGGCGGCATCCTCGTCATATCTTGCCTCACAACCGATCGTGCTAACGCACGCACTGGCGTGATCGATGGTTTACCGGCTGCGATAGATGCGCACGTCGCCATCCGAAAAAACCAGATCCATTGCCGCAACGATACGCTCCTCCGACCGCTGCGTGATCTCGTACTGCTGCCGCTCTGTGGGGCCAATATAGACGTAATCGATACCCCACTCGTCCAGAACTCGCTCAATCTCTGCCGGGCTCCCGGAGCGATAGACGGATTGCAGCGCCTCTGCCCTGCCTCTCGCCATCTCGCCAAAAGCCTCACCTCGCCACTGCGACTCGTGTCCATCCCAACCCAGCAGCGTCGTCCGGCCTGTCATTGTACTGATGCGGTTGTAGTTCGACCAATAGCTAGCGCCCTTGCCTTCCAACACTAGCGCATCGGGCCCCGCATTATGGAGCACCCATTCCACCGCCGCCTTTTCCGACGGACCTTCACGCATCAGGTAGTGCGTGGCGTCAGCCGTTCGCGGACGTGCGCTAAATCCTAACGTCTTGCTATACGTCCCGGCGATGGGATAGATCAACGTGGCAGCAGCCAGAACGAGCGTCACAGCGCTCAACGCCCGCACATACAGCGGCGCCGCGCGACGGTACGCCCCGAAACTCACAGCGACCGCATACCCGGCGACCAGCGCCAACAGAAGCCAAGCCTGGTAATAGAACTTGAAGACTGTATTCATGCGCGTACCGAAGTTGTCGCGCAGGAACACAAACTCCGGCGCAAACACGAGCCCAAGCCCAACCGCCGCGAGCAGCAGCGCGAAGAAATCCGCAGGACGCGCCGTCGGCCTACGCCATGAGACGATCATCACCCATATGAGCGCCGTCGTCACGGATAGCAAGGCGCCGAACAAAACAAACGTATATGGCTGCCGGGTCCATCGCTGCACGATGAAGGCGAGATGACTGGTGGCGCCGTCCGGAAGCGCCATCCGCTGCAGCAATTCCTGACCGGCTGGCGTACCGGCTGCTAACGCGACACTCAGGCCGAGGAACACCGCGGGAAGGCCAAACACCACGCCGGCTGCCGTCGCTGCCGCCCTGCCGGAAGGACGCGTCTGTCGCCACATCCACGCTAGCCAACCGATCAGCGCCGGCAAAAACACACCGAACATCAGCAGCGCCTGTTGCAGCCGGGTCGGGTTGAACAGATTCGGCAAGAAACCGCGCGCTTGACTCTGCGCCGTCACAAAGTAAGGCAGGTAGACCGCAACCGCCCCCACAGCCAACAGAATCCCGAACGCTGCAGTGGACACAGCGGACCGTACGAGATACGTCCTGTCCACCGTCTGCCGCTGCGTGGTGACAAGCCCCGCCATCAGCGCGCCTATTAACAAAAGCCAGTAAGGCGGATAGTCCCACGTATTCAAGAAGATCAGCCCGCCGCTCACGACGGTGATCAACGCTATCCCCGCCCAGCCCATCGGCACGGTCCCTGGCATCCGCCGCCAGGCGGCACGCCAGTCTGCCGGCTCGCCCATGCCGCTGCGCCTGGCGAACAGGTACACGCTAAGCGCCATGCCAATCACGACCAACGCCACAGGCATCGCCAACACGTGCGGGTGATTGTCGCCCAGGATGTAACTAAACGCCGGGAACTCGTCGATTACCTCGATGTGTCCCCCGGTCAGGTCGCGATCTGCGATCACGCGGCTGCTGCGCCACCACCACCAGTCATAGCCGATATACCACAGCCCGGAACGTTGGGCGTTCTCCGGAAAGCCGTTGACGTCGAGCCACGCCGCCAGCGAGTTGATGCGCGCGCCTTGCGCATAGAGCCACTCAAGCACTCCCTGCAGATTGCCGATCACCCCCACGAACACAGCAGCGGATAGCCCGGCTAACCCGCTCATCCAACCTGCTCGCGCGGATTCATCCGCCTCATCTGCCGCCGGTCCGGTCTGATCCGCATCCGCCAACGCCGTCAGATTATAGGCAACGCCGAAACTGCCTGTCAGCAGCAGGCCGTACCACGACGCCTGTCCGATGGTAAAGGCCGTTGCCGGCGGCACATTCGCCAGATGGCCGAGCGTGGTCAGTAGCCAGTAGCCCAGGTAGTAGTAGCTAATGGGATAGCCGGATAGCCAGGCATCGCGCGGCGGGAAGACGGGGCTTGCCCATATGCTGTTCATGAACATGAGGTCCATCGGCTGTTCGGTATGGTTCGCAGCCGGGTCATGTATCCGCACCCACGTCCACACGACGAACGCAGCCAAGAACAGCGCTTCCACGCCGATTGTCGCTCGCCGTCGAGCAAGCGACATCTCCGTGGCCCATCTTGAGGCTATCCCCCAGCCACCGAAGCCATACGAGAGCCCCGCCACGATGGCCAAAGCCAGCCAGGCCCCGCCGGCTTCGTTGCGCAGCAGCCCGTAGCTTGTACCCAGCCACAGTGTCACGCCTACCAAAAACGGGCCGAGTATCTTCGCAAAGGCGTAACCCCGGTCTGGCAGTTGCGCGAAGAAGCGCACTGCAAGCGGCAGCACGGCTGCGCTCGCCAGTTGGATGACGATATACCAGGTCAAAAAGGCAACTAAAACGTCCACGAGTTCAAGAAATCCGCCAGGCAAGTATGACTAGGTGCAACGATTGATCAACGTTACGCGCTCGTTTGGCGCAGTAGTCCAGCCTTATCCACTTCCCCTACCCTCTATCACCGGCAGGAACATAAAAACCGGCATCGTGCCCTGCAAGACGTCCCGCCACAGCATAGACCGTCGTGCCCTCATTGGCGAAAACCGGCTCCAGCAGCCCCATGACCGCCATCTGTTCGAGCTTCTGCACGCCATCAGGGTGAAGATAACGCTCAAGTTGGCCGGCGTAGATTAATGTCACGTCAAGCTCGTCGATCAACGCTTGGGTGCGTCCGATATCGGGCGTCTCCCAGAACTCGCGATGCAGCGCCTCCCTAGCCGGCACGACATCGCCGGATCGCTGCTCCGACGCATGCATCCCGCGCAGGCCGCTCAACCCGGTTAGGCTCGCTGCCCGCGAAGCCCCGGCGCGGTAGTAATCCGCCTCGGATGTCTCGACGATGACCACGTTGCCGCGCACATTGTCCAGCAGCCAGCGTATCGCCTCCCAATCATAGGCCAATTCAATTCGGTTTGACTCGTTAGGCCAAGTGTAGCTGCCCTGGCGCATATAGTCCATCCCGTTTAGTGTGCCGAACTCCGGTCGCCACCCGATCATTCGCTGTGACAGCCGCGCAGGAGTTCCCAGTACCGTAAACGTCAGGCTTGCGACCAACAGCAGCCAAAACGCAGACGCCCACGAAATGCCCCACAGACGCCGCGTACGTGTGACCGGGCGCGCGGCGTCCTCGCTGCCGGATCGTTCGCGGCCGGTTACGTTCCGCCACATGCGCGGCAGAGCGATCGCCGTAGCCAGCCCCAGCAACACCCACACCTGGCTGAAGAACTTGAAGAGCGTATTCATGCGATACCAGTCGCCGCCCTGCAGGAAATCGCGCAGGTAGACGACCTGTGTGCCGGCTAGCACGGAGAGCGCAACCGTAATCAGCAAGGCGATAAAGAGCGCGCCCGGATCGGCGTTGGCGCCTCGCTGCCAGAGCAGAAGCGCAACAAATGCCAACGGGATCAGACACAGCCCGAGCACGATATGCCCCATTGCCATCGCCGCAATTCCGCCGCCTATCGTCAACAGCAAAAAAGCAATCCCGCCCAGATACGCCAACGACGCACGGCGGACCAGCAGCCTGTGCAAATAAACCAGCCGCGGCAGCCGGTCGAACTGGCGAAACCCCAGGCTCAAGATGCGCTCCAGGCTGGTAGGCATGCGTACGTCGCCGCTCACCGGCGAATGGCGACGTTGGACAGGTTGTGCGACGGCATACACCGTCCACGTCAGGGCGATAAAGCCGAAGAAGCCCCATATCAGAAGCCACTCGCCCGGCTTGTCTGGCACGCGAACTAGGCCGACGCCCGACGCGCCTACGTTCACATAGCTCGCAAAAAACGGTAGATAGAACAAATACGCGCCTGCCGCGTAGACGATCAGCGCGCTCACCGTAGACAGCCATCGAATTCGACCGCTAGCCCGGAACTGCGCAACCAGGAACGCCAGCCCGCCCAGCGCGAAATACGTGGGCAGTTCCCATAGGTTCACGCTACTTAACGTGCCCAGAAGAAAGGCCAAGAACAGCACTAAGCCGGCTGAACCAGCCCGTTCCCGATTCGCCTGGCCCAACAACGCGAGGATCGCCGCACAAAACAAAATGGCAACCGGTATGCCGATGAGGTGTGGATGAAGGTCCGCAAACAGAAAGCTCCAGTACGGGAACTCGTTTATCGTGTTCGGGATCACCCGGCTCGGCGCCCAGAAGTCATATGCGGGCATGGATCGCCGCCCAGCCAGCACATCGCCAAGCGCCGCTGTCGCGCCGGTGAGCATGGGCACTAATGAAAACGCACTCGTCGCTTGGTGCGTGCTCGTCTCCGCCAGCCGTCGCACCACCTGAGCAAAGCCGTCCAGGTTGCCGATCACGGCTACGAAAAGCGGCGCGATCCAGGCTGCCCAAAAGCCGGATCGCCAGGTCAGTACAGAGCCGCCGTCTTGCCGACGCCACGCCCATGCGCTGTACGCCACACTGAATGCGTTCGAGACGGTCAACGCAAACAGTGATGCGATCGTCAGATTAAACGCCGTCTCGGCGTAGATGCCCGTCAGCTTGATCAAATAGGCGGAGAGATAGATGCCGAAATAGTAGTAGTTGATATAGCCGCCGGCGAAGTGCGGGTCTACTGGAGGAAACGAGGCGCTGCGTAAAATGCCGTTGAGAAACGCAAACTCCATGAACTTCTCGCCGCCGAACCACGGCTGCCACAGGTCCGGGTTTGCCATGCGCATGAGGAGAAAAGCGATATACGCCACCGCGACGCCTGCCTCGCCCGCCACGAGCATAGGCCACTTTTCAGCGACAAACTTGCCCATCGCTGTATGTTGGCGTACGGCAAACATGGCCCCCAAACCCGCCACAACACCGGCGCATAGCCAGGCGTGAAGGATCCGGTTTTCCGTTGCGCCATAGCTTGCCAGATACCACAGCAGCCACCCGGCTGCCAGCCATCCGGCAGTTCTGCTGACAAAATAGCCGCGATCACGCAGCGAGGTAAATAGCGCAAAGCACACAGGCCAGACCGCCCACCCCAGCGCGCTCAGGGCCAGCCACCAGACCAGCGCTGCAACGACGGGATGTTCGCTTGCCGCACGGTTCCACCGGTAGTCTTCGACCACGGAGTATTCGGCTAGTGGCTTCTGCAGCAGCGCCGCCTCATCTGCGCCGGCAGTGCGCTCCGCCTTGCGTCCCTCTGCCAGGCGCATCAGCGTCCCCATCAGACCGGCGTACTCGGCGCCGGGCTTACCCCTAAAGCCGAGCCAGGTCAACACAGACGTAAGCGCTGAGTCTTGCCCCGTATAGTATGGGATGGCGTCTTCCCAACTGCCGCCCAGCACGGCGTCGAACTCGGCGTCACTCAGATCGCGCACCTTGCGCAGCACCGTCACCTGGGGATGATCGTAGAGGCTCCAACTCTCGTCGGCTGTCCGATCCTCGAAGACGATGCCGAACAACCGCGGCGGCGAGGTGAGTTCCAACGCCGCCTCATATCCGAGCCGCCCGTCATGCATCGCCGCGTAATACAGCGTCGTCATCGGGTAACGCTCCGGCAGCTCGTCCACGCTGTCGTAGATGCGCTTGGAGCTATAGGCTACGTAATCAGCCTCGCGCAGTTTCGCCTTGAGGATTTCGTACTTCTCGGCGGTATCCTCTTCGTACGGGCTCCAGTCAATGTTACGCAGGCCGCGGCTGCCCATATCCATCCCCGGCTCACCCGGGATAGCCTTGGGCAACGGGTCATCCCACAGTTCCCACAGGATCACCGAGCCCTGCGGCACATTCTCGTAGATCCAGCGGCTCGCCGTGATCCAGGTATGCTCGCTCCGGTAAACGCCATTTACGTAGGCCAACGACCAAAACGCTCCACCGGTGACGCCGATCGCTGCCAGAAAAGCGGCGATGATGCGGCGTGCGCGATATGCTCGCAATCCGGCATACGGTTGCGGAGCGGATCGCCACATACGCCAAATAGCCCCCGCTGCCAACAGCGCCGTAAACGGCAAAACCGGAATCATGTAGCGGTTGAACTTAGCCAGAAACGCCCCCGTGATAGCGAAGTAGGGCAACACCCAACTCCACACAATCACATTGCCGATCTGAAAGCGCGCCGGCATCCTAATGCCGAACGCATCCCCCTGCGCCATGTGCGTCCAGTTGCGAGCCAGCCGCCACAGCGTCTGAACCAGATCAACCAGCATCGCCAATACGCCGCCTAGGGTCACTACCCCCAAAGGCCACCATAACCCCCAGGCTACCTGTTGAAAGATGAAGTACAGATACGGCGTCGTATTGCGATACTGGCGCGTAAAAGGCATGTCGGCGATGCCGCGCACCATGCGCCCTTGCTCGATCAACGTGGCCTGAATGAAGCTCTGCCAGTCCAACACCGAATAGGGACTGGTCACGAAGAAACTCAAACCGGCCACGATCAACGCCAGACCCGCGCCGATAATCGCACGGAACTGAAGCGCGCCGTTGGTAGCACGGACGTCTCGATAGGCGCGCTGCTGCTCCAGGATCACAACCAGCGCGCTAGCGGTCACCGGCGCGGCGAGCACCGGCAACGCGCTAAATTTGGACGATATGGCGAGTCCAGCGCCTATGCCCGTCAGAATCGCGCTGCGCGCATTGGGCTCCTGCATCATGCGCACCGCGCCATACACGGCCAGTACGGTAAAGGTGGTCGACGCCGGATCCATCGCAAAGAAATGGCTGAGTTGGATCGCCTGGGCGCTAAACGCATAAAACATCGCCGCCAGCAAGCCGGCGCCGGCGCTAAATATGCGCCTGCCCAACAGGAACAGCAACCAAATCGTCAAAGAATCCAGTATCGCCATCGTCAGGCGACCGGCTACGGCAATCGCATCGCAGTCTCGATCCGCTCGTTGCATGAGTGACAGCGCTTCATCCGAGAGGCCAATCCGCTCAGCCAGGGGGGCAGCGCGGTGCATCACCTCGCCGAAGGCGACGCCGAGATACAGCGGAAAATGACCGTAAGTGAAGCTTCGTCTGGTTTGGTTGGCGCTGTCCCACAACGGGTTGAGCGGGCTTTGCTGCGGATCCCAGAATTGCGCCAAAGTCGCCGGCAGCCGGATCGTCGTCGCATAGAAACAGGAGGTGCTGCGCTCGTCCGGGTGGCTGCCTATCCCGCGGTCGAAGTTCACATTCCACACGCGCAACGCAAAGCCGGCCGCGATCACGAACGCCACTACCAGCGGCGCGTACCGGCGAACGTTCGACTCAAAGACTGCTGCGGGAGCGTTCGTCTTCACTATGAGGTTACTGTGGCAGGCGAGGCCAGTTGGGGAGCACCCAGGTGATCTGGTGCGCCGGGGGAGGAGGCCAAAGCAGGTATACGTCTACCCATCGGTTCCACATTACGAGGTTGCTGTCGTCATACCCCAGATCGATGCGTCGTGCGCGGATGGCGCTGCCGATGTCCAGCGCATCGCCAAGGCCGTAGTCTTGCACGTAAACCTGGGAGCGCAACGGGATGATGGCGGGATCGACTGCGACAATGCCGAAACGCATGATTTCGCCTGTATACGTCCTGCCATAGTAGGATTTGTCCGGCGACACGCCCGCAGTACCGGCGCTATAGCTGGACGCAAACATGCGAATCTTGCGCCAGTATGTGATCTGCCGCCCGTCCGCAGCAGTGAACGTCTGCGGCTCGATCCCTTGGCCGTAGGCGATAACCCGTTCCGCCGGCTCTTGCGCCACCCATGTATCTTCCAGCCTACGTTCTGTCTCCTGACCGTTCTCATAGCGAATGCGAAAACGACTACGGGTGATGCCTTCCGCCCCAGGTTCCATCATCTGCTGCGTATCGATAGGCAGGGTCGTGTCGGGCACATAGACCGTCTCGAACGAGGCGATCTCCTCTTCCACCTCCACTTGATGACTCACCCGCGTGATCGAGATACGTATGCCGTCGTGTAGCTCCTCGTCAAGGCCCGGCTCTACTACATCCAGCCCGGCGAATCCGATCTTGGTCTCTGCCAACGCATCTGAAACGGTCTCGCCACGTGTGCGCGTCCGGACAACACGTCCATCTGCTTCAACCACGACCGGCAGGCTGCGCTGAATCGTCACGCGCATACTGGTGACGATTTCGCTGCCCAGACTAGGATGCACAATATCTCCTAAGTAGATTGTGATCTCGGCTTGGCGCAACGCCTCGCCAACGGTCTGCGCTGTGGTGCGCACCTCGAACGGAAGCGTGCCATCGTCGATAACGATCGGCACGGCTCGAATCACACGCACCTCATATGGGTCCACACGCCGATTACCCCATATGTCGGATCGCCGGTACGTTACCTCAGACATACGTGTCGAAGGAGCAGACAGTTGTTCATCCAACTGCCTCCGCACCCCGTTCACGAGCACTTCGTCGTAGGCGTCCACCACCAATTCGGCGTCTGCCAGCGCCTCGCCCACAGTCTTGCCCCAGCTTCCCAAAGTGATCACGCGCCCGTCGCTGAGTATACGAAACTGCAGCGCTCGCTGCACTACGACTTCGTCCACGCTGCCCAACGCAGTGGAAGGGCCGGGCGTTATCCGATCGACGTCGTTCACATTCAGTCCCATATCCAGCAGCAGCGACTCAACATCGGTCCGGTGCGTGCGTACCAGCCGCGTCATCCCATCCACTTCCAAAGTGACAGGCTGTGCGGTAGCCGCCCACAAGGCGCCCAATGCAGCAACTGCTAGGACGATTGCAGCAGGCGCCAGAATCCTATGCGGCAGTCCCGTCCGAACGGAAGGCAAACCAATTCTGCCGCGACCACCCCGTCGCGGTGCAGCAAGTTGAGTATCCTCAGATACCGGCCGGTTCCACTCCGTCGTCATCGCTTACCTGTTGACTATATGCGTTCATCGTGCGAGGACCGGACCATCCTCCCAACCGACAGAAAGCCTACGCCGCCGGTTAAGCCATTTTACCCAGATTGCACGTCTTTCTCCAAAGGGACTCGCACCGTCGGTCGATTCACCATTGTTGAGCGGCATAGGTTCGCTGCAATCCAATCCTGTGGTAGCCTTATTCACACTGGCACTACGCTGTACTCCGCTCTATCCGAGCGTTGCCAACACCTATCGAGGATACGGCGAGACCCGCCACTGCGCTACGTCCTATGCCTATTGTATCTCGGTTAAGTTCGAAACACTTCCGCCTGCCGGCAACTCGACCGGCTATCTTGATCGGCATTATGGCCGGATTCGCGATCCGTCTGCACAGACTGGGTGCAGAGTCGCTGTGGTATGACGAAACGGTGAGCGCCTATCTCGCCGGTCAGCCCATCCCGGACCTAATCGCCCACACAGCGCGAGACATCCACCCGCCCGCCTATTACATCCTGCTCCACGCCTGGCGTTCGCTGGCAGACCCGTCAATTGGGCGAGGCTTCGAGTTTCTCCTAGCCTTCCCGAGTCTATGGTTCGGCGTGTTATCGCTCAGCCTGCTGGTTCCGCTCGCCCGCATGCTGGTAGGCGAGCAGGGCGCAGCGCCGGCGTTGTGGCTTGCGGCGATCAGCCCCTTTCTCGTGTGGTACAGCCAAGAGGTGCGGATGTACATGGTCGCCGCTGCGTTAGGCTTAGTCTGTCTCTACGCGGCGATCAAGTTCTTCACACCTTCAGACCTCGAAGCCGAAAACTATCCACCCATCACGCATTCCTCCTGGCGCTGGCTAGGGCTCTACATCCTATCCGCAGCCGCCAGTCTGTATACGCTCTATTACGCCGCCTTTGCGCTGATTGCCATAAACCTAGCCGCGTTCGTCGCAGCGTCTACGCACCGCCCGGTTAGCTCAGTGAGCAGCCGCCTTAAAGTCTGGTTCGTTGGCCAGTTCGCGGTCCTGCTCCTCTTTCTGCCCTGGCTGCCCTGTGCTATCCGGCAGGTTGTCGAGCCGCCTGTGCCGGCATGGCGCGCTAGGTGGCCTAATCTCTCCAGCGCCACAACAGATCTGGCGCAATCTCTCGCCGCCCTGCTCGTAGGCCAGAGCGTCCCATCTAGTCATGTTTGGGCATGGGCGATTGTCGTTGGGTTGTTGGTTGCGGCCTACTATCGCTATGCGAAATCCGACGGGCTTTACGCACCGCACGCTGCTGTATGGCTTACGTCCTACCTATTCGTTCCGCTAGCGGTCATCGTTCTCATCAGCGTCATAGTTTCCCCCATCTTTCACGTTCGCTATCTTGCTATCTACGCCCCGGCTTTCTCTCTGATCGCCGCCGGCGCATTGCTCTACATACACAAACACAACACGACGCTGGCGGTTCTTGCCGCCTGTATCGTCGCTATCGGCAGCCTATACAGCGTAACTCGCTTCTGGACCCATCCCGACTACCGCGCCGACGACCATCGCGGCGCAGTTCAACGGCTTGCCGCCGCCTGGCGCCCCGGTGATGTGAGTCTCGTCAACGCAGGGTGGGTCTATACCGCCGTAGATACATACTGGCCGCGCGACCTTGATGGGCCGGATGCTGCACTGCCCGCACCGCTGACAGAGCGTATCAGGCTGCCTGACGCGTCGCAGGCACAAGGCGCAGCAGGCGTAGTCCCGCTGCTCGTGACCGGCTCTATAGATGGACCGTCTTCACTCGGCTGGGCAATGCCGGAATCCGACTTCTTCCCCATGAGCGAGGCGGATGCCGCCGGCGCGCTCGCCGCCTTGAACGATCGCGGGCAACGCATCTGGCATTATCGCCTCTATGACACCGTCAGCGATCCGGAAGGCTCCCTGCGCGCCTGGCTCACCGCCCATATGCGTCTCGTCGACTCACAACCGTTCAGCGGTCGCGATTATCTTCGCCTCGAATTGTACGATCCTTCCGCTCAGCCTACCGGCAACCTGTCCGAAGCTCCCCCGCTGGCAATCTACGAGGAGGCTCTCTCTTTACTTGACGCGCTTGCGCCGTCAAGCTCACAAGCCGGGGCGTACCTCTATGTGCCCGTGACCTTTTACGTAGGGCCTGACGGCGAGCTTCCCAATGCCCCTCTCGCCGCAAGCCTGCGCCTGGCGGACCAGTCGGGCACGCTGTGGGCTCAGCACGATCAACGCTTGGCGTCTGTTCCGGATCGACTAGCCGGTACGATCGCCGTGGAGACGCTCGCCTTGCCGGTTCCGGCCTCCACTCCGCCAGGTTACTACGCCCTCGAGCTAGTCATCTACCGGCAAGATACGTTGGCTCCGCTTGCCGCCTATGTACCGGGTGGCGCATCGGGTGGTGTAGCGGACACTCATGGGCCGGAGCATAGCCTGAATCTGGGCCACACCAGGATCGAACTGCCTACGTCCATGCCGCGTGTGGACCGCCGGCCTCTAGCCGTTTTTGACTATCTTGAGTTGATTCGTGGGAAGATCTTAGCAGAGTCGGTCGCGCCGGGACACTCGATCACGCTCGACCTTGTGTGGCGTCCTCGGCCCAACCCCTACGCCGACAACTATGCCGCACGCATTGCTCTCACAAATGCACGCGGCGACATGATTACGTCTTGGAGTCACTCCCTCGGCGGCGACAACTATCTCAGCGGTGGCTGGCCGGCCGGCTACGCCGTGCGCGATCTGGTTCCGCTCGAGATTGCGCAAGATTTGCCGGCAGGCGTCTATACGCTCTCGTTATCCGTAGAACGCATTGCTGACGGCCTACATATCCCCGCAACGTCTAGCTGGCTCCCCATCTCGCGCCCATCAGTCGAGCTAGGCGAGATCACCGTCGAGCCGTCCCCTCATTGATCAACGATTGACCAACGGCATGTGGATAGTCGATTCCACGCAGAAGGCGACGACCGGCGCCCGGCTTGTCGCCTGCGTTTCAGAAATCACGCCGCGCGCCGTCAACGCCGTCGTCTCCACCTGGAATTCAACGGCTGCAGGCGTAATCGTGAGTGTAGCGCTACCTGGCACACTCCCAGAGAGTGCATCGACGCTCACCCAGGCCGGATCGTCCTCTAGTTGCAGCGTATAGCCGGTGCCGGGCGTCCCATCGATAGCGACTTGCACCTGAACCGCGCCGGCGCCCTCGCTGCAATCGTGTAGCGGTACGACGATCTCGGCGGGGTAAACCACCAGCCCGTCGCGAACCGTCAGCGAAAGGTCCACCGTAACTGGTGTGTTGATAACCGCTTCACTATCCGAATCTATGACAAGTCGCTCCGTGTATTGCCCAGCAGGCAGGCCCGCCGCGTCGAACACAACGCCCAACACAGCCGGCGTACGCGAAGAGGATACCGTCCACCTCACCCACTCAGCGCCGTCTTCCACTTCCACAAAAAACTGAAACGACCGGTCATTCACCGCGTCGCTCAACGCCACGCTGTGTTCCGCACTCACAGCGCCCGTAGGCAGCGCATCGCTGATCATGCCGGGAGAAGCGGCAAAACGTGACGCATCGGCCAGCCCGTTTGCATCCAAGTTGCCGGCGCGTATCAACGCAGAATTGGTCGAGACATCGAAATCAACCTTTTCCGCTGACCTTTCTGGCTCAGTGTATATACGTATTCGGCTATCGCGCATGATCGCGATTTCGTCTCGTCCATCTCCGTCGAAGTCGCCGCCTGTACCGGTGCGATAGCCGTTATCGGCGTCAAGACGCAGTTCTCCCAAACGGATGACATCGTTGCCATTGTCACGCACAAACAGATGCGGGCGCGTACCGACCTCTGCTGGTACGCGGCGCAACACTACTACTTCGTCATCGTTATTGCCCGTAATATCTGCGAACCATACGGCGTCGGGCGGCGGGTCATTGTATTCGGAATAAGCATCCGTCCAGTTGGCATTTGCATACTGGATCACATAGAGCGATGGAAACGGCAGTTTGGTCTCCCGTACAGCCGCCAGTTCCAAATCGCCGCCTTCTAGAAACTGGCCGAGCGCTCCATCCACCCAATCTAGCCCCCGAGTCGCACGATACAGGATCCTGTCTAGAGTCCCGTTGGCAATCATGAAAACGCTCAACGACCCGCCAGTTCGGTTGATAACGGCTATTTCATCTGCGCCTGTACCGTTGATGTTGCCGGCTTCCAGCCACGTAACCTGGCTGCCTGCGTCAAAGGTAAGGAGCGTCGTCCATGCCCGCCCGTCTGTCCGGCTCTCTTCTGCCATCAGAATCACGTACCGAAACGGGTCACCCGGCTGCACGCCATCCTGCGGCGGACGGATATACACGTAGACGATTTCGTCCCCGGGTCTATCCAAGGCGAAATTGCCTGCGCCGACCACGAGCGGCTCTCCCGGCAACTCCACGTTGTATAGCTCGACCCAGGGAATACCGTTGATCACGCCGTCGGCGCGACCGGAGGACACGCCCTCCGCCACCGGGTCGAAAACAGCCAGGCGGTTGGCGCCGCCATTCACGCCAACCGCCACGATCTCCATATCGCCATCGGCGTTGAAGTCGCCCAGTGCGAAGTAGCGCCAACCGCCCGTCGGAGACGACCACGCAACGCTCGGGTTGCCGGCGGGAGCCTGCGGGTCCAGCACACGGATCACGCCATCAGGATCGAGGTAGACTAGTTCATCCTCGACATTGGCTGCGCCGGTCGTGGCATAGGCGACCGGCGAGCCAGGCCCGACACCCAGTGCGACTGCGATCAGGAACGCCAGGCAACGATAGAGGTACAATCCACGGCGCATTTCTATCTTCGCCCTGCTTGCGGGTCGTCGCCGCACATCGTTCGACATCACGCCTTACCCAGCACCGCTGCCAGCAACGCCATACGGATATACATGCCGTTGCGCATTTGCCGGAAATAGGCAGCCCGCGGATCTGTGTCAACCGCATAGCTGATTTCGTTGACGCGCGGCAGCGGGTGCATGACAATCATCCGCTCCTTGGCCCTCGCCATCAGTTCCTCATCCACCACATACTGGTCCTTCATCCGATCGTATTCCGCCATGTCGCTAAAGCGCTCTTTTTGCACGCGCGTCACATACAGCACGTCCGCATCCTCGATCACGCCATGTGCGTCTTCCTGGACGCTGAAGCGGCGCCCACTGCCACGGACCACATCCAGCACGTCTTCCGGCATGCGTAATATATCGGGACTTACGAAAACGAACTCCACATCGTAGTTAACCAGCAGCTTAGTCAGGCTATGCACCGTGCGGCCATACTTGAGGTCGCCAACCATCGCGACCTTCAGGCCGTCTACCTTGCCGAGCTCTTCCAAAATCGTGAAGTGATCCAGCAGAGCCTGCGTCGGGTGCTCGCCAATGCCGTCACCGGCATTGATGACCGGCTTCTTGGCATAGCGCGCTGCCGTGGTCGCTGCGCCGACCTCAGGATGACGCAACACAATAACGTCGGCATAGCTCTCCAGGGTCCGCACCGTATCCGGCAGGCTTTCGCCCTTCGTCACGGAGCTGTATTGGACATTATTAATCGGGATCACCTGCCCGCCTAGGCGCAGCATGGCTGCCATGAAGCTGGAACTGGTGCGCGTGCTCGGTTCGTAGAACAGGTTCGCCAGGATTTTGCCCTGCAACAGATCCGCGCTGCCAAAGCGTTCCACCAGCACCCGCATCTCGTGCGCCACGCCAAAAATATAGTCGAGGTTGCCGCGGTTGAACTGGCTGACGCTGATAATATCCTGACCGTAAAAACCGTTGTCCGCATGGTCCGACGGCAGTTTGCCAATTTCCTTGATTTGCATCTGTCTCTCCCGATAAAATGCCCGGCGCGCCGGGCAGAGCGAAAAAACACGCATCATCGGGCATTGCATCAGCTTAGCCCGAAAAAAAGCCGGCTATCTACGTGAAGCCGGCCTTTCTGCTACCCAGACGGTCTATCTTGGAACAACAGCACCCCTTCTCCTGGCGACGCAACCACCCGCCCCCCTTCAAGTGCTGCCTTGCCTCGCATTACGACGCGTTCCACGCGCCCAATAACGGTCCGCCCGGCAAATGGCGTCCAACCGCATTTGCTTCTCACAGCGCTGTTCGTCAGTTCAAACCGGGTATCGATATCCACTTCAACGTAGGTGTCGGGCTGTTCCGGCAAGCCGAAAATCCGTCGCGGCGCGATAACACAACGAGCGATGATGTCCTCAACGCTGAGGCGTCCCTCGTCCACCGCAGTCAGCAGCAGCGGTAACATCGTTTCTACTCCCGGCACGCCTGGCGGCGGCGACTCCGCTGGTGCAGTCACGCCTTTGTCTGCCAGCGTGTGCGGTGCATGATCGGTGGCGAAAACGTCAATCGCATCCAAATGCTGCCACAGCGCCGCCACATCGTCCGGCGTCCCCAACTTAGGCCGCATATCACCCAACGCCCCTAGCCGCGGCAAGTCCGCCTGACTGAGAAACAAGTGATGCGGTGTCGCCTCGAAAGTCACGCGCCGGCCGCGCTCCTTTGCCCTAACCAGCAACTCGACCTCGCTGCGCCGGCTAACGTGGACAACATGCAAAGGTACATCGTATAGATCCGCCAGTTCCACGCAAACCGGCAGCATCAATTCCTCGGCGTGCACGGCCACAGGGCCGATCCCATGCGGGATTTCCGAACTTCGGTAGCCAAGCAGATCAGCCGTCTCCGACCATGACCGAAAAAAGCGGTGCATCAACGCAAGGTCCTCGATGCGCAAGCTGCCGAACGTCTCGCTGACGTAGATTTTCAATCCGCACGCCTGCGCAGCGACCGGCAAGTAAGCATCGCCCCAAGTCGTCGTCGCGCCTATATAAAGCCCAAGATCACAGACGATCTTTTGCGCAGCCAGCGCAGCCTTTTCACGGAAATGCTCTGGCGTAGACGTCGGCGGTTGGGTGTTTGGCATATCCAGCACGGTGGTTATGCCGCCTGCCAGCGCAGCGACCGTGCCGGTAAAGAAGTCTTCCTTGCGCTCATAACCCGGCTCGCGCAGGTGTACGTGGACATCCGTCAGCCCGGGAAGTCTGAGGGTGGGCATGAATCGTAGGGTTCCTTCGGCTACCGATCGTTATTGTTCAGTATGCGCGCAAATCCCATCGCGCCGATATCATCGAACGTATTCTACGCCGCGTGCGCGACCCAGCCAAATGGCCTGCATTCGCAGAACGCATCCGCTCCCTTTCCGCTATGCCCGCGTTCACTGCTACAATCAGTCGACGAATCAAGCCAAACTGCGTGTACGGTAAAGGAGAGGAAATGCCAATGCAAACCGTCAGACGGCCCAACCTGCCAGTCCGCATCGTCATCATCGGGCTGCTGGCAGTGCTGATCGCAGTTTTCGTATTCAGCTTCTCGAGCCAGTTCTTCTATTTCCTGGAACGGGTGGAAGAGACTGAGGTCGGCGTCCAGTTTGTCAGCGGTCGCATCAAGAACATCGTCGGTCCCGGCGTATACAGCGACGCCGGCCTGTTCGTCGAGATGAAGCGCGTGTCAAGCCAGGCTGTGGCCTTCTCTGTCACCGACGAGGAGTTGATCACGCGCGACAAACAGCGTATCGGCCTAACCGTCACAGGCGACATCTTCCGGCCGGGCATGGTAGATGCGGATATCATCCAGTCTCTGTGGGCAGAGTACAACCAGCTATATCTCAACGATGAAGCTGCGCAAAGACGCATTGAGGACCGCGCCCGCCAAGCCATGAAGGTCTGTGTCGGTAATCGCAACTTCGACGACGCAGTGATCGGCACGGCGCGTGACGAGTTGCGCAACTGCATCGACGACGGCGTCAACGAACTCGCCGCCAACTTCGGTCTGGTTGTAGACAATGTCGCCGTACCCGAGGTGTTCATATCGCCCGACGTTCAGGCCGGGCTGGATGCTATCGTGCGAAGCCGCCTGGAGACCGAAAAGGCCGCCCAGGATAAGCTTAAGGCCGATGCTGAAGCCTCGGCGGAGCAGGCTCGCCAAGAGGGTGAAATCCGCATTGCGCAGAGCCGGATGCAAGAAGAGTCCCGTCAGCAGCGGATCCTGGCGGAGTTAGAACGGCAGAAGATCGAAGCGCAGAAAGCCGTGATCGAAGCGGAACGCGCCAACGAATTGGCACGCGTCGAAGCGCAGCGCGCCATCATCGAGGCGGAGAAGAACAACTCATTGCTAGCTGCCGAGCGAGACTTGCAGATCGAACAGGCTCGCGCTCTCGCCGCGGCCGAACAGGCGAAAGCCGAGGTTGCTATCGAACTAGCTTTCGCCGAAATGTACGCGCTGAACCCGGGCTATCTCCAGCTTCAGATGGTCCAGGCCAATGCCGGCGCGCTGAACCCAAGCGACAAGATCATATTCACGCCCGAGGGAACAGTGCCGACGCTAGTACTGCCAGGCCCTGGCATCGTGCCCACCGTCGAAACCGGCGGCGCTCAACCGTCAGACGTCACACCGTGATGGCCGGCTGGCCTTTAGCCGGTCATTTGCTACATAAGTTAGGGAACCGTGCTGTCACGCAACAGGACTGTCGTAGCTTCCCGTCTCGGACAGCTTAATTACTAGTTTAGTATGTATGGCCGTCAAACAAACGGCTAATGGCCAGAGTGCGCCGGTCCATTTATCGCCAAAGCCGGCGCTTTGCTGCGGACCACAACAAATTCCCCCTGTCTCTATTCTGACTATCGTCTGATTCGCGGCCATGGCAGCCAGGGGGCGATAGGTAAAGCTGTTAGGCGCCACTGTGTCGAAGCATTGTTCAACCACACAACAAAAGGCGAAGGGTTTCGCGAGACCCTTCGCCTCTGTACTCATGGCATGTCTACAATCTCATGCTCTATCGCCGATTGGAAATCCTCAACCATCCTCGGCCTAATCGCCAAACAGCCAGCGAAGGAAATCGTCCCATGCACTTTGCCCGTGCTGCTCTACCGGTGTGTCCCGTGTTGATTCGTCCGGCGGACCTACTTCTGACACCGGCGCGGGATATGACATCGTCTCTTCGATCGATGTGATGCGGATAGCAGCATTTTCTCCCGTCACGATCACCATTTCGGGCGAAACAGCCAACATTTCGGCCATGCCCGGCTGCGCTGCGAGTTCAAAGTAGCGCTCACTGGCAAAGGCCACTTGCTCTAGGCGCATCGCTTCCGTGTACGCCGTATCCACCCACAGGTCAGCCGTCCGCCCGTCGGGCAGCGTCGTTCTCCCCTGCTTCACAAACGCCCTGCCGCCCGCATAGCGCACCTCGGCGTTCTCCGCAACTACTGTGGCGCTTTGCATCTTGGCGCGTTCCTGGCTGGCGACGACGGCCTCCTCGCCGCTTGCCGGCGCAGCCGCAGCCTCAGCCGCCCCCATCAGGACGGAATCGCGCGCCAGCGGTTCCATTGCGCGCGGCGCAGGCATCTCCGCCGCGCCGCGAAGGCCTCCATCCTGGAGCGCAGACTCCGGCTCCTCCACCAGATAGGCCGTATAGGGCGTCACAATCCCATAACGCAAGCTCAGATCTACGACGGCGTCAATCAACTCCGGGTTCGGACCTGACCGGCGGATCTCGTCGAGAAGGATGCCGACCTTGCGCGTTGCCCACAACCGTGCGATGAACGGCTCCCCGCCTGCCTGTACCAGTCTTTGGCCGTCGTAGACAGTGCGCGTTTTCATACCGTTAACCTCGCCGGTCAAGACTACAGCCGTCTCGGCGCCGGAGCGGTAACGCCCCGTCACCACGAGCTGCTCTCCTGCGAACAGGTCGGGCAGCGGGTGCGGGTAGAGTTCGCTGGGAACGACGCCATCGCTAAACGCGAGTGACACATTGGTCAACACCGGCGTCTGGATAGTGTTGTAGAACGAGCTGACAGCCTCGTCGATCGTATCATCCGGGCGCACGTAACTGCTGCGTCCGCCTAGCTGCCGGCTCACCGCGTCCAGCAGGTCCGTGTTAACATCGTATCCGACGCCAAAGGTGAACAGGCGCAACATCCGCTCTGGCGGACGGGCGGACACGGCATTCTGAACGATCTTCGTCACGTTGGTCTCGCCCTGGGTCGGCAGCCCGTCCGTCATAAACAGCACGTAACCCGCCCCCCCGTCGTCTTCCCCTATGTCCTGGAACTGGGCGAGGGCTTCCAGCAGCGCCCGGTTAATATCGGTCGAACCCGAAGCAGCCAGCCCGTCAATCCAGGCAAGCGCGTCCGCCACAGTTTCCGACGTCGCCTTTTGCAGCGCTTCACTCCACAGCCTTACGCCAGTACTGAAGGCGATCAGGTTGAACCGGTCTCCCGGGTTCAGATGCTCCACAACGTAGGCGATAGCGTCCTTCGCCTGACCGAGCTTCGGTCCCTCCATAGAGCCGGAGACGTCGAGGACGAAAACTATATCGCGCCGAACCACGTCCTTTTCAACGACCTCGACCGTGGGTGCGACCAACAGCATGAAGTAGCCGTCCTCTGCGGCGGGCTTGTAACTGAGCAGGTTGACCCCCACCGACTGATCGGTCTCGCCATAGAAGAGCGTAAAGGTCGGCGACTGAATGCGGTCTTCGTCCCCCGCATCCGTCGTATAGTTAACGCTTACCAGGTTCGCGCTCGAGCGCTGGATCGTCACATCGTGTGAAGGACTGTATACCACACGCAGCCCCTTTTCGGATGCGAGTTCGGCATGCAACACGGTGCGCTCAGCTGGACCACGCGCACCGGGCGCCTTCAACGGATAGGTGAAGCGGTACAGCCCGTCAAAACTCTCCACCACCTGGCTATAGGTCAGTTCGACAGTCCGCGTGTCGCCGGGCGGGATGGGGAAGACGCTCGTCTGAAACAGACCGCGTCCGGCGTATTCCAGCAAAGCAGGGTCGCGCAACTGCCGCACTATCGCCTCATAGATGCGCCGCGCCTGCTCTTGGGGCATCAACACGCCCTCCAGCACCCGGCCATCTACCTTCATCACAAAATCGCCGACAGCAGCGTCCGGCGGCAGAGGAAACAGGTAGACTCCCTCCGCCACTCGACTCGAACGGTTCCGAAAAACTTGCGACACCTTAACATGCGCAATCGGCCCCTCAATATCCACGTCGATGCGCTGCTCGTCGACCGTGACGCCGTCAATCCAGGTGATTGGCGGGTGTGGCGGCTCGATAATGATCTCCTGCGCCTGCACCGGTGAAGGCAGGCACAACGCCCCCATCACCGCCAGACTGATCATCAGGCGAATGACACGCTCTATCGCTTGCATACATCCTCCCTCGCACATTCTAGCCCTTAGCTTCCGGCCAGTTGCCGGCGCGTACTCTGTTGTTGGGACGGAAGCTTAAGCGGCAATGTTCCGTCCAACTGCGGCGGGGCGTCGCACAGGATTAGGAGAAGGCATGAGGCTGCCGCGGTGAACTTGACAACTGGCTGGACGCCACATATACTTTCACCTAACGTCGCTTTCAGAGCGGCACACAGCGCGATCTTGCGGGTATGGTTCAATGGCAGAACGGATGCTTCCCAAGCATCAGATGCGGGTTCGATTCCCGCTACCCGCTCTGACAGTAACGTCAGCCCAACGTCAAGCTACAATACCATACCGGTCCTTCATAGTGGGGCGGCGATAGCAACGCCCCTTTTTTGTTTTCGAGCTATGTCGTTGCGATCAAGAGAGTCCCATGAAGACCTTGACGACCGAAAGATTGACCTTGCGGCGGTGGAAGGAATCGGACCTGGACGATTTCTATCACTACGCTAGAAACCCCAATATCGGCCCGAACGCAGGCTGGCAACCGCACACCGACAAGACGCAATCGCTGGAAATCCTGCGCTCGTTTATCCAGCAGGATGATGTCTGGGCAATCGTGGACAATCGCACACAGAGGGCTATCGGCTCATTGGCGCTGCACGCCGACAAGAAAAGGGACAATCACAAGACGAGGATGTTGGGCTATGTGTTGGCGGAGGAGTTCTGGGGTCAGGGACTGATGACGGAAGCCGTCAAGCGGGTGCTGCAGTACGCCTTCGAGGATCTGGAGCTAGATCTGGTCTCGGTGTTTCACTACCCGTCCAACCGGCGCTCACAGCGCGTCATCGAGAAGTGTGGCTTCAAATACGAAGGCACACTGCGGCTGTCCAGCACACTCTTCAACGGCAGCGTCCATGACGATGTCTGCTATTCCATAACACGAGAGGAGTACACTCGAAGCACGGCTTAGGTTCGAAGCCGCCGTATTCCCAGTTGGCGTCTATGAACAAGTCACACAATGGCCGCCTACGCATGCGGCCCGCCATTGTGTGAGACGGCGGTCACGGCGACGTTCTTCGTCGCATCCGCCCCATTATTGCCCGCGGTGTATAGCAAAGCGCGTAGCTTATCGGCCCTTTCGGGCGCCTTATTCGCTCTGCGCCTCAACTCATGCAGCAGCATCGCCGTGCGGCGTCCGCTATCCGGCAGCGACAGACGCATGCTATAGGCCCGATTAAGCAGGTACTCCGCCTCCACAAAAGACTGTTTCTGTAACATAAGCGCGCCCAAGTTCGCCATCAGTATCGCAGAGTGCGGATCTTCAGCCAACCGCTGGCGCAACCGCTTTTCGCGTGCATCAGCCAGCGAATTGCCCTGCAACATGAAGCCGAGATCAAACACGATCTCCGGCAATATCTCCGGCTCATATCGCTCCGCACGGTGGCGTACAACACAGCGCGTTCGCGGCACAATCAGATCCATCTCGCGAACCACGCGCACATTCAGTTCCGCCTGTTCTAGCGGATTTTCCAGATGGATCTCGATCGTCTCTCCGCGGTCGACGACGGCGTTCAGCATCTCCTCCTCATCGCCTGCCTGCAACGAGATAACGAGTACAGGTTGCGGCCCCTGATTCTGTACACGCAAAACGCCGTCGGCGACGCTAGTCTCCAGACCTCTGGCATGACCGTTTGCGCCTTCGCCAATGGCATGGGACTGCTTCTGCGGGTACTGAACATCTAGCAGCGTAACGAAGTCCGGTGAGTACGTTTTGAGGACGCCGACATGCTCATGCACTTCGCCATCCTCTGCGATTTCCACCACCACCTTCTGCCCAATCAAACGCTCCAGCAGGGGATCGAACGACTTGCCAACAGAACCAATCATCGTCGCGCCAAGCTGGCGGAGCTGTTTCTCGCCCGTATCGTTGATGTACCGTCCGGCTGGTTTACGCAGACTGCCGACAATGGCCCCGAGCGCCTCGACCAGCGAATCCCCGGCAAGGGAGAAGAAATGCTGCGCTCCACGCCACATGCGCACAAATACGGTCGGGTGCGCAGACCGTTGGATATCCTTCTCGCGCCGCAGTTTGTCTCTCTGGTCTAGATCGTCGGCGTAACGGTACATCGCTTGGATGTCTGCGAACTCGTCAGCATAGAGCACATAACTCGACTCCACATGGTTCGCATCCTGCACCGCGTCGCGATACCGAAGTTCCAGGCCAGTCGACTCAAGCTCCATCACGCCCCAGATCACCTTGCCGCTACTGCGCTCAAGCGTGACATGATAGCCCTCGAAGCATTTCAGACAGACGTCGCGCCTATTCGTGCGCACAAACGCCAAAACCAGCGACACGCCAACGATTAAGCCGATCGTCGCCAGCAGCGTGACGTCGAAGACCTGCGAGAACCAGCTCATACCTAATGTTCCCCTCCATCATCCGGCTCCAACGGCTCGATGCAGCGCTCGCCTTCATTCATCGCATTGTTCACATAGGTAGAAACCGGAACTGCGGCCATCTCCTCCGCGGGATAGGGACGCAGCAGGTGCATTAGCTCTTCCTGCTCGCGCGGCGAAGCGTCGCTGCCGCCGCCCAACCACAGGTCATAATCACGCGGGTCGAGGATCACCGGCATACGATTGTGGATCGGCTCCATCAACTCGTTGGCCTCAGTCGTCAGCAGCGTACAAGAGTCGATCTCCGAACCGTCAGCGCCAACCCAGCGTTCCCATAACGCCGCAATCGCAAACGGCCTGCCGTCCTGCAGGGTAATGTACAGCGGCTGCTTACGGCGCCCGCTCTTCTGCCACTCATAGAAGCCGTCTGCCGGGGCCAAACAACGACGGCGCCGAAACGCCGCACGAAACGAGGGCTTCTCTGCCACCGTCTCTGACCGGGCGTTAATCAGACGCGCCCCGATTGTCGGGTCCTTTGACCAAGAAGGAACCAAACCCCATTGCACGAGCGCCCATTCACGCTTCTTGCTATGAGGGTCCAGCCGCACAATCGCCGCCGGCTGCGTCGGCGCGATGTTATAGCGCGGCGCCAGGAACGGCGACTCCTCCAGGCCGAACAACTCCGCCAAAATGCTTGGATCCGTATGAAGTGTATATCGTCCGCACATGCGGGCCATTCTAGCACAACTCAAATATACGATCCACCTCGTTTTTTTACCTCCCGAAGCGGATCTCACGCTTATTACGCCTTCCCGCCAACACCCTGCAGCGCACTCCATACCCATCTGACCATGCCGCTGCGCCTCCAACCACGGTCATGTGATATACTAACTGCCGGTCGGCCTCAGAGCCGGCCGCGATTGCGACCGAGTTCGCGTCGATAACGCCGTAACCAAGTAGCAGCCACAGCCGCAGGCAACAACGACCAAGAGTAACGGATTTCACATGGCCTTAGAGCGCAGCTCTGCAGCCCTCCAGCGTACCCACCTTCCCCACGGGGTCGCCGATTATTTCTGGACGGAAGCGCGCGAGCGTCGCCTACTTGAGGCGCGACTCCTCGAGCTCTTTCGGTCTTGGGGCTATGGGGACGTCATCCCGCCGATGTTCGAGTACGCCGAAACCTACCATGCGCGCGCCGGCAGTGAGCTAGAATCCGAAGTCTACCGTTTCTTGGATCGCGATGGCAGCACCCTGGCATTGCGCGCCGACATGACGATCCCGGTCGCTCGGCTGGTCGCTACGCGATTGCACGATTGCGCCATGCCGCAGCGATTCTGCTACGCCGGTAGCGTCTTCCGCTACACCGAACCGCAGGCCGGTCTCCAACGCGAGTTCGCCCAAGCCGGCATCGAACTCATCGGCAGCCGCAGCCCTCAAGCAGACGCCGAGGTGATGGCCTTAACCGCTCGCGCCCTGCAAGCCGCCGCTATATCGCAATTCAAGTTAGTTGTTGGCCAGATGCAGTTTTTCGACGGTCTGCTCGAAGCCCTAAACCTGGCTCCGGATCGCAGCCGCGCCCTTCAGCGCGCCATCGACCGTAACAGCCATGCCGATCTACTGGAGTTCCTTCGCACCGTCTCGCTGCCCGAGGCGCACCGCCGCGCCGTAGAAGAGATGCCTCTCCTGAGCGGTCCCGAAGTCGACGCCGTGATCAACCGCGCCGAAAAGGTCTGCCTCAACGCGGGTATGCACAACGCTCTCAACAACCTACGCGCCGTAGCCGACAACCTAGACGCCTATGGAGAAGCCGGTCGGCTGTACATAGACCTAACCGAGATCCACAACCTGGGCTATTATACGGGCATCACCTTCGAGGCTCTCACGCCTGAGTTGGGCTTTGCCGTTGCCGGCGGCGGTCGCTACGATAACCTCGTCGCCTCTTTCGGCGCAGATCAACCCGCAGTCGGCGCAGCCCTTACCAGCGAACGGCTGCTGCTTGCTCGCCGTCGCACGGAGCCGGCGCGTTCGGCCACTCATCCTGCATCGCCCGATGTGCTGTTTGGCATTGCTCCAGAAGCAGTTTCGCTGAAGTCTATCATGCCGATCGTACAGGATTGGCGCTCACGCCGGTTGTCCGTCGCCATCGACGTCGACGGACTCGTCGACGACGCGCTGCTTGAGTTTGGCCGGGTAACCGGCGCGCAGTACTGTATCCGCTGGACAGATGAAGGCGCAGTCGTGACCGCCATGAATCAGACCGCGAGCGCATCACGCTTCGTGCCGGCCAGCCAAATGGACCAACTTGCTACGGAAATTCTGAATGCTATCTCATCCGCCGACTGATTCGGCCGCGCAGTTGCTAACGCCAGAAAACGATCAGACACAGGTCCTAACGATCGCTCTTGCCAAAGGGCGGCTGACTGAAAAGACCCTCACGTGGCTGGACCACGCCGGGTTGCCCAAGCCGCTGGATGACGCCGGGCGTAAGCTAGTCATCGCCAGCGCCGACGGATCGATGCGCTTCATCATGGCGAAACCGGCCGATGTACCCATTTATGTCGAGTACGGCGCTGCTGACCTGGGCATCTGCGGTCTCGACGTCTTGCGCGAAGGCGGGCGCAGCGTCTATGAACCGCTCTTGCTACCCTTCGGCTATTGCCGGCTTAGCCTAGCCGGCCCTGCCGATCGACCTGACATTCCCCTGCGCTACGACAGCCAACCACGCGTCGCCACCACCTTTCCGCGTCTTACCGCCGATTTCTTTCGCACACGCGGTATCAACGCCGAGATCATCGCCCTTAAAGGTTCGGTCGAGCTTGGCCCGCTGGTTGGATTGGCAGACCTGATCGTGGACCTGGTAGACACAGGCAACACGTTGCGCGCAAACGGCCTCATCGAGCTACGCGTTATCATGCACAGCCAAGCCGTCCTCATCGCCAATCGCGCAGCCTACCGGCTCAAGGCCGAAGCCGTCCAGCACGCAATCCACTCGCTGCGCACCGCCATCGACCGCCATCAGAGTGAGCACATCGCCCCATGACAGACATCATCAAATCCACAGTCATCCAGGGAGTTAAGCTTGTCCGGTTGTCCGTCTTTGCCGACGACCGCGGCCAATTCATGGAGTTGTTCCGCAAAGACTGGTTTCCCGAACGAACCTGGGATATTGTCCAGAGCAACCGCAGCGACAGCAAGGCCGGCGTGTTGCGCGGTCTGCATTATCACCGCTATCAGGTAGACTACTGGCACGCGCCGCGCGGCCGCATCCGTGTAGGCTTGGCCGACCTGCGTCAGTCGTCGCCGACCCGCGGCGCCGTCGAGACGATTGACCTGCACCAGGACAACCCCTGCGGGCTCTTCATTCCCATTGGCGTGGCGCACGGCTTCTACGCCGTCACGGACGCCACGCTGACCTACATTGTTGACAACTACTACAATGGACAGGACGAACTAGGCGTTGCCTGGGACGACCCGACCTTGCAGATTAATTGGGGCGTCGACAAGCCTATCCTGTCGCAACGCGACCATGCCAACCCGCGCTTGCTCGACATCGCGCCCGGCGCTCTGCCGGATTAGCGCGCCGGCCCGCGCACGGTCTGCCGGTATCTAGTTCTCTCATATCACCATTTGCATCGTGTTCTCACCAAACGCCCACTCAACGGCCAATCGATTGAACAGGAGTGTGACAAGTGTCTGAGGTTATTCGCTTCGGCGTTATCGGCGGAAGCGGCGTCTACCAGATGGAGGCGCTTGACGACGTTGAGGAAATCGCGCTCGAAACGCCCTTCGGCGCCCCGTCGGACAGCTATGTGGTCGGCTCAGTTCACGGACAGCGCGTTGCCTTCCTTGCACGTCACGGCCGCGGCCACCGCATCAGCCCAACAAGGCTGAACCAGCGCGCCAACATCTACGGTTTCAAGATGCTCGGCGTAGAATACCTCATCAGCGTCAGCGCTTGCGGCAGCCTTCAGGAGCAGTACGAACCAGGCCACATCGTTGTGCCGGACCAGTTGTTCGACCGGACTAATGGCAGAGCCCTGTCTTTCTTCGATGATCCGGCAGCCGGCACGGATGACCTCGTCGTCCACATCAGCTTGGCCGAACCCTTCTGCGCATTCCTCAGCGATATCTGCTACGAGGCGGCCCGTCAAACAGGCAATCCCGTTCACAAAGGGGGCGGTTTTGTCACCATCGAAGGGCCTCGCTTTAGCACCAAGGCCGAGAGCGAAGTGTTCCGTAGTTGGGGCATGGACATCATCGGCATGACGACCACGCCCGAAGCCCAGTTGGCAAGAGAAGCGGAGATGAGCTACGCCGTGATGGCGCACGTCACAGACTATGACGTGTGGCACGAAACTGAGGAGGCGGTAACCGTCGAGGCCGTGATACGTGTTCTGATGCACAACACCGAGGTAGCCAAACAAGCCGTGTCGAACGCCATTCGTGCGTTGGCTGACGCCGGACCCAGCCCCTATGCTGATGCGCTCAAGGACGCCATCATCACAGATCGTAAATACGTGTCGCACACAACGATCAACAATCTGCGCCATATCGTGGGCAAGTACTTTGACGGCGCCAGCGCCTGAGTTCTGCCCGGTTCTAGACGAGACGAGCGCGCTCAAACATGATTGCTCGCCTGTGCGCTTCGTTTTTGCTTTTTCGCGTCCGAACAACTATACTGTTCAGGTTGACACATTAGGATGGAAGTCAAGGAGCACTAGACATGGCGAAAAAAGGACCGCGAGTACTCGTCAAGATGCGCAGCACCGAGAGCTCGCATATGTATCTGACCGAAAAGAACCGGCGCAATGATTCGGCGCGGCTAGAACTGCGCAAGTACGATCCGGTCGTGCGCCGTCATGTAATCTACCGCGAGACGAAATAGTCGACGGCGTTCGTCTCGACGGACCACTTTCTGTCTATTCGAAAGGCGCAGGGGCAGCCCTGCGCCTGCTTTGTGCGCGCCGAACTTGCGCACAGCCGTCAATGGAACATAACAATCGTAGGCAACGTCTATATCATTCGTACGAGATTCGTTTGGCAAAGGCATGGGAGTTGATTCTCACCGGCGGCTAACTAGGTGTATGATGGAAGTTGGCCTGCCAAACCGCCTGCGGACTGCGTATCGGGCAAAAGCAAGTAGAACGAACGCCAGCCCGACAGCCCATCTTGCGTCATGCTCGTGGGTTGCGAAACAGTCAATTCGGTGATGCGCCCAGACATACCGGCTATAGAAGCCGCAATTCGTTGTGAACCCTAGGCGCATACCAAGGATGTAGATGATATGAACAGGTCCGTTTTCTTTAGTGGTTTAGCCGCGATATCTGTCTTTTTCGCTGTGCTGGCGATGTTCTCCGTCGCCGCAGCTGAGACGCCAGACAAACTAGGCCCTTTGGCGTATGCTCTGCCAGCAGATACGGCGCAGACAGCGCCAGTTACCGCTACTCCCTCTGTCGTCGCTACTCCCACCACGACGGCGCCTGCAATCTCGGCGCCGATCGGCCTGATCAGCCCGACCGTTGCGGTGACTGCTTCTGCTGAGTCGCCAGTTCCGGAGCTTGATCAAAGCCAACCCCTGAGCGGCACGATTATTGCCAATCGCACAGACTATACGGCACGTTATTTCGTCGAAGGAGAAATGGCCCAGTTGGAGCCGATGCGTTCCACAGGCCTTCAACTCCCGCGTGTGAGCGCCGTTCTTAACCTCTACTCTTGCGACGCCTCGTCGCCCGAATCCGATAGCGGCTGCTATTGGGATCCATATTTGCTGCAGCGTGACGGCTTCTATGAGATCTACGACGCCTCTCAGCTCGAGAACTTGCCGCGCTTGATGCTGCGTGAAGCAGACGCGCCGCCGCAGAATCAGGTATGGGTTCAGAACCGCACGGGCCGGCAGGAAATGGTCGTCTACAAAGACTCGACTTACGAAGTCGCCGCAGGCGCTGTCGAGCAGTTCGAAGTCGCGGCAGATGTTCCGGCAATCCTTTACGTGCGCAGTTGTCTGACGCAAAATGCCAGTACGGTGTGCGAATGGTCACCGCTCACGCTGGACCGCGGCGGATATTTCGCAATGGTCGAGATTTCCTCTCCCGGCGCTTCCGCAGGTAGCCGTATCACCACCATCGACTTGCGCCCTGTTGTCGACGCCGGCGGCGAATACATCGCCCCTTCACCGGAAGTGGTCTGCCAGACTCAGGTGCCGGCTATCAACGTGCGCAGCGGGCCCGGTCTCCAATACGAGATCATCGGAAAAGTGCGTGAACAGGTAGGAGAACCAGGCCGCGTAATAGTCATCGGCCGCAGCGTGGACCGTCAATGGTATGCTGTGGCGGACTCGGTTGCGCCTGGCGGCTGGGTTACGAGCAGCCCCAGTTTCATCCTATGCACCGGCGACGCCGAGCAATTGCCCATTGTCGAGTTCTCTGGCGGAACCCTCGCTGCTACGCCAACACCCGTTCCCGTCGCACAGACGCCCCCAGTAGCGAATCAGGACGAAGCGCTGGCGGCGCCGCCCGAACAGGCAGAGCAGCCAGAGGACAGCCCGCCTGCCGCAGAGGGGGCTGAGGAGGCCGAAGAGCCAACCGAATCGGACGATCAAGCAGAATCGGGAATTCCAGAGGGGTTGGCAATGCTCCTCGTTAATAACGGCTTCCAGTTCGACATGCGCTTCACCATCGATCAGAAGTACCGCCCGACCGAAGGTCCCAGCGAGTACGATCTGCTGCCTGGCGAGGCTGTCTCCATCCTGGTTTATCCCGGTCAGATTGCCTTTACCGCCAGCAGTCCCTGGAATGGACTCTCAGGAAACTCAGACCTATACGTCGACAGCGATCAGTCTATTACACTGTGGCTGCGTTTCGAGCCCGACGAAGGCGACTCCGGAGAGTGGAATCTCGCCTGGGATTAGGCTGATGCCGCTCTCCCGCTAACTGACTCTCTTCCAAACAGCACATAATAAAAGAGGCGGCCCAGTGGGGCTGCCTCTTTTGTTAACCATCACGTTTTCTGCACGCGCAACTTGCGACGGATCGCCTTGCTACCCGCCCTCAAGACGGTAGCGCACATACAGTTCACGCGTTTCCTCGTCACTCGATAGCTGGAACGTCGCCGGCGGCCCGGCAGGATTGCCGTCAGCGTCCGCCAACTGCACTACCCAATCGCCTGCCTGCGTCTCCACGAAGATCGCCGTGAGGTTCGTGAAGCGGCTGTACGGACCCGGCGCGTCACGCGTCACCCGCGGCAGCCCGCCGGTCGACTGCTGATCAACTGCCAGTTCCGCCCCATTGTGCCGCACGCTCAGGCTGTACCCTTCAAGACCAAATTCCGTGGGCGAGTAGATATAAGCATAGATTCGCACCACATTTGGCGCCAACGATTCCGTGGGGAACTTCTGCGCAGTCTCCAGGATAAAACCATAGTCGGGCGAAGCCGTTGGCGTCGGTTCGATGGTCGGCGTCGCCGTTGGCTCCGGTGTGGCGGTAAGCGTAACAGTCGGCGTGCTGGTAGGCGGCTCCGGTGTGGCTGTCGGCGGAGGTTGAGGTGTGTCCGTGGGAGGCGGTGCAACCGGCTCGGGCGGGACTGCAGCAACCACAGTCTCGGCATCCGCCGGCTCGGATCCCGCCGGCACGACAACCAGGATAGGCGTGGGCGTAAAGGTTGGCACAGGCGTCCGCGTCGGCTCCCCGCGCCCGAACACTCCGCAGCCGGTTAATAACGTGACGGCTGTAGTCACCGCCACTAACCTGCACACCGCGGCTTTCGTCAACCTATGCGCCGCCCAGGAGACGCCACACAGGACTTTTCGCCACCGGATTGATTGGGAGTCGGCAACTGAATCACCCATCATTCAGAGAACCGCCATATCGACACATGCGCCTATGGTATCCCATGTCCGATCACCGAGCAAATGAATCCCTCACGGATAGGATTACCTACGCCACTAACGTATGGCGCTGCTGAACGTTCCCCACTACATTGCGTTCCCTATCGACATTTTGTAACGCACGCCCAGCCTTCAATCCCTGAGGCCGCTATGATAGAATGACTGCCGAAACGAGTCGACGAAACCGGTCGTCGCCTTCACCATGACAGCCATAATCGTGAACCTCAGGCCAAAGGAGCGCCGCATATGCCTCGCATAATCGATGCCCACATACACTATGGCGACGACGCGCCGCAACTGCTCGCGCTGCTCGACGAACTCGACGTGATGCTGCTCAACATCAGTCTCGTATCGGATCCGGCAGAGGACTGGCGCGCCCAAGCGGATCACTACGCAGATCTCCATCGTCGCTTTCCGAAGCATTTCGCCTGGTGCACGACGATATTTCTGCCCAACTTCGACGATCCGAAGTACGCCGAGCGCGCAATTGCTGGCTTAGAACGCGACTTCGCAAACGGCGCGGTTGGCTGTAAAGTCTGGAAGAATGTCGGCATGGACGTTCGCAAGCCGGACGGTTCATTTGTCATGATCGACGATGCAATCTTTACGCCCATCTTCGACTACATCGCCCAGCGCGACAGCACCCTCCTCCTGCATATGGCCGAACCGCTAGCCTGCTGGCTGCCGCTCGATGACAAAAGCCCACACTTCAGCTACTACAGCACCCATCCTGAGTGGCACATGTTCAACCGGCCTGATTTCCCCTCCCACGCCGAGATAATCGCCGCCCGCGATCGCC